>CAXMSJ010000059.1:0-4577 GCA_964196305.1 uncultured Acidimicrobiia bacterium
TTCTTTAATGCTGGTCCTGGTAGCTTTGACAGCCCGCGAAACCACCTCATTGTCGGCGGTCGCCGAGACAATTTCCAAGGCCTGCAAGATCGGCACACCACTGGAGACCAAAGTGCCGAACGTCCGCGTGAACCTGGCAACTGCCAGTTTGATGTTGAGATTACCGAAAACCGGCAGACGCAACTTGAGCTTGTCGAACGTCAGACGACCGTGAGCCGTCTTCTTGTAAGCCTTGATCGCATAACGCAAGCCGACGACACCGGCAATAAGCAGATACCAGAAAGTACGGATAAATCCACTCACGACCACGAGTACCTTGGTCGGGAGCGGCAGGTCGCCGCCGAGCGAATCGAACATACCCACAAAGACCGGAACCACAAAGGTCAACATAGCAAAGAGAATGATCATCGACATAATAAACATGACCACCGGATAGGACATAGCCGACTTGATCTTGGCCTTGAGTACTACTTCGCCTTCGTGATGTTCGGCCACTCTAAGTAAAACATCGTCCAAGACACCACCGGTCTCACCAGCCTTGACCATATTAATAAAAAGCGATGAAAAGACATCGTCATGCCGGCCGATCGCTTCAGACAGCGTCTGACCGGCTTCTACGTCTTTTTGTGTTTCAGAGATGATCTCGGCCAGTCTTGAGTTCTCTGTCTGCTCCGCCAGAATATTCAAGGACTTGGTCAGAGAGAGGCCGGCGTTGATCATGGTGGCGAATTGCCGACTGAAGATTGCTATATCCTTCAGCTTTACCTTTTTCTTGAAGAGCTTGATCTCCATGCTCAGGCCGGATTTGTCGGCCTTTTCGTTAACATTGAGAACGGTATAGCCCATCTGCCGCAACTTGGCGACGACAGCGGTTGGGTTGTCGCCCTCGATGTTGCCGCTGACGATTTGACCCGCGCGATCTTTAGCTTTGTATGCGTAACTGACGGCCACGACTACCTCCTACAATTGCCAGACTCAGCATATCTTGCCAAGTAATACTAACCGATTCACCTTGTAAAACCAAGATAACTACCCGACCCGACCTAAAAGTTGCTTGACTTCTTGCGGATCATGCGCCTGAGCTAAAGCGGTCTCCAGGCTGATCTTTCCGGCCCGATAAAGCGCTGCTAGAGATTTATCCATGGTAACCATGCCCTGACTGGAGCCGGTCTGCATAGAGTTGCGAATCTGATGGGTCTTCGCCTCGCGAATCTGGTTGCGTATCCCCGGCGTCGGAATCAAAAGTTCGACTGCGGCTACCCGGCCGCTACCGTCGATGGACGGCAACAACTGTTGCGAGACGATACACTGCAGAGTCGACGCCAACTGCATCCGGACCTGCTGTTGCTGGTGGGGCGGGAAAACATCGATAATCCTGTCGATGGTCTGCGGGGCATCCTGTGTATGCAGCGTAGCAAAGACCAAGTGGCCGGTCTCAGCGGCGGTCAAGCCCGTACTGATCGTTTCGATATCACGCATCTCACCGATGAGAATAACATCGGGATCCTGTCGCAAAACATACTTAAGAGCGTTAGTGAACGAATCTGTATCTGGTCCGATTTCACGCTGGTTGACCATAGCTTTCTTATGTTTATGCAAGTATTCGATCGGGTCCTCGACTGTCATGATATGCACCGCTTGAGTGGCGTTGATCATGTCAATCAAAGCAGCCAGGGTAGTTGACTTACCGCTGCCGGTCGGGCCGGTGATCACGATGAAGCCACGGGGTTTCTTGATCATCTCTTCTAAAATGGGTGGTAGGCCAAGGTCACCGAGAGTGCGAATGTTCACTGGGATCAACCTAAAAGCAGCTGAGAGGCTGTTGCGCTGAAAATATACGTTGACCCGAAAACGGGAACGGCCCGGCACTGAATAAGAAAGATCGAATTCTTTCCGGCGTTCTACTTGTTCACGCTGCTCTTGGGTGAGAATGCTGTAAATAAGCTGTTGGGTGTCCTTGGGCATCAACCGCGGGTAGTCCAGGGGCTGAAGTTTCCCGTTGAGCCTGATCATCGGCGGTACCCCGGCAGTCAGATGGAGGTCGGAAGCCTCCCTCTCAAGTACGTCTATTAGTAAATCGTTGATATCAAACAAACCGTTGCCTCTCCCTATTATGAACTGTTAGGCTTTCTTTATATCGGACAAAGAACTGCAAACATTATAGCCGGGCCATATTAGGGCTAGACGATCACCCTCAGGACCTCCTCATATGCTGTCAGTCCCATCTTCACTTTCTCAAAACCGTCTTCCTTCAAGGTCTGCATGCCCTCAGCTATTGCCACTTGTTTGATCTCGTCGCCAGAAGCCCGCTCGATCGTCAGTTTCTGAATCGCCTCGCTCATCAGCATGACTTCGTAAACGCCGACCCGACCCTTGTAGCCCGTATTGTTACACCGATCACACCCGTTGGGGCGGTACAGCGTGACCTGCTCGTCTGCGCCTATCCCCAGGCCCTCACGCATCTCCGCGTCCGGCTCAAAAGGCTCCTTGCACTCCGAGCAGAGTCGGCGGGCCAACCGCTGGGCCTGGACACAGTCTATCGCTGATGAGATCAGAAACGGCTCTACCCCCATCTCCGTCAGCCGACTGACCGCTCCTGGAGCATCATTCGTATGCAAGGTGCTTAAAACCAAATGGCCGGTAAGAGCAGCCTCCACGGCTATCTTAGCAGTCTCCTGGTCGCGGATCTCCCCGACCATGACCACATCCGGCGAGGCCCGCAAAATGGCGCGGAGACCGCGGGCGAAAGTCAACCCCGCTTTAGCATGGATCTGAACCTGATTTATTCCGGGAAGACGGTATTCGACCGGGTCTTCTACCGTGATGATGTTGCGAGCTTCCGTATTAAGAACATTCAGCGTCGCATAGAGGGTGGTCGACTTCCCGCTACCAGTCGGTCCGGTGACGAGAATAGCCCCGTATGGTTTGGTAAAAGAACTCCTAAACCGGGCTAAGCTGTCCGGCAGAAAGCCCAAGTCATCGAGGGTCAGAAGAATGCTTTCTTTTTCAAGGACCCTCAAGACGACCCGTTCGCCATAGACAGTCGGCAAGCTCGAAACCCGGAAATCAACTCCACGCCCACGAATACTCATCGCTGCTCGACCGTCCTGCGGTTTCCGCGTTTCCGCAATGTCCATCCCGGACATGATCTTCAACCTGGAGAGAATCGCCGCCTGGACCCGCTTGGGCGATGTCATGACCTCTTGCAGGACCCCGTCGACCCGATACCGGATCCGTAAGTCATTCTCCTGCGGTTCGACATGGATATCACTCGCCCGGTCTTCAACGCCCTGACTGATAATAAAGTTGACCAGCTTGATGATCGGGGCTTCTTCCGAGACCACCTCGATATCTTCAGTTTCTTCTCCACCGAGAAGATCATCCGTGATCGTGGTGGCCATCTGATAGAACTGGTTAATGCCGGCCTCAATGTCGTCAAAAACACCGACAGCCGGCGTCACCTCATAGCCGCTGGCCATCTGAATGTCGTCGATCGCGACCACGTTATCAGGAGATGACATCAGTAAGACCAGCTTGCCGTGAGTAAAATCGATCGGCAGAACCGAATAACGGCGCGCCAACTCTTCCGGGACTATGGAGATCGCGTTCACGTTAACCTTATAATCCGCCAGATCGACATATTCAATGCCCAGCTGCCGCGCGAGCTTCGGCAAGATATCGAGCGCCTGACAGTATCCCAGGCCTATCAGAGACTCTGTCAGGGGCAAGCCCGTCACCTGGTGAACTTGTAACCCGTCTGCCAGCTGGGGGTTGTTGATAATCCCCCCATGAACCAGGAACGCCCCGAGCCTCTCAGCTGTTTTCACGCCGTCACTTTTTTCTGCATCTTGATGCCCAGTTGGAGCAACTTCGATATAGCTGCTTTGGCTGTCTGTTTATCGGCTGCCGCCCCACAGATTAGCTGCTCTTCTTTGGCGATGTCCAGCTCCTTACGGAGCGCCGCCACCCCCGGATCACGAGGACCAGTCGGACCGATAAAGACGACCACCATCGGCGTCTGGGACATCTCTTTCACCCGCGCGATCAGGTCTTTGGCCGCGGCCTTGTCAGCCGTCGCGGCCATATCGACAATAAGAATAAAACCAAGCAGCCCTTTAGCCAACCGCTCCCAGAGAAAATCGAAGTGTTCGTCCATCGGCACCCCGGCCAGATATAGGTACGTATCGGACCCGATCTTCGAGCGACCAAACTCGACGGTGTAGGCGTCGCCCTTTTTCCCTATGGCAACCTGTTCCGGCGATTTGAAAACCACGTCGCTAAATGCCTTGATTAGGGCTGTTTTCTCTTTCTCGGCCGGTCCGGCCAGAATGACATTCAACAGTTTCATCTTAACGTTTCTCCACGAAACTCAGAAGATCTCCGAGTTCGGACGGCTCAATGTCCGGGTCGAGATGAACCCTCTCCGCCAAGACAGCCTGGCTCATAGCCGGCATGATGGCATGGCCTCGTCCGGCCCGACGGGTAGCATCGGTCAAGGCGATCAATTCATCGTTGAAAGCAGCGCGATCGCTGATCACGTCCTCCGGCGCCAACTCCAGTTCATCCAGCGCATCAAA
>CAXMSJ010000060.1:0-15847 GCA_964196305.1 uncultured Acidimicrobiia bacterium
GCGTACATCTTAACAGGTGCAAGTGGATAATATCAATGGCGTAATGCGAGCAGAGGGGGCTTACCATGTAGCCCAGTTATCGACCCCTAGCTCAGCCAGTGCGGCTATCATTTGCTCTTCGTCTGGAGCTACACCATGCCACCCTACTTCGTTTTCCATGAAAGATACGCCTTTGCCCTTAATCGTCTTCGCCTCGATCATTATCGGGCGTCCCTTAAGGGCTCTTGCCTCATCAAGGGCCGTGACGACCTGCTTCATGTCGTGACCATCGACACAGAGGACATCCCAACCAAAAGCACGCCATTTGTCCGTGACCGGGCAGATATCTTTGACATCCGCTAGACTCCCGTCGATTTGTAGTTCGTTATAGTCGGTGATGGCGATCAAGTTGTCTAGACCGTAGTGAGCCGCCATCATGGCTGCTTCCCATACCTCGCCCTCCTGGCTTTCACCGTCACCAAGAAGGGTGTAAGTGGTGTAGTCCACTCCATCCAATTGGGCGGCCAGGGCCATTCCGCAGGCTACCGCCAGGCCTTGACCGAGCGAACCGGTGGACACTTCGACCCCGGCCACCTTTTTCATATCCGGGTGGCCTTGGAGGGGGCTGCCGAACTGGCGCAGAGTCCAGAGAAGTTCGCGCTCCAGATAGCCGGCTTCCGCTAGGGCTGCGTAGAGAACTGGGGCAGCGTGACCCTTGCTGAGGATAAACCGGTCGCGCTCTTCCCAAAGGGGGTTCTTGGGGTCATGACGGAGCGCGTGGAAATAGATGGCCGATACGATGTCGGCTGCCGAGAGGCTACCCCCTGGATGTCCCGACCCGGCCAGGCCGATCATTTTGACTATATCGCGCCGGATATTGAGGGCTCTTGTCTCTAATTCGGTCAGTAGTTGGTCTTGATCCAAGCTTGTTTCCACGTTCACACTCAATCTCCCTTTAGTCTCCAATGGTGCCAGCCAGCGATGAAATCATCCAGGTCACCGTCGAGCACGCCTTGGGCGTTGCCTTTCTCGACTCCCGTACGGTGGTCTTTGACCATCATATACGGGTGGAGGACGTACGACCGGATCTGGCTGCCCCAGGCGATGTCCTTCTTTTCCCCGCGCTCGGCGGCCAGTGCCTCTTCGCGCTCTGCCTCGGCGTGCTCATAGAGGCGCGCCTTTAGTATTTTAAGCGCTGTTTCCTTATTTTGGAACTGCGATCTTTCATTTTGACATTGAACCACTATGCCTGTCGGCTGATGGGTTATGCGTACCGCTGAATCGGTCACATTGACATGTTGGCCTCCGGCGCCACTGGCGCGATAGGTGTCGATTCTCAGGTCTTGCTGGTCGATTGTGATCTCTACGTCTTCTTCAATGGCCGGGATGGCATCCACAGAAGCGAAGGTGGTGTGGCGTCGTTTTGAAGCATCGAATGGTGAAATTCTGACCAGGCGATGAACGCCTTTTTCTGCCCTGAGGAGTCCATAGGCATAGGGACCAGCGATCGTGATGGTCGCACTTTTGATGCCAACACTTTCCTCGGCTGAGACTTCGTTGATGGTGGCGCGAAACCCTTGGGAGCCTGCCCAACGCAAGTACATCCGCAGCAGCATGTTGGCCCAATCCTGCGATTCTGTCCCTCCGGCGCCGGTGTGGATCATCAAGATCGCACCCTGTTTGTCGAGATCTCCCGAGAACCACAAATATTTTTCGAGCTCGTCTAGGTCGGTCTGGATTTTGGTGATGCCCTCGGTTACCTCGACGGCCGCAGATTCATCGACTTCTGCCAGGGCGAGTTCGTTTAAGACCTCAACGTCTTCTAGTTCACCGGCAGTCCGGTCGTATTCATCGACCTCTTCCTTGAGCTGTGAAAGTTTGCGGGTGGTTTTCTGTGCTTGTTCGGGGTCGGACCAGAGGTCGGGGTGGGCCGCTTCCACCTCGAGTGTCTCTATTTCCTGTCGTTTGTGGCCGAGGTCAAAGATACTCCTTGATCGATCCAAGTTTTTTACGTAACTCTGCGATCTGCTCTTTCTTGTCGTCAATCATCCGCAACACTTCTTGTATTTTTTGCCGCTACCGCAGATGCACGGGTCGTTTCGACCGACCTTGGCACCTGACGCTTCTTTCGGGCTAGTCACAGCACTCTGGGCTGGCTGGGACGCTGCTCGCGGCGACTCACCCCGACCCTCAGTTACTACCTGCACTCGAGATTGTTTTTCTTCGACAATTTGAGCGTGGAAGATGTAACGAACGAAATCCTCCTGGATCGAATCGATCATTGATTGGAACATAGCGAAGCCCTCAGACTGATATTCGATCAAAGGGTCGCGTTGGCCGATGGCTCGGAGTCCGATGCCTTCCCGCAAGTGGTCCATCTCGTAGAGGTGTTCCCGCCACTTAGTGTCCACGACTTGCAGGAGGACCGTTCTTTGTAGGTCGGAGAAGAGCTCTGGTCCCATTTCTTTACTCCGCTGGCCATAGAAGGCAGAGGTGCGCTCGCCCAAGAATTCGGCCAGCTCTTCAGTGGTGACTAACTCTGTTAGTCGTTCAATGGTGACATGATCCGGCTGTAATTGGTTGAAGGCGGCCACTAGGCCATCCCAGTCCCAGTCCTCGGGGTCGATAGTGGCATCAGTGAAGGTCTCTACGTAACTATCAACCACACTTTCCACCAGTTCTCGGCTCTGACGATCGATCTCATCGCCGAAGAGGACCTGATTCCGGTGCCGGTAGATAATCTCTCGTTGATTGTTCATGACGTCATCGTATTTAAGCACGTGCTTGCGGGCTTCAAAGTTCTGGCCTTCCACCTGTTTTTGGGCAGTCTCGATGGAGCGGCTGACCATGTTGTGCTCGATCGGCACGTCATCGGGGATACCAAGGCGTTCCATTAATCCCCCCAGGCGCTCCATCTGGCCGAACAGGCGCATCAGGTCATCTTCGAGTGAAATGTAGAATTGAGAAGAGCCGGGGTCTCCTTGCCGTCCGGAGCGCCCACGCAGCTGGTTGTCTATCCGGCGCGATTCATGACGTTCAGTCCCGAGGACATGTAGCCCGCCGACATCGACCACTCCATCGCCAAGGACGATATCTGTTCCTCGACCGGCCATATTGGTGGCGATGGTGACCGCCTTTGGTTGGCCAGCATTCGAGATGATATCAGCTTCTCGTTCATGGTGCTTAGCGTTGAGGACCTCGTGTTTGACACCCTGTTTCTTCAGCATTCGACTGAGTAGTTCTGATCTTTCAATTGAGATAGTGCCGACCAGTACGGGCTGGTTGCGCTTATAGTGGGCGACGATATCTTCGATGACTGCTTCGAATTTTGCCTTCTCAGTCTTGTAGATGCGGTCGGGTGCGTCATCGCGGACCATAGGCATATTGGTTGGAATTACGACCGTCTCCAGTTTATATATCTCTCGGAACTCGTTTGCTTCTGTGGCCGCCGTACCCGTCATGCCGGCCAGCTTCTCATACAACCGAAAGTAATTTTGCAGGGTGATCGTCGCCAGAGTTTGATTTTCCTCTCGGATACTGACCTTTTCTTTTGCTTCGATCGCTTGATGTAGCCCTTCGCTGTATCGGCGACCCTCCATGAGGCGGCCGGTGAACTCATCGACGATGATGATCTCGCCGTCATTAATGACGTAGTCTACGTCTTTTCGAAAGAGGCCGTGGGCCTTGAGGGCTTGGTTGAGGTGGTTGACGAGCTGGCTGTTGACGTGGTCGTATAGGTTGTCGACGTTGAGTGCCCGCTCGACTTTGGTCACACCCTCCTCGGTGATTGCTACTGTTTTTAGTTTCTCATCCACCTCATAGTCATCGCCCGCCTTTAAACGGGGCACGATCTTGGCGAAGGACTGGTAGATGTCGCTGGCCTTTTCACCGGCGCCAGAGATGATCAAAGGGGTGCGGGCTTCGTCGATCAGGATACTGTCAACTTCATCGACGATGGCGAATTGGTGGCCGCGCTGGGCCATTTCGTGGGCGTCGATCGCCATGTTGTCCCGAAGGTAGTCGAATCCGAATTCGCTGTTGGTCCCGTAGGTGATGTCGGCCTGATAGGCGGCGCGCCGCAATGGTGGTTCCATCTGGTTCTGTAGCAGCCCTATTTTGAGCCCCAACCACTCGTAGAGTTGCCCCATCCACTCGCTATCGCGTTTTGCCAGATAGTCGTTGACAGTGACTACGTGGACGCCGTTTCCAGCTAAAGCTTGTAAGTAAACCGGCAGGGTGGCTACCAAGGTTTTGCCTTCACCGGTCTTCATTTCAGCAATGTTTCCCTGGAAAAGGACAATCCCGCCCATTATCTGGACGTCAAAATGACGCATCTCCAAGGCCCGCACAGAGGCTTCGCGGACGACGGCGAAAGCCTCGGGCAGTAGCTCTTCAAGAGTCTCACCCTCCTTGAGCCTAGCTCGGAATTCAGTGGTTTTCGATTTCAGAGCCGCGTCATCAAGAGCGGAAATCTCCGGTTCCCAGTCGTTGACGGCTTCGACCTGTGCCTCCAAGGCCTTGAACTTTCGACCTTCGCCGACGCGGAGGGCTTTTGAGAATAGATTTCGCATAGGGATGATTCTAGCACCAATAGAGTCGTCTACAAATCAGGCTGACCGGCGTGGTCGCCACGTTTTCTCCGCCTTCCTTTGTAGAGCATGCCAACATAGATTATAAGAAAGACGCCGGCACTGAGAAAAAAATCACCCAAACTGACCAGGCCGTTCAGCGCGCCGGGCAGGGGCCAACGTATGACATCCCCCAGCCAGGGCAGCCGTGTCGTATCGGAGATTGGGATATGGATGAGATCGTCGGCTGCTGCCGACAAGGCAGAAGTGGCCACGGGCATGCCACCGTTGATGGCGATCACCAGCAGGTTCAAAGAGACCCCGACCGTCATTAGCAGGACGGCCGGGGTTTTCTTATTGCTCAATAGAGCCGCCACCAGCAGTACGAATGAACCTATCAATACGACCGGAGCCGCTTTGGCCTCCAGGCGTCCGATTGCCGGTAGCGTTAGCTGGACGAGCAGAGCGATAAATATCAGGGTTGCGCCGCGTAGCTCCAGATCATTTAGGCGGGGCAACCTTCCGCCAGAGATTAGGCCGAAGATAATGGCGGCTGCTATGACTTCGAGCAGCATCTACCAGGTGGGGACGGTGAATCTTTGCTGTCGTTTGAGCACGCTGACCAGGGCTCTGATAACTTTTGGGTCAAAGCTCATTGCCTCTCGTTTTATGCGAGCTATAGCTTGGTTGGGGGAGAGCCGACTTTCAGCCAGCGGCACTTGGGTCAATTGGTCGAAATAATTGGCTAGCGCAATTATTCTGGCTTCGATGGGGTGGCGCCGGTCGACATCCGGACTGGCGCTAAATGGCAGGTGATGTTTGCGGACGATGTCTGCGAATTGCTCAAGAAACTTTACTTGCTCTAATATTTCGGCCCCGATCTGCGCATGTGGGGCAACGTTCTCGGACATTCCTTGTGAGTCCAAGATAGCATCGAACGAATCTACATCAAGGCCGAGTTTGCCGACGTCATGCAAGAGCGAGGCGTAGCCAAGAGACTCCAGGCGCTCGCCGTGAAATCCCAGCTCTCGGCCAATATCGATAGCTAGATCGGCCACCCGCTCACTGTGACTCCTTTGGTCGTAGTCTTCCATCTGGATTGCGCGTGTCAAGGCGGAAATGGTGTGTCGGTAGGTGCTCTTGATGCTCAAGAAAAGCTCGAACGAGTAGTGGACGACCACTAGCGGTAGTCCAAAAAGAAAAACCCCCCACAGCTCCATTGATGGATACATGATAGACATCAAGATCCCAATTGAAGCGAGAGAGAAATACACCGGGCCGATTAAGGTCAGGGAACCGAAAAAAGCTGGGATAAATGGCAATGAGCGTCGCTGGCTTAGGGAGAATTGATTGAACACTATTTCCAAGAAGAAAAACGTAATGGTCATGAGAATGGCGAAAGCCAAATCTGGTCCGAGCAGGGTTAGCGCCTGGTCCGGGTCGGTAGCTGTTACATATCGACCGGTCATCCAAAGCCCGGCTATAGAGACAATGATGGCTCTTTGGGCGAGGGGGAGCAGAATCTTTTTAAAGCCACTGCTCTGGTCGCGACTGACTTCGGCGATAATGATGCCGCCGGCGGCGATGATCAGAACGGCCGGCGTGGCAAATATCAATATGGTCGCTACCACGATAGCCGCATCCAGCGTGACGTGGTCCCCTTGAGGGAGTTCGACATCGGCGATTCTGATCAAGGCGATGATCACCATGAAAACAACCAAGGCGACGAGCGAGGATTCATTTAGATTGATAGAGCGGATCTCTGTTGCCAGGATCGTCAGCCCGGCGGCCAGTATGATGATATTGAAGTAGGTCAGAAACCTGTGCTTAGACTCCATTAAATTGCAACTGACCTTTCGCGATTTCCGGTTTTTCCGGTGCATATTCGATTGCCCGTAACAAGGCCTGGACTATTTTCGGGTCGAAATGGGTGCCACTACAATCTATAAGTTCTCGACAGGCCACCTCCAGGGATAGACTGCCACGGTAGGGGCGGGGGGACGTCATAGCGTCAAAAGCGTCGGCTACACTTAAGATTCGGGCCAGGTATGGTATCTCGTCACCAGCTACGCCATCAATATAGCCGGTTCCGTCGAAACGTTCATGATGGTGGAAGATAACCGGAACGACATGGTTTAGGAAATTGACTTCCCGCAGAATCAGTGCGCCTGCCTCTGGGTGGAGGCGAATGCGTCGATGCTCTTCTTCGGTAAGCTTGCCCGGTTTGCGCAGAATATATCGAGCGGTGCCGATTTTACCGATGTCATGAAGAATACCTGCATAACGCAGTGTCTCAAGTTCGTTTTCGCCCAGCTTCAGTTCTTGCCCGATCTGTTCGGCGATCTTTGCCACCCTCTCTGAATGACCGCGCGTATAGGGGTCTTTCGCTTCGAGAGCGGCGATTAGAGACTGGACGGTCCCCAGATATGTCCCTCTTAGGCGCATATAGACTTGAAAGGTCTGACGGGCCACGATTAGAGGCATGAAGATCAGAATGACGCCGATGTAGCCGGCCGCCATGAATATCTCAGCGATAGCCAAACCCAACGGGGCCAGAGCAAAATAGTTGGGCATGGCCCATCGTACGTTGATCAACCAGACAGACAAGGGACGCATTTTCTCTGCCAGGCCGATTGCTATTGATACCAGCAAGGTGTTGGTGAGGAAAAACGCGATCACCGCTAAGGTGATCGGCAGCAGCAGTTGTGGGAAGTCGGTCAAGTTGAGGCCCCGTCCGACCTCGGTCAGAACAACACCGCCGGTACCAACATAAGTCAAGCTGGCCGCAGAGGCCGATAATGAGTACTGTGACCCGTTGAAGATCCACCGGATAGGGTGCGTGCCTTTTTTGATATCGCGCCAGATAAAGGCAGCAAAAATTGCTGAGAGTGAGGCGAGGGCCGGGCCAAAGAGAACCATAGCCGCCAGGATTATCGTGAATGTTATAGATACTGCGCCGGCTTTTGGGAGATCGATACAGAAGCTTTCGGCTAGGAAGACCAGCAGACTAAAGAAGAGGAAGGCTCGCCAGTCGATACTGGAGCCACTAAGGACAAACCAGGCGCTGAGCCCCGCAGTGACCCCGGCTGTTGTGCCAATATATATTCTCAAAGCTGACGGCATAAATTAAACCTTAAAAATGGGGGCCGGCATTCGAAAACTTAACCTACCAGCGCCAACCGGCGCCGCCACCGAGCACTAGAGCCGCGAGGCTCGAAAGCAGTACGATGATCCTTGTTTTCATGGAAGAGGGCCTCCTTTTTGTTAGAAGTCTCTCTCCAAGCCGCTAGTGTTGGAAAGGAATATTCGCTCCGCTCATAGAAAAGCGATTTCCTACCGAACGCCAGCCCCCAAATCAGTCGATTATGATTCTTGCATTATGTGGCGATTGATGGCCGCCAACGTCGCTTTGACAATAGAGTCTCCTTCATCAAACTTAATCACAGCCGAACCGGCGAAAGTTTCTTCGCCGCCGCGAGTAATAGTCGAAACGCATACCAAAGCGACCTTTCCCTGGTTGGACGGGACGATCGCCACATGTTCGAGCGAGTAGTTTAGTTCGGCGGATGAATACTGCCGGGCAGCGTCCAGCGTGGCTAGAGCGGCTACTCTCAATCTTCCGTTTTGGGAGCTAGCTCCCGTGGCGGTGCCTACGTGACTGCTGCCATTCTCTGAGAGAGTAACTTCGAACGTCGCCTCTTGGTCGTTGATCTCGATATTCATGCCGGCTATTTTGAGCCTGGCCGGTGGAGGTGGGGTATTTTTTGAAATCGGCCCGATGTCGCCGATTTGTGCGATGCTGATCTTTTTGTGGTCAACGGAGATTCCGAAGCGGGCCATCAGCAGCGATTCGACATCACGTACTATCTGGCGCGGCCCCTTGGCGTTTGAGGCCAAGACGTGCAACTCTTCGATCTCGTTGCTTTGGCTGTACACTATCCGAGCTGCGTCGATCTCCGCTATTTGACAGAGAACTTGCTCAATCTCTTCTCGATTGACGACAGTTGCCTTCGAATTCATATGCTGTCCTTGCTACGATTACCGCCCTTGCAGGCGATTGCCCCGACTATGATATGTTGAT
Source organism: uncultured Acidimicrobiia bacterium (assembly GCA_964196305.1). GTDB lineage: Bacteria > Actinomycetota > Aquicultoria > CAJVYJ01 > JAUVQD01 > DAOUYN01. Next base: position 8,629 of record CAXMSJ010000060.1, read on the forward strand.
TTTGTTGATTGTCAATCGTTTTCTATTTTGGGGATAGGCTAGCGAAAAAAACCGTAACTGTCAACGGTTAAGCAGGTAAACAATTTAAGAACCACTCTCCCTAGCCCTTATGGATCGGCAAAAGGGTGAATTTCAGAGTGTGATCGTGATTATGAAAGCGGCTCGATCAATCCGTAATTCTCATCGTGGCGCTTGTAAACAACATTTACTTCGTCGCTCTCGGCGTTCTTGAAGACGAAGAAGGTGTGTCCGAGCAAGTCCATCTGTAATGTGGCTTCAGACGAGGTCATTGGCTTCATTGATACTTGCTTGACCCTAACGATTTCAGCATCTACTTCAGTTGTCATGAGCTCCTCCTTGCGTTTATGGTTCTCGGTCCGGTGACTGGTAGAACTACGATACATCTTTTCTTTATACTTACTGATCTGCCGCTCAAGTTTGCCGACGACGCCGTCGATCGCGGCGTGCCGATCAGCAGCGGTCTCTTTGGCTCTGATGATCGGCCCGCGAGTATAGAGAGTGATTTCCACTTTCTCACTGTCGGTGATCTTCGGATTCTTTTCGTGCCCAAACTTGGCCTCTGCACTGAGTATTTGGTGCTCCAAATGGTGACTGAGCTTGCTGATCTTCTCGGTCACGTATTCTTTGATGGCGGGGGTGACATCGATGTGGATCCCCTTGATGCGTATGTCCACAAGTACCTCCAAACGGGTAAGCGCACACTAGACTGGACTAATAATGTTGCGAAACTATCACAAAGAGTTGGCTCTTGCCAAGTCTTTGTTCGCGTTGCCGCTAATTAGTCTCTACCCATATTTTCGGTACTGAAAAACCCGTGAAGACAACATTCTTTTGGCGATCTCGGTGGCGGGCACGTGGTAATCGCCTCGGGCGATCACGTCCTTCAGTTCACCTAGATCACTCCGCTGCCGCATCGAATCATGATTGCGGTCATCGGGCTTACGGGCTCCGTCGAAACCAGTGTTCATTAACAACCTCGCTTGTCTCAGCTTGCTCTTGGTAGTAGATATCGGTCTGTCAGGTCGGCCACAATACTATATCTTGGTACAGGGTCGGATAAACTCCTACAGTGTTCGCGCCAGGGTGACTACATGGACGGCCCTAGCCCCGGAGGCGCTCAGGGCGGCGGCGCATTCAGAAACAGTGGCTCCGGTGGTGAACACATCATCCACCAAAAGGATGTTGAGTCCGGTAACGACCGCGTCGGCGCGGACCTCGAAGGCGCCGCGTACATTCTGTCGGCGCTCGACCGGGGTTAGACGGTTTTGATCAGCCGTGTGGCGATTTCGGCGTAGAAGCTCGGCGGGGGGCAGGTCTGTCGAGCGCGCTAGGTGGCGGGCTAATAGCTCGGCCTGGTTGTACCCGCGAGCCCATTTCTTTGATCTGGTTAGCGGCACCCAACTGATGATGTCGCTAGGGCCAATTAAGGGCACCAACCAGGCTGCTAGGGCCTGTGAAAGATGAGCGTTGTTTCTATACTTTAGGTCATAAATCAGTTCTCGGCCGGGACCGCTGAAGGCCCAGGCTGAGCGCGCCCAGGTGAAATGAAAGCAGGCGTTCTCGCAGTGACGACAGACCGCGGTTGAGACGGAAGTCGGACTGCCGCAGTGACTGCAGATTGGCCCGGTGATCAAGGGGAGTTGGGGAAGGCATTGCTCACAGAGGGGCCCAGTGGTCAACCTCGCGCAGACTGGGCAGCGCGGCGGATAGACTAAGTCCAACAGAGCCGAAAAGTAGCGACGCATGTTTATACAGTACTAAAGATTTAGTAGGCTGACAATAGTCAACCACGTGGGGATTGTAAGCATGCTGAGGGCTGTGCTGGCCATGATGGCTCCAGAGAGAAAGTCGCGGTCTAGCCGGTATTTGTCGCCGATGACAAAAGTCATCAATGCTACCGGCATCGAGGATTGCAGCACCACGACTCCGCCGACAGCAGACGGCAGGTCCAAGGCAAGGGCCACTCCCAGACCAAGCAGCGGCATCACCGCCAACTTCAAGGTTGTCAGCAGACCCACTGGGAGCCAGTGTCGGCTGAAGCGGAGACTAAGAGAGACCCCGATCGAGAGCATGATCACTGCCGTCGTTGCTTGCGCCAAGGAGTCGACTCCCAGCTCCAGGGGAGCCGGTAACTGGGCATTCGCTGTTGCAAAGCCCAGTATTAGGGCAGCTAGATTGGGAGCGGCGTAAGTGAGGGCGTGTCTGGCCGGCCGGCCTGATGAGTGTCCGTATTTATTAGCAAAGTAGATCCCGACTGTAAAAAGAATGAGTACCGTTCCAAAGATATCGAAGAAGACTGCTTTGACGAGGTGCTCTCTACCCAACAGAGCTTGGGTCAGCGGATACCCCAGATAACCGGTGTTGCCGACGCCGGCAGCCAGCATGAATGACCCCAGCAATGGTCCGTCAAGCCGAGCCAGCCGAGCCAGCCCATACCCTAAGAGTAGAGTGGTCAGACTGATTGCCAGCGAGATAGCCGAGATAATGAAGAGCGACGCTTCGAGCGGTGCCTCGCGAGCGGCGCTGAATATCAGGGCCGGCAGGCAGAGAAAGATGATTATATTATTGAGTGCTTGGCGATCTTCAAAAGCGAGTATTCCCAATCGGCGGGCAACGACGCCTACTCCGATCAGCAGAAAGATGCCAAGCGTTAGGCCGATGGGTTCGACCGCGTCGACCATCTAGGGCTAAGTGAGCCTGAGGCCGACGGCTGAGTTGCGGCTGCCGACGGCCCTTGCCAAGGTTTTATTGAAAGGCGCTTGGGATACCCCGACTTCTGTGACGATAGCGGTTACCAGGCGGTTGGGCGTGACATCAAAAGCCGGATTCGCCACGCGTACTCCGTGCGGTGCCAGGCGGGTACTGCCTACCATCGTGATTTCGTCTGCCTGCCGCTCCTCGATAGGAATATCCTCCCCAGCCGCGATATTCAAGTCGATTGTCGATGTGGGGGCGGCGACATAGAACGGGATGTTGTGGGCCTTGGCTAAGACTGCCACTGAATAAGTGCCTATTTTGTTAGCGGTGTCGCCGTTGCCGGCTATCCGGTCGGCCCCGACGACGACTTTTTGGATCTGGCCCTGCTGCATGAAGTGGCCGGCCATGCTGTCGGTTATCAGGGTCATCGGCACCCCGGCCCGCGTCAGTTCCCACGCAGTGAGTTTTGCTCCCTGCAGCCGTGGCCGCGTTTCATCGACATAGACATGGATGTTCTTTCCTTGTTCCCAAGCGGCAGTGATCACGCCGACAGCAGTGCCGCAGCCGGCGCAAGCTAGCGCCCCGGCGTTGCAATGGGTCAGCACACTGTCGCCATCATTGATCAGGGATGACCCGAAATCGCTCAAAAGTTGATTTCGCCGGATATCCTCCTCTTGGATATTGACCGCTTCTGCTACCAACAACTCGCGGAAATCAGCTAGATTCTGGTCGCGAGCTGCGTTTGCGACAGACATCATGCGGGAAATAGCCCAGAACAGATTGACGGCTGTTGGCCGGGTAGCCCCCAGTATCTCGGCCGCGCGGTTCAACTCTTTGATGGTCTCGGCGGTAGTTGCAGCTGTCGATCGATGGGCGGCGAGGGCGAGCCCAAGGGCGGCTGTGACGCCAATCGCTGGGGCTCCGCGCACTTTCATGGTCTTAATCGAATTAGCTACGTCCAAGTAGTTATCGAAATAGAGAAACTCTTCGGTTTCCGGCAGCATGGTCTGGTCGATCATCTTAACTCGACCGTCGAACCATTCGACAGTTTTCATCATCAGGAGGCTAGAATAGCAAATCCCTAGAGCTCTTCATAGGCAGCGGCGATAGCATCAGCCATGGCTGTCAGGCTGAACTCTGATTCCACGCGGGTCTTGGCTTGTTCCCCGAGCTTCTGGCGGGTAGCGTCGTCGGTCAGCAAGAGATTGATCGCTTGGGCTAAGGCCTTGGTGTCCCGAGGCGGGACGATCAACCCAGTTTTTTCGTGGAGATTGGCGTAAGGGACACCGGTAGGCAGATTAGTGCTGACCACGGGTTTTCCGCAAGCGTGTGCTTCCAACTGTACGAACCCGAATGCCTCAGATTCGGCTATTGACGGCAGGGTGAGAATGTCGCAGGAGTGATAATAAGCCGGCAGTTCCTCATCGGTTACGCGACCGACAAAGTGCAGGCGATCTGAGACACCGAGTTTAGCAGCGAGTGCTTTAAGTTCAGATTCAAGCGGACCTTCGCCGACGATGACGAATTGTGCTTTGATCTGGGTGGCTGCCTGAACCAGAAACTCAAGGCCTTTATAGTAAACAAGCCGTCCAACAAAGAGGACGATCGGCGTTTTGAATCGCTCCCGTAGGTTCCGGGCTTCAGCCATGATCTCAGGGGTAGGCTGAAGCGGCTTAAGGTCGATCGCGAAGGGGACGACGCGGCATTTATCTCGGAGCGGTCGCAGCCAGGCAGAGGACTCGATCAGATTAGGAGAGGAGACCATAATCATATCTGCTCGCCGGAGTAGCCGGCGGATGATCGGACTGTAAAGTCGGCGGGTCAAGCGTTGGCGGACGACATCGGCGTGATAGGTGACGACTAGCTTTCCGGGAGCTCCAGCGGCCAGATAGGCCAGTTCGCCTACCGGGTTGGGAAAGTGCAGATGATACACATCGGCTCTGGCTTGTTTGATGGCAGAATAGAAACCCGGGGCCAGCGGCGCCGACTGGATGACACCCCAGCTGGGCACCCGATTGACGGTGACGCCATTGATTTTCTCATGTGAGGCCGCCCGCCCACTGCCGGCGACCAAGACTTCGATGTCGACCCGTGCGGCTAGCGCTTCGGCCACATCCTGGATGTGTTTTTCAATGCCGCCAATATGTGGGTAATACAGTTTGTTGACCTGAAGGACTTTCATGTCTGGTCGACCTTAGCAGGTCGCGCAGGAGCGCTCAAGGTGTCGATATCCTCTGCTGGTCTTTGATATAATCCAAGAGTGAAATCTTCGAAATCAGAGGTGATAGTCACCAATCGAAAAGCCCGTCACGATTTCCACATTGATGAGACCTTTGAGGCTGGTCTTGTTCTCGTTGGGACAGAGGTCAAGTCGATGCGCGCTCATAAGGTTAATTTAAAAGACAGCTATGCGCGGGTGAATAAAAACGAGGTTTTCCTGTATAATATGCATGTAAGCCCGTATGAACAAGGCACGACGGCAGCGCACGAGCCCGAGCGGCCGCGAAAACTATTATTGCACCGTCAGGAGATCAGGCGCTTAATCGGAAAGACCAAGGAACGCGGGTTTACCTTGGTGCCGCTGAAGCTATATTTCAGCGGCCAACGGGTGAAAGTAGAGTTGGGCCTGGCCCGGGGCAAACAGCTCCATGACAAAAGAAGAGCAATAGCAGACCGAGACGCCAAACGAGAGATTGAGCGCACTTTTCGAGAGAGCCACAAAAAGTAGGGTGGTTTCGGTCAAACAACAGGGGGGCGTTCTGGTTTCGACAGGGGTCAGATCGAACTCAAGTTGCGAGCCGAGGTCCCAATCACCTCGTTAAACAATTGGACGGCTATAAACGCCAATGATGAACTAGCTCTGGCCGCTTAACAAAGCAGGTCACGTCGTCCGAGTTGTGTCCGCGGACTCGAAAACGGCGTCGCTTAGCGGACTACCGGCCCGCCCATGCCTGTAAGCGGGTTCCGGGAATCTCACAGGTGGGCCGGATTGAAGGGTTTGCCATTGAACCTTGATCCGGTGGGATTAATCAACTGGCTACGCTCGTAGACGCTTGAGATTCGAGGCCTTTGGACGCGAGTTCGACTCTCGCCGCCTCCACAAATTCTGAATAATGCCTGTACAAAGGCATTATTCGGCGTTGTTACTTGTTTTCTTAAAAATGTATCCCGACGCATTTTTTGTATATCCGATGCCTCGCTGAGTTTTTTCTAAATAGGCTTTTGAAATATGGCGTTGAGATTTTGGAATAAAATATGAATCAAGGTTCTTCTCGCTGATGGAATATTCGGTATCGTTTCGCCTTTTATAGACAGCTATCAGTTGGTAGTCAGGATCTATTGACGCCATGCCGGCATCCCCATGGCTGTTGTTGGCGACAAGCATTCCATCTTTCTTCAGATATTTTTTGCAGGCCTGAGAAACAAATCCTGCATACTGAGATAGCAGCAAATCAAACTGATCGGTATTCTCTCCAAAATCCTTAGTATAATCCGATTTGTGAAAACTGACTGAAGGTCCTTGCTCGTACAGTCTGTTGTTGTTTACAAAGCTATGCACCGCATTGTCGTTAAAGAATTGTTCAGCTCTTCGATCAGAATCCACATAAACTACATTAGGGAAAATCAAAGAAGGTGTGATATGTACAAAACACCCCGGATATAAAACACGGTTAACTTCGTATTTTTTGTCTAGAGCAGCAAATAATCCTAAACGTTGATTATCGCAGTCTTCATGGTATTTTTTATATAGTGCAAGCGCCTGTTTTTTATTCATGCTCTAAATTTATTATAAACATAAGCTTTTGACAAGAATGTGCAGGTCAGGCATCCTACCTTAGTAGGCTACTCTATCAGCTTTTCCAGCTGCTTATAGTTAGCTGCGATGTTGTTCAGAAAGTGAACCCGTGCTGATGGTTCAGATATCGATTTCACTTAGCCGAACAGGCCCCCGGGCGCTATTCAAAGCTGTCTGTACCAGACATTCATGCTTTCAATTCTACCGAAGATATCCGTGTTGTTGATGAGTCTGCCTGCGTAAGCATAGCCTCGCTTAGCGAAAGTGACATTCATTCCTGGCGACAAAGCCCGGGCGATTGAATAGGCGACGCGCACTCCGCGATCGGTCGCTGATTTGTCCATCCGTGCTAGCAGGCTCTGGGCAAAACCATGGCCGCGCCAGGTCGGAAGGGTGGCGAAATCGGTCATCTCGGCCGTGTGCGAGGATTCGTCTAGCTCGAAAGAGGAGACGGCCACCAGTTGTCCGTGTTCTTCGATTCCGAAGTAGACGACATTCGCCAGCATTGTTTCTCTAATGTATTCAGGGTCGTCAACCGGAAACGGATAAGAAGGAAAAACCCGGCTGTATATATCGGACAACACATCGATATCTTCGGGAACGCACACTCGGACCTCAACGTTCTTGTCTGGCCGGTGGTCATCGGCGGTTGTCTGAAGCTGGGCGGTTTTCAGGATTTGATCGAGTTCGGCGGTGTCTTCTTCG
>CAXMSJ010000061.1:0-9513 GCA_964196305.1 uncultured Acidimicrobiia bacterium
GGTCCTCATCCTCAAAATGACCGGCAACAACCTCAAGACTGGTCGATTATCCCGTCGGGCCAATATTGAGGTTGTTGCCGGTCATTTTGAGGATGAGGACCTAAGGGAGTCCGACTTCATTGTCGATGCCTGCGTTGATGCTGGGCCCGATGAACCGCTCCTTAAGAGCAGCGCTCTTTCTATCTTGCGTATCAGGTTGCTCCCTTTAGCCACTCTAGTGATTGCGTATCAGAGCGAAGCAGCCCGGTTGGCCAGTATCGAAGTGAACGATATCACCTCCATGAAAGAAGCGGCTGAGGCTATCCATGTCTATGGCTCCAAAGCTGTCTTAGTTAGATCCGATCGAGAAGTAGATGACGAGCACATTGATATTTTGTATGACGGGGTCGGACACCAGTTTCTCTTTCGCAAAGAACTGCCCGGCGACCCGCGAGCCACTCGTGACCTGTTTGCTTCGTCGGTGCTGGCGTACTTATCCCAAGGACTGGCCCTAATGGAGGCTATTGAGTTGGCGCAGAAGTTTGAAGCTCAGGGTATCCCAGCCCGGAACCAGGAGAGGCCGGCTTAGCAGCAGATGGGCGATTCTTCAGGAAGAGCGCCCGATGAAAAACGCTTAACAGCGGTCGAGTTCGCCGACACAGGACAGGCTCCAGCGGGCGATAGCATTGTTAGTTTCACCGCGAAGCCCTCTTTGATCGAGGCTGTCGGCCCTGATCTTTTGGAAAATGGCGATCCAAAGGCGATCGCCAAGGCGTCTTTGGCGTATGTGAGTCGCTATCTCAAGGCTGAGACCGGGCTAGTCCTTTTGCTTGATGGGGAGCGGCTGGTGGTCCAGGCGGCTTCCGGGCCGTATCTCCGCCGACTATCAAAGTCGAAATTCGCGGTTACCGCTCCGCTTCGAGAATTATTATCAGCGGGGCAGACGGTGATAAATATCCGGGACGCTGCGCATGAGCCACTATTAGTGGTTGATCTTTCCGACAAATTGCTCGAGCTGGGGTTCAGGTCGATACTGATGGTGGCCGTCAGCGGTCGGGGTTTGCTCGTCCTGGCGGATCCAAGAGTCGATGCGTTCACCAGCTTTGATGAAGCTGCCCTAGGTGGAGTAGCGGCTCAATTGGGCTTTGTATTCAAGCGTCGTGAGCGGGAAGCCGAGTTGGTTCGGTCGGCGGCTGGGTTGCAAGACTTACTTCGATCGATCAGTCGGCCTCTGTCAGGGGCCGGTAGTAATGAGGCCATGGCTGCAACTCTGGCGACTATTATCACGCGCTCCGGAGCTGACAGTGGTTCGTTCCTGTTACTTGACGAAGGGACCGGCAAGTTGACTCTGACGGCGGCGATTGGATTGGGCCCCGAGGTCGATAAGGCCGAGATCAGCATGGGCGAGGGTATCGCGGGGTGGGTGGCGGCTCATCGCAAGCCACTTAGTGTCACCGACCTTGACGGTGCGTCGGGGAATGGTGTCGACACCACCACCGTGTCAGCCTTGTCTGTGCCCATCAGTTCCGGAGACGATCTCATCGGGGTGGTTAACCTGGGCTCAACGAGGCGCCAATTTGAATTCAAAATGGATGATAGCGAGTACCTGACTGAATTATTGGCTCGCCTGGGAGCGAACTCAGTGGTTGAGCAGAACCATAATCTCTGGCAGACCAGATACTTGGAGACGATACGCGCGCTAGCGCGGCTTATCGAGTCGCGGAATCCCTGCAATATCGGACACGCTGCTGCGGTAGCTGAGTGGGCGATGCGGTTAGCAGAAGCTTTGGGTCTGGGGCCGGAGAAGACCCAAGCCATCGAGCTGGCCGCTTTGCTGCACGATGTCGGGGTAGCGGCTTTTGCAGATGACATTTTGGGGCAAGAGGGGCCCTTAAGTGCCACCGAACGTCTAATAGTTCGCAGTCACCCAGTGGTTGGCAGGAATGCCCTGGCCGACATCAGTTATTTGCAGGGTATTCTGCCGATGATTCTCCACCACCATGAGCACTATGATGGTTCAGGTTACGCGGCAGGCCTACAAGGCGAGAGTATTCCTGTGGAGGCGAGAATACTGGCTATAGCTGAGGCATACGTGGCTATGACTAGCGACCGGCCCCACCGCCCGGCCATCTCTTCAGCGCAGGCTCTGACAGAGATCAAGGACGCTGCCGGTCGTCAATTCGATCCGAAAATAGTCGATACTTTTGGGGTATTACTCAGCGATGATCAGGTGCGTGCGCAGTCCTTTAAGCTTTGACGATCTTGTCGGACTTAATGCACTGAGTGCAGACACTCATCCTTTTAGCAGCGCCACTGGCTTGGCGAACTCTGATCTTTTGGACATTGGTGCCCCAGACCTTACTGCTTTTGCGGTGCGAGTGACTGATACTCCGACCGACTGACGGCGTCTTGCCGCAGATATCACATTTTTGAGACATGAGTTCCTCCTTGAAAACGGCCCTAAATTAGCACACTAATCGAGCTTTGTCGAGCGAATGGCGGTCAAAGCTAGTCTGGCCCCCACCCACGCGCCGATGAACGCTCCGATCGAGTTGGCAACGTAAGTACTCAGCACTGACAGCCTCCAGGGATTGTGGGCCTCCCGACCGATACTCTCTGCTACTTCCTGCTCAACTCCGATTGCCCAAAGGATATTGAGCCACAGAAACACCAGCCCTACGGTCACCCACGATCTTTTCCCGAAGACGACGACTGCAGGTACGGTGACAAAAAGGCTCAACAGCGCAAAACCTAAACCCATGACTGCGTCATGGGTGGCCAGAGGGGGCAGGAAGGGAAGCCGACGCATCAACCAGAAGGCTATCTGATTGAGTGGGTGATCATATGATTCGAAAAAAGCGAGTAGAGGCTCTCTGGCAGCGGTCGCCAGGAGCAAAAGCACCGCCGGCCAAATCCAGTCGGCGCTGAAGGCGCGCGTACGTGTGGTATCAGTATCAGGAGCCACGTGTCATTTAGATAGGCAGCTGGAAAAGACTCTGCAAGGGGGCAACCAGCGGTGTCCACATCCTAGTAAAAAGCAGGACGCCCACGACCACTAGTAGGGCGCCGCTTACCCGATGAATAAGGACGGAATGGATTTTAAACCAATCCAGGGTTTCGGTGAGCCGAGAAAAGAGGAGGCCGCTGACGATGAACGGCACTCCGAGCCCGAGTGAATAAACCATCAGTAAAGAGGCTCCCCGGCCGGGCGAAGACATCGTCAAGGCATAAATGCTGGCGAGGATTGGACCAATACACGGCGTCCACCCGATGGCAAAAGCCATACCAAGGGGTAAAGCGCCAATAGGCCCCCAGGACTGGGTGCGCGGCATCCAGCGGGCTTCTCGTTGGAAGAGCGCCGGATTGACCAACCCCATCATGAAAAGGCCCATTAGCACAATAACTGCGCCGGCGACTCGCTCCGCAGTAGCCCGGTTGCTGACCAAGGCATCACCGATCAGTCCAAAAGCTGAGCCGATTAGCGTAAAGATGATCGAGAAGCCAAGGACAAAAAAGACGGTTGTGAGGAGCATTTGGCCGGATTTGGAGCCGGATCCATCCTTGATCTCCTCAACCGACGAGCCGGAAATATAGGACAGATACCCAGGCAAAAGCGGCAAGACGCACGGTGATAAAAAAGATACCAGTCCGGCGGCAAAAGCCAGGGGATATAGGGCAAGATTGCTCATTTTACTCCTTCATTATACAGTTTCACCAAAGCCATTATGCGACCGGGCCGTCTGCGACGACTCGCCCGTCCTTCAGGCGGATCAGGCGGTTCGCGTCTCTGACAGTCTCCATATTATGAGTGACCATGATAATGGTCTGTTTGTCTCTATGGAGTTCAGCAAAAAGACCGAGGATGTCATCGGTGGTCTCAGAATCCAGACTGCCGGTCGGTTCGTCCGCCAGCAGTATCGGCGGCTCGTTCACTACTGCTCGGGCGATCGCGACCCGCCCTTGCTCTCCTCCGGACAACTCAGAGGGGAGGCGGTCAAGCTTGCCGGAGAGCCCCACTCGCTCCAAAACGGCTGTCGCCCGCTCTTCCAGGTTTTTTGCGCTAGTTACGACTAGCGGCAACATGACATTTTCCACGGCGGTCAAGTAAGGAAGAAGTTGAAGCTGCTGAAAGACAAAACCTAAGTACTCACGGCGGAAATCGGCCTGCCGCTCGGCCGATAGCCCATAAACATCGATATCATCTACGTGCATGTGCCCCGTGGACGGGGAATTCATCGCTCCGAGAATCGACAGCAGGGTGCTTTTTCCGGATCCGGATGGGCCCATAATGGCGACGAATTCGCCGGCTGCGATGGTCAGGTTTATTTCATCAAGCGCCGTGACCTTAGTCCGTTCTTCTCCGTACGTTTTGGATATACCTGCCAGCTCTAATAGGTTGTTCTTCATGTCCACCTTTCGCTCCTTCAAAGGCTCTTCAGCGCCTCGACCGGGTCGAGGTCTGCGGCCCGGCGGGCCGGCACCACGCCGGCGCCGACACTGACAATAACAGCGGTGATGACCGCCAAAGGTAACAGGGTCGCATCAAAGACCGGCTGGAAATCCTGGACAAGTTCAGTCTCAACAGTCATTCCGGCAGAGACCAGGGAGGCAGCCCACGTGCTATCTAAGACAAGAGGCAGAGCAGATAAAGACAGTATCGCCAGCCCAAGACCGAAGAGACCGCCGACTACCCCGAGCGCGGCCGCTTCGCCCAGGATGATTCGGAAGATAACCGAGCGCCGAAATCCGACTGCTCGCAGGACGCCGATCTCCGCACGTCGCTCATTGACGGCTGAAGCAGTCATCGTGAAGATGATCAGGGCGGTGATGGTCAGGATGCCGATATTGACGCCGAGACCGAATCTCAAGAGGTAATCGAAAGTGTGTTCTTGAAGCCGGACTGCCTCCTGGACCGACTGGACTGTCGCGTTGGGTAGTGCTTCAGCCAGTCTCTTGGCCACGGGCCCAACGTCAGCCGTGGTTTTGGCGGCTATCTCTATCAAGTGTAGCTTGCCCTCTCCGCCGCTCAACTGCCGGAGACGATCTAGATCTATAAAGATGATCGTGTCATCCTGGCTGCCGGTCTTCATGAGGATGCCGGCCACTGTGAATTGCTCTTCATGCAGTTCGACCACGTCCCCGGGACGGAGGCCCAAAAGGTCGGCGATCGACTGGCCGATAAACAGCTCATCGGCAGTTTCAGGGTATCTGCCGGCTTCGATAAGCCACCAGTCTTTGATTTGTCGCTCCTGGCGGAGATCGGTGCCGGCCAAGACGACATCTGTGTTGCCGATCGAGTCTCGCTTAAGCAGTTTCGGGGATAGGCCGCGGATACCACCAGTCTCGCGACTGATCTCTCTGACCGTTTTCAGATCAGCGGCGCTCAAGGTGTCTGCAGCACCGCTATCAACACTCCCCAGAGTCAGGCCGCCGTATTCCAGCTCAAATCCCTGCTTCTTTGGCGTGATGATGATATTAAAACCATAGTCATCGAGTTGCCGGCCGACGGCTCTTTCGATGGAACGGTTAATTGCGACTACCGAGACCAAAGCAGCTATGGCTAGAGAGAGGCCTAAGAGGATAAGGATCGTCTTGCCCTGGCGCTCGATGATGTTCTTGTAAATTATTGTTCTGATACTCATGCGCTTAGATGTCCCTCAGAGCTATATTCGGACTGAGTTTTGCGGCGGTTATGGCTGGAAAAAGACTTGATACCAGTGTTAAAAGGAGAGTGCCCAGCACAGCAAAATAGCCGACAATTGGACTGAATGTCGGTGCGGTTTCAAGCCCCAACGTTGGGGCGAACACGTAGGCTGCTCCCAAGCCGAGCGCGTAGCCGGCAAGCGCACTGACTATCGCGATGAGCGTAGTTTCAAAGAGAACGATCTCAAGTATATTGAAGCCGCGGAAGCCGATCGCACGCAAGAGTCCGATCTCTCGCCGCCGCTCTCTGACCGCCGCCAACATGCTGGAAAAGACGGTCAGTCCGCCGAGGAGAATGATGGCGCCGGAAAGGGCCAAGGCAAAGATATTGAATTGAGAGACCACGCGGTTGCGGGTTTTGGCAGCCTGGATGACCGCGACCGCCTCGGCATGAGGCAGCTTTTCCGAGGTTTGTCCGACGATCACCTCAATCGGGCAGTCATAGCACCAGGCAGCTACTTCGATAATATCCAGCTCTCCTGGTCGGGCGAATAGGCGCTGGGCGGTCTTGAGTTCGACATATAAGGGCCGATCTTCCGCCGAACCAACCGAATCTAAGATTCCGACGACCTCAAAGACTTCCGAATTTATTTCAACCTGGTCTCCAACTTGTAGGTTGAAAGCACCGGCCGCTTCAGCACCGGCCAGTAGTTCAGCCGCTCCCGCTCTTGGTTGTCTCCCTGTCCTGATTTCCCACCACTTCTTGATTCTGAGTTCATCCGTGAAGTTGACCCCGACGATCAGGCTATCGCGCCCGCGCAGCCGGTCTACTCCGACGATCTTCGGAGAAATGACTGCCAGGTTTTCGCGGTTCTTGATGGTCTTTAGTTTTTTCACATCTTCATTTGTCAGCGTCCGCCGGCTCGCTTCGACCGTGCCTAGCGCCACTCCTCCGTACGAGAGAGGCAGCTTGTCGCTCTTAGCGGTGATGACCATGTTTGCACCATATTCATCTAGTCGCCTCTGGAAATCTGCATACATTGTTTGAGAGAGAGCGTGCAACGCAACGATCGTGGCTACCATGACCGTCAGTCCGCCGGCCAGAAAGGCCACGCGTCCGGGGTGTTTCTGTATGTTTTTGATACTGACGGTTTCCAGTCGCATGATCGGTCCTTGTCGGATCAGCCGGCGGCAAAATCAATTCAGACACAAAAAATGCCCGTATGCTCAAGCAAGCCTACGGGCCGAATCAAATCGCCGATTGTCGGACCATCAGTCCTTATGCTTGCCTGAACACCATAAATAATAACATAGACCGTAGGCACCTGTATTGGTTTACACGGGGGCAAAAAAGACCTATTATGCGGTCTAAGTTCAGGCAAGCAAAGGAGTATGACCATGCGTGTATTTCGTCTCTCAACCCCCCTCGTTTTACTGATGTCCCTGGCGTTACTCGTTTTGGCGGGGTGCTCCGGCAGCTCGGATGGCGCTGTTGACCAGAGTACCGATGAGTCAGCGGTGGAGCAATCGAGCGATAGTGAAGATCAAGATGAAGGCCGAGAGGCTCAAGGAGCGACACAGGAGATCGACATCGCCAGCTTTGCCTTTGCACCGGCGGAAGTGACGGTCAAGGCGGGCACGAAGATAGTCTGGACCAACCAGGATGATGCTAACCATCAAGTGCATGATGACAACGGTGCGTTCCTTAGTGATATTGTCGGCAAAGGCGGCACGGTCGAAGTGGATTATAGTGCTCCGGGGACGTTCACCTATCATTGCCACGTACACCCAAACATGAAGGCCACGATCATCGTCGAATAGCCGCCTGAGGCCTCTTTCAGCCTCGGGGGTGGCCGCTGCCCTCTGTTATTATTGACGGATGAGCGCCAAACAAGCAGCTTCCCGGGAAGCCCCGATTGAAGAACTAACCGGTGTCGGTCCGAAGCTGGCGTCGGCCCTTCACGATCTGGAAATAAAGACTATTGACGATCTATTAAGGCACTATCCCCACCGTTATCTCGACCTCGGCACCGCCAAGCATATTGGCGATACTAAAGAGGGTGACGAGGTGACAGTGGTCGGCGAAGTCCGGGAAGTGCAAAAGCGGACGGCGCGCCGGGGGCGCCTTGATATTCTGACCGTAACAATATTCGATGGAACCGGTTATCTCGACGCGGTCTGGTTCAACCAAAACTATATCGCCGATCAACTTGATTCAGGTAAGCGGGTGGCGTTTAGTGGTAAGACTGTCTGGCGGAGCGGTCGACTGCAGATGAATGCCCCTTTTTTTGACCTGCTTGAAGCAGGGAGCGATAGCTCCGGAGCGAACACCGGGCGGATTATTCCTATTCATCCGGCCACCGCGAAACTCTCTGCCGCTCGGTTGCGAAAGTTGATCGGCAAGGCCGTGGCGGAGCGGGCCGACAGCCTGCCGGAGACGCTTCCGGCAAGCTTGCGGAAACACTACGGTCTGCCGGATATTTCCGAGTCGATCCGACAGATCCATTTTCCTTCTGATCGCGATTCTCTCAAGGCCGCCCGGCGGCGGCTCATCTTTGACGAGTTGTTTGTTTTACAGGTCGGCCTAGTGGCCAAAAAGCGATGGTCATCCCAGCAGGCGCGCGGGATCAGCCATCGAGTAGACAGTCGTCTCCTTGACCCGTTCTACCGGTCGTTGCCATGGCGCTTGACCGGGGATCAGCGAACGGCGCTCACTGAGATCAAGGGGGACCTTGAGTCATCCCGGCCGATGAGCCGACTTATATTGGGCGAGGTCGGTTCGGGCAAGACGGTAGTGGCTATGGCGGCCATGTTGATGGTGGTGGAGGGCGGACACCAGGCGG
This sequence comes from uncultured Acidimicrobiia bacterium, assembly GCA_964196305.1. Classification (GTDB taxonomy): domain Bacteria; phylum Actinomycetota; class Aquicultoria; order CAJVYJ01; family JAUVQD01; genus DAOUYN01. The sequence goes on from CAXMSJ010000061.1 coordinate 8,466, forward strand.
CGTTAATGGTTCCCACCGAGGTCTTGGCCGAACAGCACTATCTGAAAATTCACGAGCTACTGGCGGCCTTGAATGTGAAGGTGGTTCTGATCACCGGGGGCAGAGGCAGCGCTGCTCAAGAGGCAGCTCAGGCAGCCGCCTCAGGAGTCGCGCAGATCATTATCGGGACTCACAGCTTGATACAGGAGCATATCAACTTTGCCGATTTGGGATTAGTCGTTATCGATGAGCAACACCGGTTCGGCGTCCGGCAACGGCTGGAGCTGCGAGGGAAAGGAAGAGACCCCGACTTGCTGGTGATGACCGCCACTCCGATCCCCCGAACGCTCGCCTTGACGCTCTACGGCGATCTCGACATCTCGACTATCAAGGAGCGTCCCGGGGACCGCGCCGTGCGCGATCACATCAAGACAGCTCATTTGCCTGAGGAAAAGCGTAGCGCCGCCTACGATCTGATCCGCCGGGAAGTAGCGGCTGGGCGGCGAGCTTATATCGTTTGTCCCTTGGTCGAAGAGTCGGATGCTTTCGAGGCCAAGTCGGTTCTTAGTGAAGCCGAGCATGTGCGCACGGAAGTCTTCCCTGATCTACAGGTTGGGTTCCTCCACGGTCGGATGTCATCGGCTGAGAAAGAGGCGGTGATGACGGCTTTTCGCGCCGGCGATCTCGACATACTGGTGGCGACAACAGTTATTGAGGTTGGCGTGGACGTCCCGGAGGCTACCGTGATGCTGATCGAGCAGGCTGAAAGGTTCGGGTTATCACAATTACACCAATTACGGGGCCGGGTGGGCCGGGGGGAGTGGCCTTCGCACTGCTTGATATTTGCTGACCTTAAGACCGAGGACGCCCGCGCGCGGATCGACGCTATCATTCGTGTCAATGACGGTTTTGAACTGGCCGAAACGGACCTTGAGATCCGGGGTGAGGGCCAACTTTTCGGGGCGCGTCAGTCGGGGCTCCCGGATCTGAAGCTGGCTAAATTGACCAGGCATCTGAACGTTTTAGAGGTCGCTCGACGGGAAGCTTTTTCTCTGCTTACGGGTGACCC
>CAXMSJ010000062.1:0-3315 GCA_964196305.1 uncultured Acidimicrobiia bacterium
GTTGCCGTTGTTGCCGGCGGCCGCCAGAATCGTCACGTCCTTGGCGATGGCGTAGTCTATTGCCGTTTGCATGGCGGCGCTGGAACCTGGACCGCCGAAGCTCATGCTGATGATGTCGGCGCCGTTATCTGCCGCATAGTAGATGGCGTCGATGATGTCGATAGTGTAGCCGAACCCTTGGGTATCAAGGACTCTTAGGGGCATGATGGCGACCATTTTGGATGGTAGGCTGGCCACACCGGCGACGCCGACGCCGTTGTTCGCGGCGGCGCCGATGAGTCCGCTAACGTGGGTGCCGTGTCCAGAATCGTCTCTCGGCCGGCCGCCGCGGCCATTGTCGCTGTCCATGATCAATTCGAAGGCGGCGTCGTCAGCGGGAGAGGCCGCCCAAGTCCCGCCTTTAACCGAGAGCTCGCCATCGGAGAACGCATCGACCCCGTTGCTATCACCAACTGCGTAGAAATGATTTGGGTCGTCATTATCAGTCGAGAATACCAAGTAGTACGTTTGGCCTTCGGCAATTGTTAGGGGGGGCGAAAAGGTGTCAAAGATCCACCGCGCCCACTTCTCCTGAGAGTGGTGGACGATGTCATCCGGGGCGACACTAAATGAGGCGAGGTCGGGACCGGACAGGCTGGAGCGGACAGAAACAATAACATCCTGGATTGGTCCGCCGAATTTATACAGGTTGACCCAGATTCCGGCGATACGTCCGCCATTGCCTCTGAAAGATTGGGCGATCTCCGAGTTCAGCGGGGAAGACTTCCCTAGTAGAGCGTAGCCAAAACCGTGGCCAGTGTCCCACTGGGACAGGCTGCCCCAGTTGTGCCCTTGGGAGTCATCGACATAGCCGTTGTTGTCGTCATCCACGCCGTTGTTGGGGGTCTCGCCAGGGTGACTCCAGACGTTTGGGCTTAGGTCCGGGTGCGTGAAATCGACCCCAGTGTCCAGGACAGCCACGGTTACGGATGAGACGTTGCTGCTCGCTAGTCTAGCCCAGGCCTCAGGGGCGCTGACATCGGCTCCGGCGGTTCCCGTTGTGCCCTGGATAACCTGTCCGGTGTTTTCAAGGTGCCACTGGTTGGGGGAGAAGCCAGGGTCATTCACAGGTGCGAGGCTCTGGTAGATCTGCTCTAGCTCGACTGAAGCCACGTGAGGCTGTCGTCGTAGCTTCGCAGCTGCTGTAGCTAAGCTGAGGCCAGGCGCCGGCGTGATCGCCTCTATCGCGGCGCGCGCCGGTCCGCCGGAGCGTCCAGGGCCAATTGCCTGGACGTTGCGGGAATCTACAGATGAATGGGTTCGTTCTCTATTTAGAGCAGAAACTCCTGGGCGATAAGTGACCAATAGACGCCGGGGTTGCCTGGGGGGAGGCGAAGTTCGAATATCTAAATTAGCACTGGGTGGGTTGGTGGCAGCGGTAGAGATTGCCGCTGGAAAGGCTAGCAAAAGTGAGAGCAGGGCGGCAGTTAGTCGGAATATCATTAATCCTCGTTTTGTTCTGAGTTTTCGGCGGCTCTTTTGTTGTAGTCCGCTACGGCCGTCAGGGCTAACCCGTCGAGCAGGTCGCGCTCGCTGACGGTCACTGATTCGTACTCAAAATAGTCCATCAACGACGACAGAATGATAGCGCCGCTGACAACAGTATCGGCACGCTCGGATTCAAGGCCGACAATCTTTTGTCGTTTTGCCAAAGGCAGGGAGATCAGCTGCTCCAGGCGCTCGTCGACCATGGTCTTAGTGAGCTGAAAGCGGTGTGTTTGGTTCGGGTCATATGGTTCGAGGCCCAGCTCTATGGCGACTAAAGTAGTGGCAGTCCCAGCCACTGCCAGGCCCATAGTCTGCTCTCCTTTTCCAGCTTCCAACTCTGCTTTCAAAAGAGACATAACGTGGTCTCTAGCCAGGGCTAATTCGGATTCAGTCGGGGGATCCGACAAGAGGAATTGATCGCGCAAGCGGACGCAGCCAAGCGGCAGGCTTTTGATTATCCTGGGTCGGTTGAACCCGAGAATAATCTCGGTACTGCCCCCGCCGATATCGAAAACCTGGAACTCGACACCCAGGTGGCTGATGAACGGATCGGAGAGGACGCCGATGAAAGTTAAAGACGCCTCCATCTCTCCCGAGATGATCTTTGGTCGCACTCCCAGCACTGCTTCTACCTGGTCGAGGACTGTATCGGCATTGGGAGCGCGGCGCATGGCGGCGGTCGCCGCGATGCGCACCATAGAGACATCGTGCTCCTTGATGATCGCCGCGTATTTTTCAAGGACGGCCAGAGTTCGCTCTATCGCTTCCTGGCTTAGCCGACCCTCGGCGTCTGCTCCCTGACTTAGCCTTGTGATGTTGGTTGTCTTGTATACCGGCGTAGCCATAGCATACGGGTCGCTTTTTGCGATAGCGAGACGCATAGAATTAGAGCCCATGTCGATGACGGCGGCCTTCATTCTGGGTGACACTGGTCGCAGTCGGTGGGGAGTGGTGCCAATTCAAGCACTCGCTCGCCAATAGGGTTGAGGCCGGCGGCCAGCCAGTCGGCTACATGGGCGTGCAGGCATTTAAGCTGATATATATCTCGGCAACCGGCAATACCGACTGCGCTTAAGGAGGCGGCGCTGCCGGAGAGGTCGCTTAGTGCTTGGGCTCGTTCACTGCGGTAATGAGCGTCGCTGTCAGAGAGGCGCTGCAGCCAATCTGGGTTCTCTGCGAGTTGTTTTTTGAGCTCCAGGATGACTCCGGCTGCTTCCAGTCGAGATACCGCCCGTCGAGCTTTTGGGCAGGTTAGCCAGAAGAGCGTCGGGAAGGGGTTTCCGGTTTTAGTCAGCCCGGTGTTCCTGGTGACCACCGGGAAGCCAGTCTGGCAGCGGTAGGCAACAGAGGCTCCGGCAACAGGGGAACGCCCTAGTTGTGTCGCTATGACCGTCTGATCGTCGATCTGATTGATGTGATTGCTCATGTCTGTGGTGATTATAGCGGCCCATAAGGGTGGAACAAAATCGTGGGCAAAAAAAACGAGCGGGCCAACCGGCCCGCTCGCAGACTGTGTCTTTTAGTGTTTGTTAGATCAGCGGACCAATTTTCACAAACAGTGGCGCAAAAACCAGGGAGACGATAGTCATCACCTTGATCAGGATATTCATGGAAGGTCCGGCGGTGTCCTTGAAAGGATCGCCGACCGTATCACCGGCGACAGCGGCCGCATGGGCGTCAGTGCCCTTACCGCCGTGCGCCCCGCCTTCAACGTACTTCTTGGCGTTATCCCAGGCTCCACCGGCATTGGCCATAAAGATGGCCATCAAAAAGCCGGTGACTAGAGCG
>CAXMSJ010000063.1:0-3620 GCA_964196305.1 uncultured Acidimicrobiia bacterium
ATGGTCTTGACCAAGCTCGATGTGCTGACCGGTCTTGATTCGATCAAGATCTGTACCGGGTATCTCTATGAGGGACAGCTGCACACGGAGTTTCCGCCGCATCAGACGATTTTCCATAAATGTGAGCCCATCTATGAGGAACACCCTGGCTGGACTGAAGATATCTCCGCCGCCAAGACTATGGATGACTTGCCGGCAGCCGCTCGTGACTACGTGGCCCGCATTGAAGAGTTGGCGGGAATTGAATTCTCCATGGTCTCTGTCGGCCAAGAGCGCGACCAGACGATCTTCAAATAGATAACAATACGGGGCTCCGTAACCAATAGATATATGTTCCCGGAACTGGTTGTCTGCTAGAATTGGGACGGTATGCGATTACTAGTTATTGGCGGCGGTGGCCGCGAACACGCGCTGGTCTGGAAGATCAATCAGAGTCCCCGAGTCGACAAAGTCTTTGTCGTTCCCGGCAATGGCGGCATGGCCGATTGCTGCGAATGCCGACCCGATCTTTCCGTTGGTAAAGAGCTGGTGGAGTGGGCAGTCGAGCACCAGATAGACTTGGTTGTTATCGGTCCGGAAGCGCCACTAGTGGCGGGACTGGCTGACGACTTTTCGGCCGCCGGTGTGGCGGTCTTTGGCCCCAATCGTGACGCTGCTCGCCTAGAGGGGAGCAAGAGCTTTTCCAAAGAGGTCATGATAGCGGCGGGCGTGCCGACGGCCGCCTCACGGGATTTCACCGATTTTGAAGCAGCCTGCGAGCATCTGTCCGAACTGGAGCCCCCCTATGTGATCAAGGCCGACGGTCTGGCCGCCGGTAAAGGCGTGACCATCGCGCCGGATATACAGACAGCCGAGGCGGCTTTGCGGGAGTGCCTGATAGAGGAAAGGTTCGGCGAGGCCGGGGCTACGGTCGTCATCGAAGAATTCCTTGCCGGGCAAGAGGTTTCTGTTCTGGCTTTTGTCGATGGCGACACTGTCAGCATCATGCCGCCGGCCCAAGACTATAAACGGATAGGCGACGGAGATACCGGACCGAATACCGGCGGTATGGGCGCCTACTCACCTGTCCCACTTTTTAAGGCAACCGATCAGCGACAAGCGGTTGATGAGGTCATTAAGCCCGTTGTTAAAGAGTTGGCGGCCCGGGGCATCTCATATAGAGGGGTTCTCTATGCCGGCCTGATGGTGGGCGAGGACGGAGTTAAAGTGCTGGAATTCAACGTACGCTTTGGAGACCCGGAGACGCAGGTGCTTTTGCCGCGGCTCCAGAACGATCTGGTTGATATCATGGAAGCTTGTGCCCAGGGGCGCCTGGCGGAAGTCGACCCGGTCTGGTCTACAGACAAATGTGTCGCGGTCGTGATGGCTTCCGAGGGTTATCCCGGAACTCCGCGGACCGGGGTGGAAGTCACTGGTCTGGAGGAGGCGGCGGCTGTTCCCGGGGTCACTGTTTTTCACGCTGGCACAGCACTGCTTGATGGGCGGATAGTCACCAGCGGTGGTCGGGTGCTGAATGTCACTGGCCGAGGCGAGACCTTTGCCCAAGCGCGTGAGCGGGCCTATGAAGCCGCAGAACACATATCATTTGCCGGCGCTCAGAAGCGCACCGATATTGGCCAACGAGTCGTCGAGTAATCAAAAGGGGAGACATGGAACCACTAGTAGCGATCGTGATGGGCAGCACCTCTGATATGCCGGTGATGGAAGAAGCCGGCAAGATGCTGAAGCACTTCGGCATCGAGTACGAGGAGAAGGTCATCTCGGCTCATCGCAAGCCGCAAAAGCTTAATGAATATGTCAGTCAGCTTAGGGACCGCCGGATCGAGCTGGTTATCGCCGGGGCAGGCAAGGCGGCGCATCTGCCCGGAGTCATTGCCGGACAAGTGACGATGCCGGTCATTGGTGTGCCGATGAAAACGTCCGATCTGGGGGGGATGGATTCCCTGCTTTCCATCGTTCAGATGCCCAAGGGGGTTCCCGTGGCTACTGTCGCTATCGGCGGGGCGGCGAATGCCGCTATTTTGGCTGCTCAGATCCTGGGGTTGAAACATCCGAGTATTGAAAAGAAGTTCATCGAGTTCAAAGAGGAGATGGCAGGAGCTTGATCGATAGATATACACTTCCGGAAATGGGCCGGCTCTGGGGGCTCGAAGCCCAGTACCAGCGCTGGCTGGACGTTGAGTTGGCGGCGACCGAGGCTCAGGCTGAATTGGGACACATCCCAGCCGATGTCCCGGCGAAGATCCAGGAGACAGCCAAGTTTGATGTCGAGCGGATCGCGGAGATCGAGGCTGAAGTCCACCACGATGTCTTGGCTTTTCTGACTAACGTGGCTGAACATACTGGTGAGTCTGGTCGCTATGTTCATTACGGCATGACTTCTTCGGATGTCGTGGACACGGCTTTGTCGATCGGGATGCGAGATGCGGCCGATATCTTGCTCGAGCAGCTGCGCCACTTGATGTCGGTGGTCAAAAAACAGGCGCTCCGCTACAAGGACACGGTCATGATCGGTCGGACGCACGGCATTCATGCCGAACCGACCACCTTTGGTCTGCGGCTTCTTTTATGGTATTTCGAGCTGGAGCGCGACTTGGAAAGGCTGGTTCGTGCCCGGGATATCATCTCTGTCGGCAAGTTCTCCGGCGCGGTCGGCACTTATTCGAATATCGATCCAGCTGTTGAGAAGGCGGCTTGTGAAACACTGGGCCTGGAGGCATCTAGAGCTTCTAGCCAGGTTATCCAGCGCGATCGGCATGCAGAGTACCTTAGTACGCTGGCGATCATCGGCGGGACGATCGAAAAGATCGCCACAGAGATCCGCCATCTACAGCGGACGGAAGTGTTGGAGGCGGAGGAGCCGTTTGCCAAAGGCCAGAAGGGCTCATCGGCCATGCCGCACAAGCGTAACCCGATCATCACCGAACGCCTGACGGGGATGGCTCGGCTCTTACGCGGCTACGCCAACACGGGTATTGAAAACATGGCGCTCTGGCATGAGCGGGATATCTCACATTCGTCGGTCGAGCGCGTGACTGTTCCCGATGCCACCATTTTGATGCACTACATGATCATTAAGACAGCCTGGGTGATCGGGGACCTGCAGGTCTATCCGGAGCGGATGAAAGAGAACCTCAATAGAACACATGGGCTGGTTTTTTCGCAACGGGTGCTGCTCGCTCTGGTGGACAAAGGTTTGGCTCGGGAAGAGGCTTATAAGTTGGTCCAGCGAAACGCCATGCGTACTTGGGAAGAGGGTGTGCCGCTCAAAGATAATCTGCTTGGCGATGAAGAAGTCGGCGCGGTCTTGAGTGCGGCTGAGATTGACGACTGTCTCCAAGTCGAGCCTTATCTACGCCACGTCGATACGATTTTCAAGCGGCTTTAAGAATAAGGTATTAATCACAGGCGATTGATGTATATATTGTAAGATAGCGCTAAAAAGGAGGGGCATGGGAACCAAAGACTTTAGCGGGTGCCACGTACCGCTGGTGACGCCATTTAAGGAAGACTATTCTGTTGACGAAAGAGGCCTTCGCCGGCTTGTTAACTACTATATAGAGGAAGAAAAGATAGACGGCCTGGTTCCTTGCGGGACAACTGGAGAGTCGCCGACGCTG
>CAXMSJ010000064.1:0-11564 GCA_964196305.1 uncultured Acidimicrobiia bacterium
GAAAAGGTTATGCCAATCTCCCCAGCTTTTCAAGAAGAAAGATGCGCAAAAAGCATATCTGTGCCGACTTTGGTTATGAGTTCAAGCTGGGGGATAGGTCTGCTAAAATGGCTGGAAGCGCAGATTCTGGAATTTATTGAATGACTATTGGAGATGACTGTATGTATTTTCCCACTTATAGACCACGGCGGCTGCGGCGGACACCGGCCTTGCGTAAGCTGGTCAGGGAGACCGAGCTGTCGGTGGCGGACTTTATCTATCCGCTCTTTATCACGCACGGAACAAATATTAAGAACGAGATATCATCGATGCCTGGGCAATTCCAGCTCTCGCTCGATCAGCTGGAGGCTGAGATCGATGAGATCATGGAGCTCGGCGTAACTGCGGTCATCCTCTTCGGGCTTCCGGAAATAAAGGATGAGATTGCTTCCGGCGCCTACCACGAGGAGGGCATCGTCCAACTGGCGGTCCGGTACATCAAGAATCTGGCACCCGAGTTAATCGTGGTAACCGATCTTTGCCTCTGTGAATATACCAGCCACGGCCATTGCGGCATTATCCGCGACGGCGAGGTTCTTAATGATGTCACGCTGGAGGTTCTCGCCAGAGCCGGTCAAGCCCAAGCCGCAGCGGGGGCCGATATCGTCGCTCCTTCCGACATGATGGACGGACGGATCGGCGCGATCCGCGCCGGCTTGGACGCCGAGCGTTTTGAGCACATACCGATCATGGCCTACTCCGCTAAGTATGCTTCAAGTTTCTATGGGCCGTTCCGGGAAGCTGCGGAGTCGACTCCGGAATTCGGCGACCGGCGCTCCTACCAGATGGATCCGGCCAACGCCATGGAGGCCCTCCGGGAGACCGCCATGGATATCGAAGAGGGGGCAGATATCATCATGGTCAAACCAGCTCTCTCCTATCTTGATATCATCGCTGCCGTCCGTTCCGAATTTGACTATCCGCTGGCTGCTTACAATGTCAGCGGCGAATACTCCATGATCAAAGCGGCGGCGGCCAAGGGCTGGATAGATGAGCGACAAGTGACCTTGGAGGCGTTGACCAGCATGAAGCGAGCCGGGGCTGACATGATTCTCACCTATCACGCCAAAGACGCGGCCCGCTGGTTAAAGTAGGGACTACTAGGGAGGCAGAATGCCGGTAATCGAGATCAAACTGTGGAACGGAAGAACGCGCGAGCAAAAAGCGGCAATGGCGCGTAGAATTACGGCGGCCGTGGTCGAAGAGGGTAAGACCGACCCGGAGCACGTTCATATAATCTTCTCCGACTACGATCGGAGCGACTGGGCGATTGCCGGAGACCTGCAAGATCAGCATTAGAATCATAAGGGGAGTCAAATGAAGCACAGCGAGTCAAAACAGTTTTTTGAGCAAGCCCAAAAAATTATTCCCGGGGGCGTCAACAGCCCGGTACGGGCATATAAATCCGTCGGTCGCGACCCTCTCTTTATCCACCGGGGCAAAGGCTCGAAGATTTTTGATGTCGACGGCAACAGCTATATCGACTATGTCGGCTCCTGGGGTCCGCTGATCCTGGGGCATGCGCCCGACGAAGTGATTGAAGCGATCGGCACGGCGCTGTCTAACGGCACCAGCTTCGGGGCCCCCACTCCCATTGAGATCGCCATGGCTCGCAAGGTGATCCAAGCTTATCCATCGATGGATCAGGTACGGATGGTCAATTCCGGCACCGAGGCGACGATGAGCGCTGTGCGTGTAGCCCGAGGCCACACCGGACGCGACAAGATCATCAAGTTTGAAGGTTGTTACCATGGTCACGTTGATTACCTGCTCGTAGAGGCCGGTTCCGGGGTCACCACTCTGGGCCTGCCCGACAGCCCCGGGGTCACTGCCGGTGCCGCCAAGGACACGATCAGCCTGCCTTTTAATGACTTAAGTGCGGTTGAAACAACTATCGCCGCGCAAGCCGAGGAGATCGCCGCGATCATCCTAGAGCCGGTCGTCGGCAATATGGGCTGTGTTCCGCCCAAGCCCGGTTTTCTTGAGGGCCTGCGCAAGATCACGGAGGAAAACGGTATCGTCTTGATCTTCGATGAGGTCATGACTGGTTTCCGCGTGGCGTTCGGCGGCGCCCAAGAGCGCTACCGGATCGTTCCTGATATGACATGCCTGGGCAAGATCATCGGCGGCGGCCTGCCGGTCGGCGCCTTTGGTGGTCGGGCTGAGATCATGGAAAAAGTAGCCCCGTCCGGGCCCATCTACCAGGCCGGTACGCTCTCTGGTAACCCGTTGGCCATGACGGCCGGACTAGTGACCCTGCAAGCTCTGTCGGAAGACGGGGTCTATGAAGAATTGGAGCGGAAAGGCGCGCGCTTAGCGGCGGGCCTGAAGGATGCCGCCATCGCCGCCGGTGTACCGATGACTTTCAACCGCGTCGGCTCGATGTCCTGCGGCTATTTCACCGACCAGGAAGTCTTTGACTTCACCACGGCTAAGACGAGCGACACCGAAAGGTTCTCAAAATACTTCAGCGTGATGCTGGATAGCGGAATCAATCTGGCGCCTTCGCAGTTCGAAGCGGGCTTTATCTCCTTGGCGCACTCTGACGAGGATCTCGACCGCACAGTCGAAGCGGCCACGGTCGCGCTGCGCTCCCTTGACGTCTAGCTCAGCTCTCACCGTTTAAGCAGCTCCGGCAGCCATCGCCGGCGGTGTAAACTGTGTATCCGGCGCTCGACGGACGCTCTAGCAGCTTTCTCTAGCGCGTCATCCAGCGGTTCCAGTCTGAAGTCGTCTCCGCGGCGGCGCTTGAGCGCCGCCTCCAGCAGATAATCGGCAAACCAGGGGTTCTTGGGCAACAGCGAACCGTGTAGATAGGTGCCAAAAACATGTCCGTTTCGCGCTCCCTCGGTCGCATCGCTCCCATTATTGCCGAAACCAGACTCTACCTTGGCTAGAGGCTGAGCCTTTGGACCCACCTTAGTCCGCCCACTATGATTCTCAAATCCGATCAGGACTGGGCGCCCCGGGAGCCAATCTGCCCTGGCCACCACGTTGCCGATCAGGCGCTTGCGGCCACCGACGGTGGTGACATCCAACAAGCCCAGCCCATCGATAAGATCTCCTTGATGAGTCAAGAACTCATGGCCCAAGAGCTGATAGCCACCACAGACCGCCAAGACCACCAACCCCCCGGCCACCATTTCGACGAGCTCTTGGCGGTGTGACATCAGGTCGTCGCGGACCAACAGCTGCTCGCGGTCCTGCCCACCACCGATAAACAGAATGTCATAATCATCGGCCAGAGAGTCGCCGACGCCAACCGGCGTCACTTCAACCGGAATCTCGCGCCACCGGCACCGCTGCACCAGCGCGGCAATGTTGCCGCAATCGCCATAGAGGTTCATCAGCTCCGGATACATATGGGCGATCTTGAGTGGCTTCATGATGCCCCCCCTTCACGACCGGCAGTTGCTTCCCTCGCGCTCCAAAAAGCCGACACCCCGGCAACTTTCTCCAGGTGTCGGCGGAGATCAAGCAACGCCGTGTAAGTCGGCAGCACAAATAGCTCCGAACCAGGCGGCACGGCCGACAAGGCGGACTCCAGGGCGACGCCCAGATCCGGCTCGACAGTGACCGTGGCCTCAGCCACCCCGGCATACTTGAGGCGGACGGCCATATCGTAAGCGCGTGTTCCCGAGACCGCCAATATCCCAGTCGGCCCGAGACGCTCGAGACCGACATCCCAAAGCCAGGAAACATCCGTTCCGTCGGCCAAATTATCGTTTATTGCTATCAGTATGTTTTTTGGTCCCGTTTCGATGTGGAGGGCCTCGATCGCTTGATCGAATCCCGTCGGATTCTTGATCAACATCAAGCGCACCCGGCGATCGGCAACTGTGATTGTCTCAAAGCGCCCAAAGGCCGGCGTAAAGTCGTTGAGTCCGCTGACCACGCTGTTTAGGCTGATACCACTGGCCAACGCCGCGGCGGCGGCGGCCAAAGCGTTATAGACGTTATACAAAGCGGGGACCGGTAGAACTACCTCCGCCTCCCCGCTCGGGGTCACTAAGGTAAACTTGGTTTCACTCAGGCTAAGCTTTAGGTTTATAGCAGTCACTGCCGGAGGTGGTCGAGTGAAGCCACAGTTTTGGCAGGCATATTTGCCCAGGTGAGAGAAGTATCTCTCGGAATATACCAGCGGCTCCCCGCATATCAGGCAGTCCTTGGAGTCCTGCGCTCCACCCTGTGCTCCGGTGCCCGCTGTTTCCAGGCCAAAATAGAGGGTGGATTGGGAGGCCTCCCGCCCCAGGGCCGCGACACGCGGGTCGTCGGCGTTTAGGACCAAGGTGGCCCGGTCGTCAAGGAAGTCGATCCCCTGGGCGATCAGACGAGCGGTCTCATCCACTTCGCCAAAACGGTCTAGTTGATCACGGAAGATGTTGCCGACCGTAAATACCTGTGGTTTTAGTTGACCAGTTACATTCTTGACTGTCGCTTCATCGACTTCGAAAAGGCCGATAGTCTCGTCTGTGTCGGCGGTAAGTCCTTGTTTCTCCCCAGCCATCAGCGCCGCGGCCACTCCGAAGGCGAGATTGGCTCCGGCGGCATTGTGTACCACCTTGAGCTGCTCGGCCCGACAGATGGAGGCGAGCATGTTCGCCGTGGTTGTTTTGCCATTGGTGGCCGTGATCAAAACCGGACCGCGATCGAGCCGCTCAGCGAGGCGACCGATGATGTCGGCGTCTAGGCGTAAGGCGATCGCCCCCGGAAGCGACGTGCCGCCTCCAAGATGCAACGCCCGGCTCACCCGCCCACCGAGATATCCGGTCGCTAAGGCGACCTTGGTTTTGAGGTTCATGTTTTCCATTATAATGTGCCCATGACTGAAACGCGCGAAGAGGTTTTTGAAACAGCGAGGCGGTGGCGGATAAAACCGCCGATCGTCGCCCTGGTTTCTGGGCTATCAGCGTTTGGGCTGGAATCTTTGTGGTCTGTGCCACTGCCGTTATCCCAAGGGACTGGCCTGGTTATCGCCGGTTTGTTAGCGCTGCCGGCCTTAGGCGCCGGGGTTTGGGCTCTCGGCCTCTTTGAGCGCCGCCAGACAACCCACGATCCGTTTGGCGAGCCGGCGGCGCTGGCGACAACCGGTCCGTACCGTCTCAGCCGCAACCCCATGTACCTTGGGGTGGCCTTTATTCTGCTTGGTGTCGCACTGGTTCGAGGCACATTTGCCTTCCTGGCCGCTCCGGCGATCTTTCTTGTCACGATAAATGCCCTTTTTGTGCCGCACGAGGAACGTTTGTTGGAGAAGCTCTTCCCCGGAGATTTCCCCCGCTATAAGGCGCGCGTACGCCGCTGGCTTTAACGCTGACAGCCGAACGCCTCCCTTGGGCTCCCAAGAGAGGCGCTTGCCGACGTCAAGCGACGACGGGGGCTAAGAAAAGAATGCGATATTATCCCGCAGCCACCTCAGGCTTCGACTCAGCCCAGATCACGCCTTCCTCAAGACGGGTTCTGACTCTTTCTTTAAGTTCTCCGGTCTTCCCTTTGTTCCAGGTTTGCACCTTGGAGAAGTAACCAACAACTCTGGTGACACCATAGACATTGTCTGATTCACACCGAGGACAGATCTCGGCCAACCCACGGGTCGTCTGCTGGCAATCTTCGCAGACGGTGAATTCCGGGCTAAAAGCGATCTGTTCAGCCTGCGTCTGATAGTAAGTTTTGATGACAAAGTTCTTGATCGAATCGGGTGAGGGCTCATTCTCGCCCAGCCAGACATGGACAAAGGCTCCCGCCTCCATCAGCGGATGGAACAACCCCTGCTTCTTGACCCGCTCGATATAGTCAATCGGCGCATCCGGCGCCATGTGGATGCTGTTAGTGTAGTAATACTCATCATTCTGAAGACTTCCCTTGACGACCGGCGCGGCTTGAGCCGGAAAATACTTCATGTCGAGCTTAGCCAGTCGATAAGCAGCCGATTCCGCCGGCGACTCCTCGATCACCAGGTTGATACCATAACGCTTGGAGATTTTCTTGCACGTGAGGTTCATGTGGGCAACAACCCTCAAGCCGAACTTAAGTGCTCTGTCAGACTCATGCAGCTGCTCGCCCAGGTGCGCTTGGACCATTTCGTTTAAGCCCAGCAGCCCGGCGATATAGGTTAGACGGTCTATCTTCAAATAGGGCTCGCCGTCGGCCCCGGCCAGGAACAGAGAGAGCGGTCCCTTAGTTCCCAAATCGAGCAACTGTTTGATGAACTTGCGTTTTTGCAGATGGGCCTCGCCCACCTTTTCCAGGACTTTGTCTAGCTCGACAAAGACCTTAGCGTCGTCCCCTTTGGCTTTGTAGGCGATACGCGGCAGGTTTACTGTCACGTTCTGCAAAGAAGTAAAACGCATTTTCTCCGGCGTCTTTGTTTCAATCAGGTCTTCCTCGCCTAATTTCAGTTTGAGCCGGCAGCACTGAGCTACCTGAACCGCGTCTCCCCGGTCGAAGAGAAAGTAGGTTATCCCTTGCTTGGCGGCTACGTCACAGGCCTGGTCGAGCATCTCTTCCCAGCCCTCGGTCTTAAAGAAGTCGTCGTTGAGGTGCAAGAGCGGCTTCGGGAAAACAAATGTCTTGCCCATCGCATCGCCTTCCATATAGACCTCGAAGAGAGCCTTGAGAAAAGCTTGGGATTCTTTCTCATAGGCACTGTAGTTCAGCCCGGTGTACTCGCCACCCGGTCCGATCGCCGGCGTGTCGGCGAAGTGCTTCGGGATATTGTAGTAAAGGTTGAAGTCTGTAAACACGACCTGAGAACCCCGCGCTCCAGCCAGCTGGTTGAACTCATAGATGAGCATCTGCGCCAACTGTTTAATGCGCTCGTATGGCAGTCCGACCAAGAACGGCGCATAGAACATATTGACCGCTTCCCAGCCGATAGCGCCGGCGTAGTTTGACTGCAAGCTGGAGGCCATCTTGACCATGTGGCCGATCAGTACCTCCGGATGCTTGGCGGGCCGAGACGTGCTGGTGATGTTGGGCAGGTTGAGTCCATATTTTTTCAGGTACTCAAGTGAATGGCCGCCGCAATTGTGCGAATAGATGCCGTTGCACATAAATGTGTGGGACTCGGTGGTGATGTCGTATATGTACTCGTCCGGAATGTTTGCCTGTGAAATATCTACGATCTCAACTGTTCCTGGGGTCGCCGGTCGCTCTCCCGAGACGGTTGACGCCTGCGGATACTTGACCGACGGCAGCTCGATCCCCGCAACTCGAGCAAACGTCAGTCCCCAGGATGGATACTGGCGAGTAACGGTCTTGCCGTCGAGATTGGAGACACTGCCCATCCCGCCCGCTTCCGTAGCGACCGGCTCAAAGCCCAGCCACTCCAGCAGATATGCCAGCTGGTTTATCAGCGAAGCCGAGGTAGACCGGAGCGATAGACAACTGTCGTCGATCTTAGCCATCCCGTCGATAATGCCGCCCGCGATTCCCTGAATAAAGTCCTCGTGGTAGCTGACTATCTGTGCCGGCAGCTGCTTCTCGCCGGCGCTGGTCCCTGCCCCCCAGACGTTGATGAATAGATCTTTTAGGACAACGTCGTTGATGACAAGCCTGTTAGAGCTGTGGCGTTGCTCGACTTCGACCCCGAGCGCCGCACAGTTGTTTATCAAGACGTCTGCGATAACGGGGTCTGCCGAGAACGACAGGCCGGTCTCAGTAGCCTGGCCCTTGGCGATATAAAGCCCGAGAAGCCAGCCAAGCTCCGGAGTCAGTTCCATCGTCGCCGGTCGCGATAGTCTGTTGGTATCAGCAGGTTCGATATAGGCGCCGCCAAAATCGTTGAGTCTGGCACTACCGGCGAAAGCTTGACGCTGGACCGACGCCAACGACACTTTCTCTTCCATGGCGACATAGTAGTTAGTGTTGGGCACAGCCGCCTGCGCAAACTGCTCGACAAGGTTGATAAAGCGGAGACCTTTGGCGAAAGCCGGCCTGATCGACGCACTCAGTTCGGTTTGGAGCTTGTCTCCATTTTTGAGTTCAAAACAAGGCAAGATCCCGCGCTCGGTGATCATCGGATGGTCGGCCGTGACCACCTGTTGCTTGCCATCGGCAGTCCGTACGGTCAGCATCCGCTTGCCGCTTCGGGCCTTCTTGGTCAACTGGGTGATCCGGGTCCAGCTATTGTCTTTATCTAAAACATAGATCGGCGCCAGCGGTTTCTTAACCCAGACGCCCGGCTCGGCTTCCATCTCAAACGGCAAGTCTCCGTAGAGCTGCTTTAGTGGACGCAAGCCCTTGCCTTCCCCGTCCCTCTTAGTGACAACCACGCTGTCACCCATATAGGTATAGGGGCGAACGATGAAGCCAAGGTCGTGTAGGTGCATATCCCCGGCAAAGTGAGCCTTGGCGACATCTTCGCTAAAAACCCGCCGCAAGGCGAACTCTTTCAGCATTGACTCGGCCAAGGTCAGATTGATTGATTCGGGGTTGTGGGTGGTGTTGCTGTTCTCCTTGTTGGCCACCCCGATGATCTGCTCGATGTCGTACATCGGTAGGCCAATATGAGAGTGACGATCGTGCATCGTGCTTAAGCCCCGCTGGAGAAGCTCGAGATCAACGAACTCTCTAATAATACTGGTAGTTACTTCTTCCAAGCGAGCGTCTACTAGACGCTTCTCAACAGCACCGGCGATGGTCGCGGCCAGATCCGGCGCGGCATCGGTTTCTTTAATAAGAGAGTTGACGATCTTCTCTTTGTCCCAGATGTTGATCTCTTGCTGGGAAGAAGTCGCGACCATTAGAGCGATATCGGTGGTGTCTGAAGAGCGCGTGTTCGCTTTGATTACCCTAATGACTGGCCCCGTACCATCATTGCTACGTTTCGTGCTTGTGGTTCTTGCCACCATTGCCCCCCTGGTAAGTTGCTGTTCTACAACATTTTCCGCATTATGTGCTTCTTGCTACAACATGTAGTAGTTTAAACAACAACGAACCACAAGACAAGCCCTTGAGTAAATATTTTTTAACTGCAACAAAAAAGGCCCCAGAGGGGCCCTTTAAGAATAATATTTCTGCTTAAATCAGCTGGAGGAAACCTCTTCTTTCTTAACTTCCTCTTTTTTGACCTCTTCGGCGTCAGCTTTCATTTCGCTGCCTGATTCATCGTCGTCGCCCTGTGATGATTTCCGTAATTCCTTGATGGTCGAACCAAGCGCCTTGCCAATTTCCGGCAACTTCTTCGGGCCGAAAATTATTAAGATGATCGCTAGAATTATTAGTAATTCCGGCAAACCAAGACCTGCAATAACAGCTGGAGTCATTTGATAACCTCGTTCCTCTTACTCGGATTTTGCGATATTAGCTTAGCACAATGGCTGCGTCAACGCTATGGACGGCTCAACGGCCTTCAGGCTTCCGGGAGGGCCACCCAACTGAAAGCAACAGCGGCTTTGATTAAAGCCGCCTGCGCCCGCTCCTGGTCTGCCGCCTCGATCTCGATCGCCAAACCGCAGTCACCGCGAGCATCGCTCGGCGCCGGTCGCACATCTATTTCTAGGCCGAGACCCTCGAGAACATCCTCGGCCGTCAGCGCATGATGTGTAGAGTCAAATACCAACAGCATGGTTCAAGCCTACACGCCCAATCCAAGCCCCGCAAGGCGGCGTCTGACCTTTACTTTACCCGCTTGAACTGGTATGTTAGGCGCCGGTCGACGACTTATCTCAGGGGAACCAATGACTTCTTGGCGCTTTATGATGTCCTTATTATTACTCCTGACAATGTCCGGGGTCTTCCCTGGCGGTGTCTGGGCGTCGGCGGCAGCTGGGTTCGATGTCTCCAGGCCGGATTCCCAAAATCCCGAAACCGCTTTTCGCCTCAATCTCAAACCCGGCGGATCTATGGAAGACCGCATTATTATCCGCAACACCTCCGATGCCGTTCTGAAGCTGAGAGTGTACTCGGCCGATAGCGCCCCCACCACCAACGGTGAGATCGATCTGAAGAAGCCGGACGATCAGATGACTGGCTTGGGTCTGTGGATCAAGCTGGACGCCCCGGAAGTTGTCGAGATCGCTCCGGGGGAAAACCGCTCTATCTGGTTTAAACTGACCATCCCTCGCGATGCCGAGCCGCAAGAACAGGTGGGCGGGATCGTGGTCGAACAGACAGCCGGCTTCCCCGCTGCCAGAGTGGAGATACCGGTAAGACAGAGACCGCCGGGGCCGGCTAACATTAAGCTCGACATCGTCGAGTTTAGGCGGACCACCGGATCTTGGTCTCGCCCGGCTCTCTTTGGTTTAACCCTCAAGAACACCGGAAACATGCTGCTTAAACCAACAGGTCGGGTAGATGTTTCCAGTATCTTTGGCAGCCAGACCGGTTCGATCGAATTAGACGGACTCCCAACTATCTTTCCAGGGCAGACCGCTGAATTAACTCTGAAATGGGAGCAGACTCCACTGCTCGGCTACTTCTTTGCCCAGGCCGTGATGGAATACGACCAGGACCAGGCTGAGTCGGAACGGATCCACCTCTTGGTGTTCCCCTGGTGGCTCATATTCGTAGCGATAGCCCTCCTGGTGCTCTGGCGGCTGGTCCGGCGAACGGAAACTGGAAAACCGGTCGATAAAGAGCCAGTAGTAGAGAGTGTGGTGGTTACGCCCGCGGCGGAGAAACCTACGCCGAAAGCCAAGACCGCTGATGTGGAGAAGCCTACGCCCAAGAAGCGCGGTCGTCCGCCAAAGGCGAAAACGGCAGAGAAGCCGGCTCCGAAGAAGCGGGGTCGTCCACCAAAAGCTAAGGCCGATGACGTGGAGAAGCCTAAACCTAAGAAGCGGGGGCGTCCGCCAAAGGCTAAAACGGAAGCATCAGAGAAAGCGACGACAGAGAAACCGGCGCCTAAAAAACGAGGGCGTCCGCCGAAGGCGAAGACGGAAGCGGCAAAAAAATCAGCCGCCGAGAAACCGGCTCCGAAGAAGCGGGGGCGTCCACCGAAGGCTAAAGCCGATGACGTAGAGAAACCTAAGCCCAAAAAGCGCGGTCGTCCGCCGAAGGCGAAAACGGAGACGTCAGAGAAAGCGGCGCCTAAAAAACCGGCGGCAGAGAAGCCGGCTCCCAAAAAGCGTGGTCGTCCGCCAAAGGCGAAGACGGAAACGGCAGAGAAAGTAGCGACGGAGAAACCGGCGCCTAAAAAACGAGGGCGTCCGCCGAAAGCCAAGACGGACGGAACGCCGACGACCAAACCCGCGCCTAAAAAGCGCGGTCGTCCACCCAAAAAAACTAGTACTTAATCAGCTGCAGAAAGTCGTCGGGGTCAAGGCAGGCCCCGCCAACCAGGCCACCGTCTACCTCCGGCTCTCCCATTAAGGAGCGGACATTGCCCGGTTTAACGCTACCACCGGACAAGATGCGCACTTTCCCGGCAGTCTCCGGCCCACTGGTCGCCCCGACGACGGCCCGAATATGACGAATAACCTCATTTGCATCTTTTGACTCAGCCACAAGACCAGTACCAATTGCCCAGACCGGTTCGTACGCAATCACGAGACGATCCGAAAAATCACCCTCGACCCCACTAAGGC
>CAXMSJ010000065.1:0-14054 GCA_964196305.1 uncultured Acidimicrobiia bacterium
TGCCGGTTGGTCCTCATCAGCCTGGGCCTCTTTGATGAAATCCGGATACATGCTAGTGAACTCATGTGTCTCACCCTCAATGGCAGCTTTAAGGTTATCCTCAGTGCTTCCCACCATCCCTAAAGTCCGCAGATGGTTGAGTGCATGGACTGTCTCCGCCTCGGCCGCCGCCCGGAACAGCTTAGCCACTCCAGTCAAGCCCTCTTCATCCGCCTGACGGGCGAAGGCCGTGTACTTCCGGTTTGCCTGGGATTCCCCGGCAAACGCCGCCAATAGATTGTCTTTGGTGCTCATCTTTCCTCCTTGTTGTGACAACTACTACACTTACCATATAAATCAAACCGTTGGTCGCGAACCTTAAACCCCGTCCGCTGCTCAAACTCCCGTACCTCGAAAATGGGTAATTCTTCTTCAACATCCCACAGCCGCTGACATGACACACAGTGAAAGTGAGCGTGCCTCGCCAGGCGGCCATCGTAATGCGCCCGACCATCAACCCCCGGGAGCTCGATCGCCTCGCCTTCGTCGCGGAGCCTTCCCAGAGTCCGATAGACTGTACTCAGGCTGACGCCCGGAAGCTGCGCTTTGACCCCTAGGTGGACGTCTTTTGCCGTCGGATGCGACTCTTGTCGCCGGAGGTAGCTGAGTATCGCAGATCTTTGAACCGTCTGACGCGCACTCATCGCTCACTCCGCTTCCCAAGCCAAGACCGAATGAAAACCATACTGGGAATAATTCCCATTTGCAAAAGATTTCTAACCAGACTGAAAAACAACGTCCAAAAAGAGAGCGGCTGCGCCTCGAATAAAACTGAATCGTGCGTCTACATATGGTATTCTTTTCGTCATGATCAAGCCGTCCCAATTCCCCTACAGCAGGTAAAATGCGCGAAGAACTCGCTATTGTCTTAAACCTCTTAATTATGTTCGGAGCTGCAAAAGTATTCGCGGAGATATTTACGCGCATCAAGCAGCCCGTCGTCATCGGTGAACTTTTGGCCGGGGCGGTGATCGGCGCCCATGGGCTCCACTGGGTGATCGAAGAGGTCATGGTAGATGGCCATCTGGTCAACCTAAGTCACGTCAACAATGCGCTGGCGGAACTTGGGGTCATCATCCTGCTCTTCCTGGTCGGCCTGGAAACTAAGATGGATGATATGGTCGAAGTTGGTCGGCCCGCAATCCTAGTCGGCTTCTTCGGAGTCGTAATCCCGTTTGCTCTGGGCTACGCGGCCTTTAAAGCGCTTGATTATGACACCATCCGCTCCCTGTTCATGGGAACGGCCATGGTAGCTACCAGCGTTGGCATTACCGCCCGCGTCCTGGGTGATATGGGGTTGATTAGACACAAGGTCAGCCGGATAATCCTCGGGGCCGCTATTCTCGATGATATCTTGGGGCTGCTGGTTCTGGGGATCGTCTCTAGCATGGCCAAGGGGAGCTTCAACTACCTTGAGTTTGTCATTCTCATCTCAGAAGCGATCTTCTTCGTCGTCTTCTTCACAACGATCGGCCCACGCTTGGCCGGCCGTCATATCCACAAGTTCCTCGACCGCCTTCGTATCCAGGATGCTCCTTTTGCTTTTGGGATAATTCTCGTCCTGGGCCTTTCAGTCATGGCGGAGTTCATCGGCCTAGCCGCTATCATCGGCGCTTTTCTTGCCGGTATCGTGCTCTCGGAGACCAAGGAATTTCTGGAACTGGAGCATAAATTTCAACCACTTGGAAACCTGTTGGTGCCCTTCTTTTTTGTGGTCATGCGGACCAAGTTCGATGTTGTGGCCTTATTTAACCCCCAAACCTTAATGTTGCTAGGAGTCACGGTGATCGTTGCCGTCATCGGCAAGATGGCCGGGGCTGCCCTGGGCACAGCCAATCTCGGTCTGAAAACAGCCCTGCAAACCGGGATCGGCATGGTACCGAGAGGCGAGGTCGGCATTGTCGTTGGCACCATCGGCCTGTCGCTCGGAGTTATCGGACAGGATCTCTACGGTATCGTTTTGGGGATGTCGATTCTGACCACTATCATCGTCCCCCCACTACTGTCGGTGGCCTTTCGTTCGGAGATCAACCAGCCTGAGCCGACTCCAGCTGAAGATGGAGCGTAAAGTTAGTTAGGATGGCAAAATCATGGTAGAAAAAGAACTATTAGACTTACTGATTATCGGCGGCGGCCCAGGCGGATTGACGGCCGCCATATACGCCATGCGCGGCAAACTCAAAACTATCCTGGTTGAAAAGATGGGCATCGGCGGACAGATCGCGCTCTCTGATAGCATCGAGAACTATCCTGGAGTCGACCCGATGAGCGGTGCCGAGCTAATGGCCAAATTCGAAGAGCAGGCCCGTGGCTTTGGGTTGGAAACCGAATCAGCCGAAGTAACTGAGATTGAGGATGCCGGCGACCACCGGCGCATCATCACCAGTGACGGCGAGTATCACGCCAAAACCGTCATCATCGCCTCTGGAGCGAAGTGGCGCAAGCTCGGTGTTCCCGGAGAAGCCGAGTTCATCGGACGCGGCGTTTCCTACTGCGCCACCTGTGACGGATTCTTCTTTAGGGGCAAGGAAGTGGTAGTCGTAGGTGGTGGCGATACAGCCGTCAAGGAATCTCTCTTCTTAACGAAGATGGTCGACAAGGTTCACTTGGTTCACCGACGCAACCAGCTCCGCGCCGAAAAGATCCATCAGGAGCAAGCTCTGTCCCACCCGAAGATCGAATTCCATTGGGACTCGACAGCCGAACAGATTATCGGCGAGAAGACCGTCAGCGGGGTCTTGATCAAGAACGTCAAGACCGGCGAGACTAAAGAGATCCCCGTCAGCGGAGTGTTTGTCTTCATCGGCGTCCTGCCCAACTCAGAATTTTTTTCCGGCGACAAGGATGGACACGGCTTCATCGCGACCGATATCCATATGGCCACTTCGATGACCGGGGTCTATGCAGTAGGCGATGTCCGGAATACCCCTTTACGCCAAGTAGCAACAGCTGTCGGCGATGGGGCAGTAGCCGCATACAGCGCGCAGAACTTCATCGACGAACCGCCGCCGCGGACCTGATTCAAAGCTCTTTAAGTACGGTCGCTATCTCCCGTAGCGCCTTGGCCGACGGCGCCTCTGGTTCAGCCAAGACAACCGGCAAACCATTATCTCCGCCCTCCCGCCCAAGCGGATCGAAGGGTATCCGGCCGATCAATTGAGTCCCTAGGGCCTCAGCCAGCTCTACTCCGCCCCCTTGACCGAAAAGATAGTTTCTCTTACCACAGTGTTCGCAGATCGAGTAGGACATGTTCTCGATAACTCCGACTACAGCTACTCCGACCTTGTGAGCCATATGCCCGGCCCGAACCGCTACTTTCGAAGCCACGGACTGCGGTGTTGTGACCATCACCAGTTTCAGTCTAGGCACTAACTTGGCCGCCGTGATCGTGACGTCGCCGGTCCCCGGCGGTAAATCCAATATCAGGTAGTCCAGATCACCCCAGGCGACCTCGGTCAAAAACTGCTCAACAGCCCGGTGAACGAGAGGTCCGCGCCAGACAACTGGTTGATCTTCCGGCACAAAGAAACCGGTAGACATCAACTTAACCCCGTGTTTCTCGGGCGGGATCATGGCCTTGTCTTCCACTCGGGGCCGAGCGCTAATACCAAGCATGCGCGGAATGGTAAATCCCCAAATATCAGCATCTAGCAGTCCCACCTTATATCCGTCCTCAGCCAGAGCAACGGCAAGATTGACCGAGACAGTAGATTTCCCGACTCCGCCCTTGCC
Source organism: uncultured Acidimicrobiia bacterium (assembly GCA_964196305.1). GTDB lineage: Bacteria > Actinomycetota > Aquicultoria > CAJVYJ01 > JAUVQD01 > DAOUYN01. The sequence goes on from CAXMSJ010000065.1 coordinate 3,772, forward strand.
GCTGGCCACCCCAATAACCTCCGTTGCCGCTCCGATACTGAGCGGTTTTGGCTGGCGGCCGAGCTTAGCGGCGAGCGTCTCTTTTTCAGTCGCGGTCATGGTTTCCATCACGACGTCGATCGTATCGACCCCGGAGACTGCCCCGACCTCGCGCTCGACATCCGCCCTGATCCTCTCTTTCATCGGACACCCGGGGATCGTCAAGGCCAGCGTTACGCCCACGACACCGTTATCAACAGAGACCGCCCTGACCATGCCTAGATCCACCAGGTCACGACCGAGTTCCGGATCGACGACCCGGCCCAGAGCTGCCCTTATTTCGCGTTCAAGGTTTTCCATAAGTGATTGATACTATACCCGCTCTAGTCCACTTGGCCCAGAAAAAGTTAGGCCAGATGGCAGGCTCTTCTTGGGCTCCGATTGAACCGAGAATATATATTGAAGAACTCCTTATCAGCCTTGTTTTTCAGCCTAGATGAGGGCCCGCGACGGCGGGCCTTCATCGTTTTATCCGCCGAAAGGTCATTGGGCCACCTGGAAGACGATGGTCGCGCTGTCCTCATTGATCATTGAACCATCCCGAGCCGAGTATTCAAAAACCGCTACTGTGCCACTGGTCGTCGTGGGTGGGTCAAACTCCAGCTCAATGGCAAAATCACCAAAAACCCCGACATCAACAGCATCGGTTCGACCCGAGGCCTCAGCCAGGACCAGGCCGGTGCCGTCCAAGACCCTGGCGTTGACGGTTGATTCAAAGGCTATCGCCCTTCCAGTCACCATCAGAGGGCTGGTGACGCTGGTGTTATCAACCGGCGCAAGAAGGATCATCGCCGGAGCGGAAATCGACACACCATCAAGCAGGGCCCTGAGCGTGCGGACCTCGGCCCTTAACTCGATCAGCTTACTTTTTTCTGTCTCCAGCTGCGTGAAATAATAGACACCGGCCAAGCCTCCGGTAATGCCAATAATTAAGGCTACCAACACGATTATTCCACCGAGGTTGCGCATCTGCTTGATTCTAGCAGACCCCAAGTGTTGATGAGGTAGAATGAGGGCATGTCGGGAGCTATCGATACCACGACCACCCTCAATAACGGAGTTGAAATGCCGCTACTAGGGTTGGGTGTGTTCAAGGTGCCTAATGGCCAAAAAACGATCTCGGTCTGCCAAGAAGCGTTCGCTGCCGGCTATCGGCATATCGACACAGCCATGATATATGGAAACGAGCGAGATGTCGGGACCGCTATCAAAGCTAGTGGATTGGCGCGAGAAGATATCTTCGTGACGACCAAACTCTGGAATACAGACCACGGCTACCAGGAAGCGCTAAGCGCCGGTCGCGAAAGCCTTAATAGGATGGGCTTGGATCATATCGACCTCTATTTGGTCCATTGGCCGCTAGAAGGCCGGCGGCTGGAGACCTGGAAAGCCATGGAGCAGATGCTCGACGAGGGCCTGACCAGATCTATCGGGGTCAGTAATTATATGCCCCGGCACCTGGATGAACTTCTCGCCGTCTGTCAACATCGCCCGGCCGTCAACCAGATCGAGCTCCATCCATTCAACTATGGTTACCGACTAGCACTGATAGACCTTTGCCGCCAACACGATATCCAGGTCGAGGCCTATAGTCCGCTAACTCGGGGGAAGAAGTTTGACGATCCGCGACTGGCCCAACTAGCCGCCGCCTATTCCAAAACACCGGCGCAAATTCTGATCCGCTGGGCTCTCGACCACGAGTTCGCCGTTATCCCTAAATCTCTGCGGGCTGAGCGCATCCGTGAAAATGCCGCCGTCTTTGACTTCTCCATGGAGGCATCCGACAAAGCCTGGCTGGACGACTTCAATGAAGACCTGATCGTCTGTTGGGACCCAACCGATGTCCCTTAACCCCAGTCCTTGGAGATCTAGGGGCGAAGTCTTTTGTAAAGGCGATAAGGCCAGAACCGGCGAACCTTGCCGACCAGCAAGTTGAGCTCATCAAGGCTCTCGTTCTGCGCTTGAACGACACTCTTAAGATCGGCGATCTGACGGTCGCGTTCGGCCAGTTCGGCCTGGGTTGATAGTAGCTCCTGATTGCCTGAACCGCGGACTTCATCAATGAGGCGGCTAACGTCACGCTTGAGATCTTGATCGAGGAGACTGGTCAAAAGCCGGAAGAACTCCAGCCTCGTGTCTGCCGCACCAACGCCGGCATCGACCCCGCCGGACGCCGGACGCAAGGAGCCGGCAAAAGCCGTCACTGCCTCCGCCCCATTCTTGGAGGCAACGATCACTTGGCGATAACTAGGTTCGCTGGTGTCGCTCAAAGAGAAATTGAGGTTGTAGAACCGGTCCAGACGACGGTGGAGGGCATCCGTGCCCTCCTGTGCCATCAGGTGATGCTTGGCCACCATCATCGGCAACCAATGATAAAGATAGCCGCTGGGAAACGTCTGGGGAGCAAAACCGGCAGCGGTCAATGATTCCAGGGTCGCCTCCAGATCAGGGAGGCCATTGTCCAGATGCTCCCTTAAGGTGACAAAGTCTGTTTTAAGGACACGCTCAACGTACCCATAGAGAATCTCCTCGGCCATCCGGGTGCGCTCATCGTCAAACGGAGCGGTCAGAAATAAATAATTCTTTGAGACGCGGGCTAGCTCGGCCAAAAACGCCCCCCGCTCTTTTGCCGGGACATGCTCCAAGGTGTCACAGGTGCAGACCAGATCAAACGTATCCGCTTCAAACGGCAGTTCCGCCCCGCTGGCTTGAACATAATTTGGTGTCTCAGCCTCGATCACGTCAACCACGGTGACTTCATCATCAGGGAGCCAGTCCACCATCAATCCAGGAAAGCCGCCCACATCCAAGACCTTAAGGGCTGTGCCGCCGGCCGGCCTGATCGCATCGGCAAAGTCGCGAGCGGTACGATACCGCTGGAACTGGTCGAACGGCAACTCCAGGAAGTCGTCGCTCAACGAAGATCCCAGGTAGCGGGAATATGAAAAACGCCGTAATCATTTAATTCACCGGACGATACTTCCAGTAGATAAGCTCGATCATGGTGATCATAAGCATGGAGACAAGCGTAATCATAGACGACGGCGCTTAGCACATAAGTTCCCTTCAACAGCGGCAGGGACTCAACAACATAACGAACCGCTCCCCGGCCTTGTATCTTATCAAAAACTGTCCCCGAGAACTTGCTGTTAGTACCGGTAACGTGGACTCCGTCACGCGAGTGAACCGCTACGCCAAAAACCGGTCGATCTATCTCCTGGGCTGCTTCATATTCCATCTCGACAATGAGTTTCTCGCCGGTCTTGAATATCCGCCTTACTTTCTCATCCTCATCAAGCAGTCTGACCCCGGTTATCTTGACCTCGCCCGAGCCCCAACGACTACCATGCTCGATCGCCTCCATCTCAGAGGCCTTCTCTTCTTCCTGGCGATTTACTTCTTCCAGATACGAATCAACGACATGAGCGGCCCGCCCCGTGGCCCGTCGGACACCATGTTCCAACCAGATAGCCTCATCGCAGATATTGCGGATCTGATCGAGAGCGTGAGAGACAATTACTATCGTCTTGCCCTGCTCTTTGAGTTCATAAAGCTTGTTCAGACATTTCCGCTGGAAAGATTCGTCGCCGACCGCCAGTATCTCGTCTACCAGCAAAACATCAGGATCGACGTTGATAGCCACCGCAAAACCAAGACGGACGTACATGCCGCTCGAATAACTCTTGACCGGCATTTCGATAAAATCCTGCAGCTCGGAGAAGGCGATGATCGTGTCGATACGTTCATCTACCTGCGCCCGGGTAAGCCCGAGTATCGAGCCGTTGAGGTAAACGTTCTCCCGGCCGGTCAAGTCGGGATGGAAGCCGGCCCCCAGTTCGAGCAGAGCGGATATCTTGCCGTCTATCTCCACGCTACCCTTGGTCGGTCGCAATATCTTGGCCATGATCTTCAACATAGAGCTCTTGCCCGAGCCGTTCTCGCCGATAATGCCGACCGTTGCCCCCTTGGCAATCTCAAACGAGACCCCCTGAAGGGCCCAGAAGCTCTCGTAAGTGGCCCGGCGACGCCGGAGCAGCGTCTCCTTGAGGCTGTCGTTTTTTTCCCGGTAGACCTTGAAGTCTTTCCAGACGTCCTTGACCCGAACAACCGCTGGTTCAGACATGCTCAGACCTCCTCCGCGAAAGCCGGCTCAAGCCGGAGGAAGACCCGATAACCAAGAATGAAGATGACCACAGCCGCCGCGGCAGAATAAAGCATGAGGCTAATCGATGGATGGGATAGCCTCCACAAGACCGTGTGAAACGACTCGATCATAGCGGTAACCGGATTGGCCTTATAGGCTTTGATGTAGCCCTCGGGAACCAGGGACATCGGATAAATTATCGGGGTAGCATAGAACGTCACCATCAAGAATATCCCAATCAAATGCTGGATGTCGCGCAGATAGACATTGAGGGAGGCGACCAGCAGCGACACCCCTATAGTGAAGACAAATAATATCGGTATCAGCAATAGCAGGTAGGGCACATATTTATAGAATTGCAGATACTTAGGATCGCTGATCAGGCCAGTGACCATGACGAAAACAAAAAATACAGCTAGTTCCAGGGCCAGATTAACCAGGTTGGCCAGTCCGATCGAGATTGGCAGTAGCTCCCTGGGAAAGAAAACTTTCTTGATGAGTGGCCCGCTGCCGACAATAGAAACTGTCGCCCCTGTCACCGTGGCGCTGAAAAAGTTCCAAGGAAGAAACCCGGCCAGGAAGAAGAGAGCAAAATTATCAATACCGCCGAGGTTCTTGATAGGCAAAATAACCGTGAAGATAAACGTAAAGACCAGCATCATCAGGATCGGATTAAGAAGCGACCAGAAGAATCCCAGAGCTGAATTCTTGTACTTCACTTTCAGTTCTTTGCGGGTGAAATTAAGAAGTAGCTCTTTGTACGAAAAGAGCACGTTCAGGGCGGCAATCATCTAAAGTAGTCCGCCAGTCCCTCTTCCCAGGGACGCATCAAGGACAATCCTTGGAGCTCAAGATTGAACCCGCGCAGAACCGAATAGGGCGGCCTAGGGGCCGGTCGTTTCATCTCCGCAGTCTTGATCGGGATGACTTTGACATCCATCGCCGCCTCCTCAAATATCCGGCGAGCGAAACCACACCAAGAAACAGAGCCGGAGTTCGTCGTGTGATAGACACCGTAGCGACCGCTGGTGCCGATCTCAACCAGTTTGGCGGCCAAGTCGGCGGCATAGGTCGGCGACCCGATCTGGTCGTCGACGACGCTGATCGAGTCCCGTTCTTCTCCCAGCTTCAGCATGGTCTTAACGAAATTATGGCCATGACGTCCATAAAGCCAGGCCGTGCGGCAAATATAGAATCGATTAGTCAGGGCCATCACCTGACGCTCACCGGCCAACTTGGAAGCCCCATAAACGCTAAGCGGATTAGTCGTATCAAACTCTGTATACGGTGCGCCCTTAGTACCATCAAAAACAAAATCCGTGCTGACATATAAGATGGCCGCCCCAGATCGCTCGGCCGCGATAGTCAGATTCTGGGCCCCGGCGGCATTGACCGAAAAAGCCCGATCGCGGTGGAGCTCAGCGCCGTCCACGTCCGTGAAGGCCGCGGCGTGGATTATCAGGTCAGGTTTGATCTTGCCGACGCCTCGCTGTACGGCGGCAAAATCAGTGATATCGAGTTCTTCGATGTCGACCGGAAAAACTTCGTGATCGCCAAGGATGTGGCTGAGATCTGTGCCCAGTTGTCCGTTAGCCCCGGTGACGATGATCCTCAAGATACCTCCAAGCTAGATGACCCGACGCTACTGTTGGATATGGAGTGGGGTCGTCGGCTGGACGATCTCGATCCAAGTCTGCCCAGCAGTCAACGCGACCTCGTCCCCGACCAAGTCCTGAATGACAAACGGGTCGGCCACATCGTCGCGCTGCCAAGTTCCCTCGATAACTACGCCATCACGGAAGACCGTCGCTTCACCACTGCCGACCATGTTGACATCAAGGACGCCGCTACCGCCAGGTATTGGGCTATGCCCGGCCCGGACCACGATCACATTGGTCGGAGCCAGCTGTTTCTTGGTGTTGGCGTCGGTATGGGGCCGGCTGCCGTTAAAGCGCTTATAAGTATTTGTCTCTCGATCATACTGATACTCAACTCGATACCCTGTCTCCGAATAATCGACGATCACGCTATGAAAGCCTTCCGGGCGATCATCGAGCTTCGGGGCTTCTTTAAACTTAAATAGCGGCTCCTGCGGAGTCGTTTTTGTGTCTTTTCCGGCAGCGGCAGTTCTCAGACGCTGGGTAGAGGTGAACACATTGTGGGGCGCTCTGGCGGTGTTGATCCGCGTATAATCGCCTCCATGGGCACTCTGGTCCCAATCGAAGACCCCCCAGCGCCTGATATCGGCCAGCGCATACTTGGAGCCGCCGACATGCCCATAGATAGCATCCCAGCCTCTAGCGAGAGAAACAAAGTGAGTCCTGGCGCTGCGAATTGGTCCAACATACTCTGAATCATGGGCCCCGAAGACCAGCATGAAGCGGGTGATACCCCCTTCGCTCAGCCCCTCGACGACCAATCCTGCCTCGCCCGGGCCGCCTTGCGGTCGGATAGTCGTCAAATTCTCGACCATGATAGCCAACGGCCGAGTCACTTCTTTATCGACTTCCAGCCCGTCGACCGGGCAGACCAACTTAACTGGTTCTGGTGGTTTTGGCGCTTCTTTCTTCGGCTTCACTTTCTCGACCTTCTCGACCGGCGCCGGTTCCTGCATATAAGTAATCGCGATGCCGACGACCGCGCCCAAAATAATGACCGCGCCCCCAATGATCGCTATGATCCGCCAGCGCTCTTTCACAGAACAGCGCCTCCTTTGAGCTGTCGCCACCAGGACTCATTGTTCTGATACCACTCGATCGTCGCCGCCAGCCCATCTGCAAACGAATGGGTCGGCTCCCAGCCGAGCTTCTTTAACTTCGAGCAGTTGATCGAGTAACGCTGGTCGTGACCCGGACGATCTTCGACATAGTCAATGAACGACTCGTCCTTGCCGAGCGCCGTCAGAATCGACTTGGCGACCTCGATGTTCTGTATTTCATTGCCGCCGCCAATGTTGTAGATCTGTCCCACATCACCCTGATGGAGTACCGCATCGATCCCGGCGCAATTGTCCTCGACATGTATCCAGTCCCTGACATTCAAGCCATCCCCGTAAATCGGCATCGACTTGTTATCCAAAGCATTCGTGATCAGCAGAGGTATCAGCTTTTCCGGATACTGGTAGGGGCCGTAATTGTTGGAGCTACGCGTGATCATGATCGGGAAACGATAGGTCTTGAGATACGCATGGCAGATGAGATCGGACGAAGCCTTGCTGGCAGAATAGGGACTGCTCGGCCAGAGACCGTCTCGCTCAGTAAACGAACCCTTGTCGGTACTTCCGTAGACCTCGTCTGTCGAGACATGGACAAAACGGGAGACAGGAAAGTGCTGCAGCGCCTCCAGCAGTAGCTGTGTGCCGAGTACATTGGTCTGCATGAACTCGGCCGCAGACTCGATAGACCGATCGACATGGCTCTCGGCGGCAAAATTGACGATCGCCGTCACTTGCCACTGCTTCATAGCATCGACCGTTATTCCCAGGTCGCCGATATCACCATGGATAAACTCATAACTGGGGCTGCCTTGAAGGTCGGCCAGATTCTCCTGGTTGCCCGCGTAAGTCAACTTGTCAAAGTTGACTATATGATAGTGCGGATATTTATTTATCATGTAGCGGATGAAGTTGCTGCCGATAAATCCGGATCCGCCCGTAACCATGATAGTACGCATCGATCAACCTACCCTTCTCAAACCCCCACTGCCGTTCTGGAGGTAATCAGCCCATCTTGATCGCCCAGTCGTACGGGATTTTGTCTGTATCCCAGGGCAGTCGATATTCGTCAGGCTCAGCATAATTAAACAGTTCGGTGGGACAGTTTATTATATATGCTGACTCATTGCCAACGGCCTTAAAGCCGTGCATGACCAGCGGCGGAATCTTAAGCAACGTCTGCTTTTTTTCGCCGATGAAAAACTCGTTGATCTCACCGTGGGTCGAAGAGTCCTCCCGGCCATCGTAGAGGACGACCTTAGCCGTACCGCGGACACAAACAAAGTGGTCGGTCTGCTTCCGATGATAATGCCAGCCTTTGACGACATCGGGATAACAACAGGTCATATAGAGCTGACCGAAGTGCTCGAAGACGTCGTCGTCCGAACGGAGCATCTCCATTAAGAAACCTCGCTCATCTGGAATGACCTTGAGCTCTTTCGTTTTTACGCCATCAATCAATTTTCCTCCATCAAAAAACGCCTACTTCGCTATTATCGCCTAACATCAGTCGGTAGGCTTTCGGTTTTTGCTCCGATTTAGCCACGGTAACATTCTTGCCGATCAAACTGTCTTCCAGGCGACTGATGCCGATCACCCGGCTTTTCTCTAGAATGATGCTGTGCTCGATCTCACTGTGCTCGATCACTGTGTCGTAATAGATGGAAGTAAACGGCCCGATAAACGAATCGACTATCCGGCTGTTCTCGCCGATGATCGCCGGACCCCGGATGTGGCTGTTGACGATATGGGCGCCTTTCTCGACAACCACCCGACCATCAAGCCGTGAGTCTCCGTCGATCTCCCCCTCCATCCGAGGTTCGATCGATTCCAAGATAATCCGGTTGGCCTCGAGCATGTCGTCGAGCTTGCCGGTATCCTTCCACCAGCCGTCGATAATGTGTGGCTCGACCGTGTATTCGTGATCTACCAAATACTGAATAGCGTCGGTAATCTCTAATTCATTCCGCCAGGAAGGCTGGATATTGTCGATGGCCTCCCAGATATGCCGGTCAAACATGTACACCCCGACGAGCGCCAAGTCGCTCGGTGGCTTTTTTGGTTTCTCTACCAGGCGGATGACCCGCTCCCCGCTGAGCTCGGCCACCCCGAACTGACTGGGGTTTTTGACCTTCGCCAGCAGGATCTGGGCGTTAGGCCGACGCGTCTTGAACTCCTCGACCAGTGTAGCGATGCCGCTTTTGATGAGATTGTCACCCAAATACATGACGAAGTCGTCTTCCTGTAAAAAGTCCTTGGAGACCTTAACGGCATGGGCTAAACCAAGCGGTGCATCCTGCTCTATATATGAAACTTTTAGACCCCAGGTGCCGCCGTCTCCGACTGCCTCGATGATCTCATCTTTGGTCTCGCCCACCACGATGCCGACCTCTTCTATGCCCGCTTCTTTCATAGCTTCAACGGCATAGTAAAGGACGGGTTTATTGGCTACCGGCACCAGCTGCTTAGCGCTCGTGTGGGTGATGGGACGCAACCGGCTGCCAGTACCGCCGCTAAGAATTAAACCTTTCACAGGACTCCCTCGATCGGTCGATCATTCATCGACATACTACCAGATTCACCCCGTGACTTCATCGGCGCAAAGCAGCTGTTTTCTACTGTGTGACGCCTTCAGCAAAGAACCATTTAGTGGAGGGCGAGACCGCGCCCAGCGTGACGTGACCGCCACTCCGGCCGCTGATAGGATCATTGAAGTAGGTAACCCTTTCCGCCGCGATCGGAATGTCGGATTTAACGCGGATAGCTACTGCCTGGCCCGGGCCGACTTCCGAGGCCGACCCGATGGCAAAGGTGGCGCGGGAGTTCGGCGCCACGCGGTGCGTGACGGTCTTGATGGTTCCGCCGCCTTCCGGTATGTAATCGATCGTCAAATTCGCCCGCTGCCGGTGAGTATTGAGAACTGTCAGAAATTCCTCGAAACCGGTAGAGGTTTCACCGCCGGCGAAATACCGGTTCCGACTGAGCGTCGGTGCCCCGATCGAGCTGTGGGCGCCGGATTTGTCTGGGGTGCGGAAGTAAACAGTGCGTTCTGCCACGACCGGATCATCCGCCAAAACTCTGATGCCAAAAGAATGGCTTGAGACCCATTTATTCAGCAAGATCGACTTGCGGTACCGCGCTGCGATCTTCACACGGCGCTTATATTGGTCCCCATTGGCCTTGCTCAACCAGATAGTAGCCTCTGTCGGCTGGTCGCTCGGGTTGAATATCTGTAGCCTGGTCTTGAAGCCTCGGCCGGTATAGCCTTCGGCAAAGTACCATTTCTTCGAAAGGCTGCCTGTAGCCCGACTGGAGTGACCGCCGGGATGTCCATCGTAATTCAAATATGTGGCCCGCTCCACGACGACCGGCTCGGTCGAGGTAACC
>CAXMSJ010000066.1:0-9313 GCA_964196305.1 uncultured Acidimicrobiia bacterium
ATAGCCTTGTGCCCAGTATCTACCAGGGGTACATAGTCGCCCCAACTCTCCAAGAAAGTGGCATCCGGCAGGATGAGGTCAGCCATCGCGGTTGTCTCGTCCATAACGTTACTCAAGCTGACGACAATCGGCACGTCTTCCACGCCGGCAGCAAACCCAGAGCTCTCCGGGAGAGTAAAGACGGGGTTGGTGTTATTGATAAACAGTACATCGACTTCGCGTTTGCGCATCCGATCGGACAGTTCTAGTAAGTCGTTATAGGCCAGAGACTTCTCAATACGGTCGTTGAAGAACGACGGGGCAGAGAAACGCAGGCCACCATCGTGACCGACGCTGCCGACTAAATGATTAAGTATGTTGGCGGCTATTGCGTTAAAGCCCCCGTTAATCTGGGCAGCAGCCTTCCCGCCGCAAATCGCGACCGCGGGGCTTTTCTTCGCAAAGTCCCGCGCTACTTTTATAATGGTTTTTTCGTCGACACCGGTCTCTTTTGCGACGGCGTCCAGCCCGTAGGGGCGAAGCGCCTTCTTCCAGGCGGCTAACTCAGAGTCGACTGAATCATCATTTAACTTTTCGTCGACAATCACATTCGCCATGCCCAGAGCCAGGAGACCCTCAGTGCCAGGTTTGATTGGGTACCATTCATCAGCCCCAGCCCCGGAAACTGACTGACGTGGTTCAAATTGCGTCAGCCAGCCGCGTTCGCCCTTGTGTCCGGTATTCCGGTCACGCATCTGCCCATAACCGACAGCATGCTTTACCGGTGAAGCCCAGGTATCGAGGAACCCAGTCCCCAGTGACAAAACGTAACGGGCATTAGCAATATCATAGTCAGGCACTTCCGCCAGGCCAAATGACAGTCCGTTAGCCGCCTTTAAGCTCTCATCGGAGAAGATGCCGTACGAGTAAGCTTCACCAGTACCCAGGGCCTCAAAGAAAGTAGCGAGCAGGCCTGACAGATTGCCTCGCATAGGGTCGGAAAGAAAGGCCACATTATTCTTTTTGCCACTCTTGCTGGCGTCTTTAAGTCTTGTGGCTAATCGCTTCAGCGCCTCATCCCAGCCAATTTCTTTCAGGCCGCCCTCTTCTTTAATCATGGGCTTGGTGATGGCGTCCGGATTATATAGAGACTGTAACCCGGCTTGTCCGCGGGCACAGAGGCGACCGTAATTGACCGGGAACTCAGGGTTACCTTCGATCTTCTTGGCGCGACCCTCTCTTATCTTTACATGGATACCGCATCCGGAAGGGCACTCACGGCAGACAGAAGCATACCAATTGGCTACACCAGGAATGACCCCCTCTTGAGGGGTCACATAAGAGTAAACATATTCGACTGATTTTTTTCTAACGCTCAGAAGGTTCGTAAATGCGGAACCCAGTACGCCGCTCCCAAAGTATTTGAGAAAAGTGCGGCGTTCCATATTACCTCGCAATGATATTCCCTTCGCAGCTTGTCACTAGATTTCTCCCCGCGCAATTATAATGCTCTTAATGGTCATAAACAATCGTTAATTGCCTAATTTTGGCCATTTATAGTTTATTGATGGCCGTTTAGCGATAAAATCCTGAGAGCCGGCCCAGAAATGCGCTCACAGCAGTTGGTTGCCACTAGTTATTGGGAATAAGTCTCCTGATAAGATAGGTTATGGAATACCTCTTGGGGGTCGATTATAATAGGAGTTACCGTGATTAACAAATACATGCAGACGCCCTTATTCTTGCTTGTGAAAAATATAACGTTGCTCCTCGGGCCGGTCGTAAGGTGTGGTCGATGAGACGACAGCTCTTGTCGGGAGCGGCGCTGGCCGTAGTCGTAGCTGTGATAGTAGTGCTGGCGGCGGCGACTAACATCAACGTCTTTGCCTCTGTCAGCGATGCGGTGGCCAGGATCACCAAGGGACGAGTCTTAACGGCCGACGAAGCCACGGCTCATGCAGACGCCGGTGAAATGGATGATGCCATTTGCGAGAAGTGCCACGGAGACATGCGCAACGACAAGACGCCCTGGCACCGTATGCATCTACAGCAGACGTTTACCAAGTTCACCTGTTCCCTCTGCCACAAGAACATTGTCAAAGCCGAACGGAGCATGGACGGGAAGGTGTTGATCGACCGGACACTCTGTCCTCAGTGCCACCGTCAGAAGTTCCCGGCTTTCGACGAGGCTCACCAACAACCAGATTGGGTTAAGGAGCATCGTAAACTGCGGGGAGACAAGAAGAACGGCGAGGGCATTATGATCGTCGCCGATTTGGAGAAAGCTTACCCCGACTGTTTCATCTGCCACGGTCGGAAGGAGCTGGCCTTCTGTCAGAATTGCCATGAGTTTCACCCGCATAACGAAAAGTGGGTCAGGGGCGGACACGGTCGGACGGCCGTTAAGACTGACTTTGAATGTCTCCGCTGTCACGATAAGAAGCGCTGGTGCACAACTGAATGTCACGAAGGGGTGACATTGCCACACAATATTCCGAAATGGAGTAAGTACTGGAGTGATGAACCTGAAGCTCCCTTGTGGCGAAAGATACACTATAAAGAGGCCACCCGTTTGAGCGGCACGCCGCTCTTTACGACGGTCCAGGGGGACAGGTTATCTCCTGAGACATTTAAGGTCTGCCGTCGTTGTCACGATTCGGAAACATCGACCTTCGGCAAGAACCCGGATTTCTGTATGCAATGTCACCACAAACGCTTCTATGATGCCTTCCCGGATCAGCTGGGAGTACCTTGGTGGTCAGACGCTATGCCTTTCGTGAAGCGAAACGGAGCTGATCGTTGCTGGCAGTGCCACCAGCCAGAGTTCTGTGTCGCCTGCCACACGACCGGCACCAAAGCCATACCAGGAACGTACTTTGTCGGCTGGCCCGACGACTAGGATTATTCCGGCTTACAACGACTTTTTGGTCATCAAGTAAAGCGTTCGCTCAGAACCTGTTAGCGGAACCGCCTCTTCGATCTGGAAGAACTCGGAAAAAGCCGCCTCAAAAGCGCCTTGCGTGTAGTCCGGGAAAATATCTTCTCTGGTAGACAGAAGCCTTTTTACCTGTGAGTCCGTTTTCGGTACGAACTCGATAACAAGCGAGTCGCAGATATGATGGAAGAAGTCGGCGATGCGGGGTAAGGGGAGATTATTAGATATAGCCAGGTGGTGCAGGAGCGCTAAAGCAAAAGCCATTTCCGTCGGTCCACGTTCAAGTAGCGACAGGCGCTCTTCATTCTTCCAGCCGATACTGGGGCTCGGATTACTGAGGTCCAGCAGGAGCGGGAGGATTAATTTCCCACCATTCTTTGTTTCCAGATAGTTCTTCTCAACCGCCACAGGGTCGATGTCAAAAGAGACTGTCGGGATGCCGCGGTCGGCGGCCAGACGACTGAAGACACCGGTATTAGCGCCCAGATCCCAGACTTTACCGGGTCGCCGCTGGTCTAGAAATCTAGAAATTACTTCCTTCTTATGTATGTGCGAGGCCTCAGTATAGTTAGTGCTCTGATAGTAGTCGCCCCACTCAGTTTTGCCGGGTCGCCATTCCAGCTTTCTGACGGCCGATTGCAGATTGTCGATCAATCCCAAGAAAGCATTCTTGCCCATCTGCGCCTGCCGGGCGGATCCGTCCTGAGTGTCCGAGTGACGCTCCTGGCTGCGCGCGTGCAGGTGCAGGTGAGACAAGAGCGAGAAGCGGAACCGCGTGCGGACCGGCAGCAAGGCGCTGGTTAGATCAAGCGGGATCCCATCTATATATACTCTTAGTAACTGATTAAGATTAATATGCGAGTAGGCCATCAGGGTCAGCGGGGCCAGAAAATGCTGGCAGAACTGGCGGTAGGCTACCCAAGGGCGGCCCTCCTGGTGTCGTTCAAATGAGAGCGTGTCGATCAGCACCGGGCGGCCCTCGACGAACTGGATATTATAGGCGCTGGCGTCTTTTAGCGACATCCCAAAATCAACCGCCCACTTCTGGATGGCCAGAGTCGCCAAAGCGGCATCCTTGAGCTGGCTGAAGCTCCACTCGTACGGATAGGAAATAAAGTCGACCATTTGCGGTTTGATGATTTTATAGGCTGTCTCGGCCACCACCGGCTCGTCATCGACCTCCTCATGAGGTATCAGCAGTCCGGCGTCTACCAAAGTTGAGTAGAGGCGCGAGGAGATCAGGTGATCGTAGTTGTCTTGATAGCTCTGGTTAATCTGTCGATAGATGCCGTCATCGCGGAAGAACAGAAACCCACTTGGGTCGCGAAACGAACCAGGAACAACCTGTGTGGTCACTCTTTATTCTCCGGAAGCGTTCTTGCTAAAGATGTTGGCGACAAAGGTCCGAATGTTGCGCCAGTACATCTTGATGGCGAAGAGTCCGCCTAAAAAGGCTCCCAGGACCACCTGGAGCACATAGCTACCGGTTCCCGGGTCGAGGTAGGCAAAAGCGATAGTAGGGAAGAGGGAAAGGACGAAAAGCGCCATAACTAAATATTTAACAAACTTACGAAACACTAATATCCACACTCCTCATCGCCCCGACCGACGTCGTCGACCGTCTTTTCAGCGGTATTATAACACTATTACGCTTGCCGACTACTGAGGCGTGTTTGTCCGTCTGTCCTTCAAAAAAGGGAAGCGACGGCGGATACTCCCGACAACGTCCGGGTCGATCTCAACCACCAGGAGCTCTTCGCTCGCCCCAGCACGCCCCAACTCTTCGCCCCACGGATCAAAGGCCAGCGAAGCTCCTTCGTAACTGACCTTGTTTCCGCCCAGCCCAACTCGGTTGACGCCCACAACATAAGCTAGATTCTCGATCGCTCGAGCTTTAAGGAGAGCCTCCCAGTGAGCGGCGCGCGTGGCCGGCCAGTTGGCAATGACGATAAAGAGATCCACGTCCATGGCAATTTCCCGGAATACCTCGGGAAAGCGCAGGTCATAACAGATCAAGGTAGAGAGCCGCAGGGTATTGACGCTTGAGACTGGGGAGCGAGAGCCCGGTCGGTAGACTTCAGCCTCGTTTGCTAATGAAAAAGGGTGGAGTTTGTCGAATCTCGCCAACAACTTGCCACTGGAGTTGAAATGAAGGGCCGAGTTGGTTGGCAGCGCAGACGGGGAATCGGTCAACGCTAGACCGCCAATGATGCTGATATTTGCTCCAGCGGCAGCGTTCGCCATCGCTTTAGCAGTTGGCCCGTCGAGAGGCTCAGCGAATTTTTCAGGTTTCATCGAGAACCCAGAGGCAAAAAGCTCCGGAAGAATCAGCAGTTCGCAACCATTTTCGCTGGCTGCCAGAGCTAGTTTCTCAAGTTCCAATCGGTTGGCCGCCGGGTTTTCCCAGACAATATCGACTTGCCCCAGGCAGATTTTCATAATTTAACCACCATCGATTAGGCTGGAAAGTGCCAGGGGCTAGCTGACGAGCCGATAGATGCCGCGGCTGATACGTTCAAATTCGTCGCGTCTATCGCCGTTTTTCGCAGCCGCGCCGGGCTGACTGTGCGACGAGAGCTGTGAGCGGATTGTCCCGACCGAGTAGGCAGTTCCTTGATTGACAAGGTACTCAACGAGCTCTTTAGCGGCGAACTCATTGATACCTTTTTCTTTCGTCAAATCCTGGGCGGCAGAGACCATTTCGTCGCGGCAGGTTAACCCAGATCGTTTGCGGGGCTGCTTCGTCCTGGCCGCCGGGGCAGGATTTTCAACGTGTTTTTCTGGAACGGCCTGAGCTACAGCTGTGTGTATTGTTTCGTGGTGCCCGGCTGTCTTCACCTGCACATCGTTTCCGAAAACCAGATTCATAACCAACCAGCTGACTGCTAGAGCGACAATGACAAAGAAAGCGATAAATAAGTCAATTAGTAGCACGTTTACCCCTTCTCATGCATGCCCCGACAGGTGAAATACAATAGTCAAAAAGGTAGTTGCTTGTCAACCTCATGAACAGGAAGTTCTTCGGGCTCAAACAAGGCGACGAGGCGGCTTGAGGTCGTGCTGAAAGCTCTCGAGCCGACCGATCATCAACTCTACCTCGTCATCATCCATGTCGCACACAGTGGCACAAACAGGTCCTTCGTTGGACTCCGGCGCCACTCTGGTCATCTCCTGAAAGAAACGATCAAACGCCTGCTGCTTTTCCTCCGGCAGGTCTTCCGGGCGCAACAGCATGATGGTGTCGAAGGCGCCGATCAGCCGGTCTTTAGGGGAGCCAGACCCCTTCAGGGTGTGAACTGCCAGGTTGAACTTTTCCCAAGCATAAGACATCTTTTTAACCTCTCAACGTATCAGTATGAAACTCGCTCGTTCTATGCTCCAGATCCAAATCTTGATGATGCTTACAATCAGGACACACCGGATCAATGGTCCCGACGACATTAACAGGAAAAGTGATCGGGAAGCCGCACTCACGGCAATAATCGCGTCTTTGAGAAGAAGCCGGCTTTTGCCGACGCCGAGAGTCGCGATACACGGAATCCAGGTACGCCAACAGAATACCAACCGAGAGTAATATAAGAATCGGCAATTCCAGCTTGACCCCTCCTTGCGTTGAAAAATATATACCCAATTCCAGCTCCCTCAACGCTCCGACCCCAGCGGAGTATGAGAGAATGCTCGAGGAGACTCCGACACGAGCTGGTGTTTCAAGCTAAGGTATCCACGGAAACGGGGGAATTCCAATAGGCGTACGCCGACTTATACAGGTATCAATATGTCTCGCTTTCTTCTTGATCGGAAACCCAGCCGGTGCAGCGGGCGCTTCTCCAGCGAAGAGTGTGGTGCTTGTCTTGATAGACAAAGTCACCTGGTCGGAGTTGGCAGACACCAGACCAATAAATATATCGCGGGCCGCACGCCTTGGCGCAGTTGGGATCATGAGCAACAGGACAGCGTCGGCGCAGGTAGATAGCGCCTCCGCTTACCTCACTATCGGCACCGGTCAGCGGAGTGTCGGGCGGCCGGGTGGGGGCCTGCCGGTCAACCGCGTCCGGGCAGAGCAACTCAGCCGCGCAAATCAAGCGTCTCCCTATCGGGCCGAGGTCGGCTTATTGGCTGAGCGACTC
Organism: uncultured Acidimicrobiia bacterium; assembly: GCA_964196305.1. Lineage (GTDB taxonomy): Bacteria > Actinomycetota > Aquicultoria > CAJVYJ01 > JAUVQD01 > DAOUYN01. The sequence continues at coordinate 7,042 of CAXMSJ010000066.1, forward strand.
CAGGCGGCCGGGCTTGAGGCAACGGTTATCGGGAACGCCGACACCCTCTCCGCTGCCGGGCGCTATGAATATGGGCGTGAAGTCGAGTTGATCGGCATGGACCGCCTTGGGCGTGTGCTCGCTCCCATGTCGCGCCGGGCGTTGTCCGGTAAGGGATCGATCGATCGCCGGGCTGTCGTGATCGAGCTGGAAAGGGCGATGAGGCGGCCGGGGTTGATCGTGATCGAGACAGGCGATACCCGCCGGGCCGATATGCAAGGCGCCCTCAGTGCCCGAGACAGAAAGCAGCAAAAGCGCCAGGCTATAGCGGCGGCGGACACCTTGGTCGGGGCTGTCCTTTCGCGGATAGACACGGAGCACGACCTGTTGTTGATCGTTTCCCCGTCCCCCCCTGTGCGAGCGGGGGAGGCAGAGCGGCAGGCGCTGACACCGATCATTGCGGTCGGGGGGGACTTTCGAGCCGGGACCTTGGTTTCGCCGGCGACACGTCGGACAGGCTTGGCGACGAACTTGGACTTGGCGCCGACGATCGCCGCCCATCTTGGGGCCGCCTGGGATCCCGCAGCTCCAGGGAAGGTCCTTGGCTCAGAGGATGGGAGACCGTCATTTTCCGAGATGGCGGTACGGGCGCGCGGGTATTCAATGACCGAGTGGCTGTCGTTGCCGCTCATGTTCGCTTACGGGCTAATAGTCGCGCTCGGCCTAGCCGTTGCCGCGATACCCTATTCAGCGTCCAGCCGGAGCGCCAGAAGACTGATGGTCCCAGCGCAGTTCGCTTTGCTGGCCGGCATGTCTTTTCCGCTCGGTGTCTTCTTGGCCCCGCTGCTACCAGCCGGCACTCAGAGCTTCTGGGTACATGTGGCTTATGTCTTCGGGCTGACGGCCTTGTTCACCGTTGTGCTTGGCAGCCTGGATACGATAAAGGCAGTCTTGGTCGCGGCCAGTGGCACAACTCTGTTCTTGCTGGGCAATATCCTTCTCGGTTCCCCTGGTGATATCGATTCTGCCTTCGGGTACACCGCTGTGACCGCCGCCCGTTTTTACGGCATTGGCAATCACTATCTGTCACTCTTGTTCGCCGCAGTCGTCGTCGCGTCTTTCTTGTGGCTGGAAGGCGCCCCACGACGTCGACCGTTTATCGTGTTGCCGGTTGCGTATGGGGCGATCGTACTTATGGTCGGGCATGGCTCCTGGGGCGCCAATACTGGGGGAATATTGATGCTCGCGCCGGCATTCGCTATCGCGTATGCCCGCATATCCACCGGGCGGTTCGCGGCCAAACATCTTCTTTATGCCGGTCTGGCCGGTGCTATTGCCCTAGGGTTGTTGGCCGGCGTCGATGCATGGCTCCAGCGAGACCCGGCTCATATTGGGACCGCCGCTTTGCAGGTCTATGCCGGCGGGGCTCACGCGTTCAGCACTCTTTTGGTCCGAAAGATCCAGGCAAACATCTACACGTTTGTTTTGGCGCTAAGCTTGATAGCTCCGTTCGCCGCTGCTGTCGCGGTCGGGGCGCTTATGGCGCGTCGGCGAGGAGTTCGTTGGTCGCTGCCCGCTTTTCGTCACCCGGCAGTCCGTCCGGCGCTGGTAGTCGGGCTCGTGGGTGGTGCATGGGGCTCCGTAGTCAATGATTCGGGAGTGGTCGTTCTTGCTTTTGTCCTCGCTCTTTTGCTCCCGGCCCTCCTCCTTGTTGAGCTCGGTGAAATCGCTGATCTGAGTGATTGACTCTGGGTGTAAGTTCGAATATCTGCACGAATAAGGGGCATCGGAATTACCAAAGCCCCCTTTGAGTTGTCGGGACGACAGGATTTGAACCTGCGACCGCCGGACTCCCAGTGTAACCAGAAGCTTTTCTCCTTTTTGCTACTCTTGGAAATGACTCGCTTGAGCTGCAATGAATCGATTGTCTTAGTCTCGACAGTTCACTACAGCTGACCGCGTTTTGCCACAAAGTGTTGGCTCCATTCTGGTTTCGCGAGCGTCAAGCTATAAGGACGTTCATGTTCGGGAAACGTTCGACTTGCTCAAGCAGCGCTAACTACATCTAACATTGTAGCCAGAACTACGGCTGGCGATTCAGGGAAGTTCATCCTCTCGCCGAGCTGCTTTGTGGAAGCGATACCATTACCTAGATAGCGCTTTTCCCCATGTCTGCACCACCAGTCAAAATAACGCCTTGAGTTGCGGGCGACTCTAGATGCTCTTCCACCTCCGCTATTTGACTCCTGACAATCAAGCTTTTGTTGATAAACCCCTCTTTGGTACTGGATAA
>CAXMSJ010000067.1:0-21853 GCA_964196305.1 uncultured Acidimicrobiia bacterium
TGACAATAAGGTTTGCTAAAGTTGTCAATAGGAAAGGTTCGTTTTGGTTAACGTACGCAATAGAAGCGAATCCATCAGACTGTTCATCGTTCAGAGCGTAGACAAAAACCCAACAGCGATCGCGAAAATAACGAGCGACAAATTTAATATTAGTCGCCAAGCCGTGAACAAGCATCTTCAGCACTTGGTGAGAGAAGGTGCGCTAGTTAAGGAAGGGAATACACGCAGGAGATCATACAGGCTGCCTTCGTTGGTTCGATTCACTAAGAGCTTTGATATCTCAGCCTCGCTTATGGAGGATGTCGTTTGGAGAGATGTTGTTAGTCCGGCACTTGGGGAACTGCCACAAAACGCATTGAGGCTCTGGGCGCATGGATTCACGGAAATGTTTAATAATGCCATTGATCATTCCGAGGGGTCCCAAATCCATATCGTTTTTGAGAAAACCGCTGCAACTACGGAGATTGCAATACACGACGATGGTGTGGGTATTTTCCGGAAAATTCAAAAAGCCCTCAGCTTGATGGACGAGCGCCATGCCCTGTTAGAGCTTTCAAAAGGAAAACTAACAACTGACCCGGAGCGGCACACGGGTGAAGGAATATTTTTCACATCACGTATGTTTGATGATTTTGATATTTTGTCTGGCGGCGTGTTCTACACACACACACTTGACAGCCGGAACGATTGGATTCTTGAGCGCGACGAGGCAAGAGCCGGCACTTCGGTTTTTATGAAGCTTAGCAACCACACGTCAAGAACGGTAAACAAGGTGTTCGATAAGTTTACTTCCGCTGAGAGTCTTGGATTTGATAAAACAATAGTCCCCGTCAAGCTGGCGAAGTATGGTGAAGAGAACCTCATATCAAGGTCACAAGCAAAAAGACTTCTTGTGAGGTTTGATAGATTTAAGATTGTTGTCTTAAATTTTGAGGGTGTGGAGATGATAGGCCAAGCTTTTGCGGATGAGATATTTAGAGTGTTTTCATCGCACCATCCGGACATTGAGCTCCAAGAAATAAATACAAACTTGGCGGTCCAGCGTATGATTGCTAGAGCGAGGGAAGCCAAATCTGAAACCAGTCAACCTCGCGAGTAATTAAAATGGGTTTCGTTTCGAATTTGCCTGGGTGGACACACATTCAAGACCCAAATTCACTAAGAAGCTTTGTCGGTTGCCTGTTGCGGCGTCATTTGGTAGATTTACAGTAACTGATTGCTGGTCAAATGATGATCAAATCTGCAGCGAGAGGATAGATATGGATTTCTTGCCAGGCATTGAGGAACTAAAGATAAACTCTGAAAAAGCAGCCGAGGAAGCATCGAAAAAGCAAGCGGGTCACGAGAAATCCCTACAAGAAAAAGCCCGACAAGAGCAATTGATGCAAAAGATGGCTCAAGAATATTATCAGAAAATGGACGATGTTACTTCGCCGGTACGTTGCTTGTCCAGCCAAAACCAGAGTTTTTTTCAGAGAATATTCGGTGACCGCAATTGTGTTACCGGGCACGTTATCAGGAAAGCAGGTGGCGCAGCTAACTCTCATATCTACTATGTGGTTGATGCTGATGGCCATCGTTGGGCGGCAGCAAAAGATAGTTCCGCTAAGCGTATTACGTGGTTTGTTCAGAGAATTGCGCCGTACAACGGAAAACAAGTCCAGCGAACAGGATCGCCTAGCGACAGCTGGAAGCGGGCCTTGACGGTGAATTTACAAAGGGCTGCCGACGAGTTGCTGGGCGAAGCCGCGATTCCTAGTGAAGTGACGATAGACGCCCCTGCAAAGGATAAAGTCGCCATCCACCAACGAATCTTGGGGAGCGCTCGTCGCCGCCAGAGTGGGGAGCCAAGCGAACCCGAGCCCGACACGGACGAGTCAGAAGAAAACAATATTGACCTCAGTGAGCGGCTCCCGTATTGACGCGTGCGACGGGTAGCTAGCCAGAGCTGACTGCTGTAAGCGTTGACTAAGATACTAACTAAGGTTATCCTAACGCCGTGGATATCTTGGTTAAGAGGGCGACGGCGATGGCGCCGTTCGTATTGTTGTTTCTCTGTGGCGCGTCTCTGATCAATCCAGTTTCCCGGCCGTACACGCTGTGGCTGCTTCGCGAGAATCATCCGGTGGAGGTCCTGACGTTCGTGGTTGCCTTGGTCGCCGGGGTGCTTGGGTTGGTGTTGGCGTGGCGGGCAAAGCAGGCTGGGGCTGAAACGCTTGTTTTTGGTTTTTACCTCGCTTTGGCTGTGACCCTGTTAGTGGTGAGCATGGAGGAAGTAGCGTGGGGGCAGCAGCTTTTTGGATTTGATTCTCCCGCGGCCTGGCGTTCTATTAACGCCCAAGGTGAGACGACCCTACATAATCTTGGCGGACTGCAAGGACATTCGGAGATATTTCGCCTTTTATGCGGGCTCGCACTCTTGGCGGGCGTAAAACTCTCATCTTCCCGCCGTTTTCAGGCGATTGCCGCTCCGGTCGTGCTGGCTACTTGGGCTATGGTTATTACTTTTCATGCTGGTGTTGATCTTTACAATGACTATTTTCCGATTGCGATACACTTTGACTATTACGTGCAGAGAACATCCGAGTTGGTGGAGCTGTTTATCGCGGTCTCCGGGTTGTTGTATATGATGCTCAAGTCGCAAGCATTTTCGGGGACTAAATACGAGCCGGCTAGTCAGCGCGGGCAGCGTACGCCGGTACGACCACGCGAGCTCATGGGTTAGTTGCCGGTCGAGCCGGGAGATTATTTGAAGATAGAATTTACACCCCGAGGAGCTCTAATAGGTCTCGTCGGTTTTGTCACTCTCCTTCTGCTTGCAAATGCTGTGGCCGTCAGTTTTAAACTGCGCGTTGATCAAGAACAGAGCAGTAATTTGATCCGTTTGGTAGATTTCAGTGCGGAGAAGAATATCCCGACGCTGTTTTCGTCGATCGCCTTGATCTGCTGTGCGGCCCTACTGGCATTGATTGCGCTCGCCCGACGTCGCCGAGATCTATCTAGTTTATCCTGGCTGGCGTTGGCAGTGATTTTTCTTTTTCTGGCGATCGATGAAACTGCCTCTTTGCACGAGAGCCTGACAAAACCGCTGAGAGAATCATTAAATACCTCTGGTCTGTTCTATTATGCCTGGGTAATTCCCTATGGAGCAGCGTTGGTGGCTTTTCTCGCGCTTTTCTTGCGGTTTCTGGTCAATCTACCGAGAACAACGCGGATGTTGTTCGTTTCAGCTGGGGCTATTTACATTTTTGGGGCGCTGGGCCTGGAGATGCTGGGCGGCTTAAGAGCAGAGATTTACGGCGTTTATGATCTGGGCTACTCGCTGATTGTTACAGCCGAGGAGTTTTTGGAAATGCTGGGCATCGTGATCTTTGGTTATGCTTTGCTTGCTTATGTCGCCGAGCATTTTGAAAAACTTACGATTACCGTGGGGCCGGTCGAAAAGCACGAGAAAGCTTCTGTCCATGTGATCGAGCGGGATGCGCCTACTGAGTCGCGTTCTTTCCACGGCCGGTAGGAGGGAAGGGCACGACGCGATGTTCGTCGGAGTGCTGGAGAAGTTCCTCGTGGACCGTCGCCCCTTTAAGTTTGGCCAACACAATAGTGACCCCACTTTGGCGGGCGAATTTCATTGCCGGAGTGAAGTCGGTGTCAGCCGTGGCCAAAATGATCTTGTCTACGATATGGTTGCCTGAGAGCCACGCCACGTCCAAGCCGATCTTGACGTCTACCTGCTTCTGGTCGAATGAAGGCATTAGGTCTGTTGGCTCGAGCTTCTGGCTTCGCTTCAGTTTTTGATGTCCCGCCATAGTCGGCTCCCAGCCCCGGAATTTGAGGGTCCCCATCCGGCAGGCGACCTTCTCGCGTACCGAGAGGTCTTGCAGGAGGACTTTTCGTTCCTTGGCGGTGTCGGTAGCGCCAAAATCTATCTTTTCGCCGGTGACCGGATGGCGAACCACTTTATCGTAAGGGGGGCAGTCATAATAATAAATGCGTAGGAGGTCTTCTTCTTTTTTGTTAACACAGGCGAGACAGAAGGCATAGACTTCGTCCGCTGTTGCTGCTTGGCGCTTTAACAAGCGATAGAGATTCTTTAGGACGTATCCCGCGTCAACTAAGACCGCTACTTTCTTCATCTTTGCCAACTATAAACTACGGCCCCAGGTTGTCAAGGACAGGCCAGTTAGCCGTATCTGTATGCAACACCGAAGCCGCCGCGTGGCCAGGCCCAAGCGATATTATCGTGCGGGCAAACGAGCCGGCAGGCGCCGCACTCAAAACACCCTTCATAGGCCACGGTGATTTGCTCCTCACCGTCGTCCCAATGATAAACCGTCGCTGGGCAGAAAGTCAGGCAAGGCTTTTTTGCGCAGTGCCGACATGTCTCGACTGATATTATCTCGAGGTGTGAGACTTTGTCGGGAATATGTTTCGCTAGAGCCAAGCGTTCCTCGATTTTCATTTTACTGATCGCCATCCTTGGTAGGCCATTTTAATCGCTTGCCAAAGAGAGAGGCGGGAGAAGATATCGTGTCCGATCCGATGTTGTTTATCGTCCTTGGTCTCGTCGTCGACCGTCATGAAGTCCGCTGCGGCTTCGTTCAGTATCTCCGGGAAGAGGGAGAAGATCTGGTTGTGCGAACTGACAAAGGCGGGGAAGCGCTTGTACTTCTTTAAGTCCTTCAGGACATAACTGTTATTGAGGCCCCTCTCGTAGGCTGACAGCGAGTGGTCTGAATAGTCTTTACTCTTAAGAGCGGCAATGGTGGTCTCGGCGGCGATTCGCCCGGAAGTCATGGCTAAGTTGGCCCCTTCCCGGTGGATGCCATTGACCATCATCGCGGCGTCCCCGGCCACCATAACCCCGCCGCGGTATAGCCTGGGCATAGCTAGGTAGCCCCCTTCGGGGATCATGTGGGCCATATATTCACGTGGTTCACCGCCGGCGATGAGCTGGCGGACGGCCAAGTGACTTTTTAGCTCATCGAGCAGTTCGTAGGGCTTGGTTTGTGATTGGGCCAAGTCGTCGAGCATGAGACCAAGGCCGATGGAGATAGAGTTACGGTTTGTGTAGATGAAGCCCGAGCCGGCCAGGCCGTGAGCGATATTGCCATATAGATCGATCGCGGCTCCGTGGTCCGGCTCTAGATTAAACCGCTCGACAATCGTCTTTTCTGGCAGAGCGATCACTTCTTTCACGGCCAGCGCTACCTGTTTAGGCTCAACTTTATTTCTTAGACCGGCTTGCTCAGCCAGGAGAGAATTAACGCCATCCGCTAGGATGACAATGGGCGCATAAAGATCCCCCTGCGGTCGGTCCGTGCGCACGCCGACGACTTGGTCATGTTTCCACAGGAGCTCAGAGACTACTGTCTTGTTGATCAAATAGGCTCCGGCTTCCTCAGCCTGCTTGGCGAACCAGGGATCGAACTTGGCTCGCAAGACAGAGTAGCGGTTATAGGGTAGCTCGCGCATCTTTTCATTCTGCTGTTTTAAAGATATGCAGCCATCGGGAGCCATCACCCAAAATTCTTGCTGGACCAGCGGACGTTCCAGCGGTGCTGTCTTCCAGAACTCGGGGATTATTTCGGCCACCGGTTCAGTGTAGAGCACTCCCCCCATGACATTTTTTGCCCCCGGGTAGGCCCCTCTTTCCAGCAGCGCGCAGGTAACACCGGCTTTGGCCAGGGTATAAGCAGCGGCGGTCCCGGCCGGTCCTGCGCCAACGACGATCGCTTGAAAGTCGACAGCAGGGGCACTAGTGGTCATGCTGTCGACCCCCAATAACGGGAGCGCTCAGGGGTCGTATCTGGCGTTGTTTAAGTTCCTCGACCATCGCGGGCACAATCTCTAACAGATCGCCGACGACGCCGTAGTCGGCGATGGCGAAGATAGGGGCTTCGGGGTCACTGTTGATGGCGATGATCGTATCGGACTCTTTCATGCCGACCACATGCTGGATGGCCCCAGAGATGCCGGCGGCGATATAGACTGTCGGGCGGACGGTTTTTCCCGTCTGGCCGACCTGGCATGATGCCGGTAGCCAGCCTTTCTCTATCACCGGCCGGGAACCCCCTATCTGGCCGCCGAGCAGTGAGGCCAGTTCTTGTAGCAGCGGCAGGTTGTCGGCGCTTCCCAGGCCGCGGCCAACGCAGACAAGCACCTCTGCCTGCTCGATATGAGCTTGGTCGGCATTCGCATCAGCAATGAAGTCGAGGATCTTTGTCGGTGACTGTTCGGCGCCAAACTCTATTGTTTCATGGACAATCGGACCAGTCAGTCCTGGTCGTACTGCTGGTATGGCCAGAACGCGCGGCCTGACAGTGGCCATCTGCGGGCGGTGATCCGGGCAGATGATGGTGGCCATGATGTTGCCGCCAAAGGCTGGTCTAGTCTGTCGCAAAAGACCGCTTTTGGGTTCGATCTCTAGCTGGGTGCAGTCGGCGGTCAGTCCCGTTCCGATTTCGGTTGCCACTGGGCTGGCCAGGTCGCGTCCGATTGTCGTCGCCCCCAACAAAAAGATGCTTGGATCATATTTTCTGATCAACGTGCTAAGGGCAGTCGAATATGGATGAGCTCGATAATGTTCGAGGATGGGATCGTCGACAACAAGTACGGCTTCTGCCCCATACGAGAATATCTCCGGCGTTAGCCTGGAGACATCGTGACCGATGATGACTGCGACGACAGACGCGCCTAGCTCGACCGCGAGAGTTGCCGCCACCCCCAGCAGTTCCCAGGAGACAGAGTGAATAACCCCTTGCTCCTGCTCGATGAAAACCCAGACCGCTTGGGCCGGAATATCTTTGTTGGCGGTTTTAGGCATGGCTGCTCTCCAAGTTTAAGGCTGTCAATCTGTCCACTAGTGCCCGGGCAGCTTCACTCGGAGCTAGCTCCGGCCCAGCGATTATCTCACCACGGGCGGCGGGTGGCGGGGCGAAGATCTTTCTTACCTTGGTTGGAGAGCCCTTCAGGCCGATCCGGGTCTGATCGAGATCGAGGTTATCCTGATTGAATACGGTCGGCTTGAACTTCGTTGCGTGGATCAGGTTGGGTAGGGGAGCATAGCGGACTTCGTTGATGTTCTTTTCAACTGTCAAGAGCGCGGGCAGTCGGCCTTCGACCACCTCAACCCCTTTTTCCAGGCGGCGCTCGACCACAATGGTGCGGCGCTCCGGGTCGAGTTCGCGTATCTTCTGGACGTAGGTGAGCTGACTGAGACCCAGACGATGGGCGATGCCCGGCCCTACTTGCGCGGTGTCGCCGTCGATGGATTGTTTGCCGCAGATTACCAGGTCGACAGGCAGATTATTACCTAGGCGCGCAATTGCTGCCGCTAGAATATAGCTTGTCGCCAGGGTATCTGAACCCGCGTAGGCGCGATCGCTGATTAGTATGGCGTCGTCTGCGCCCAGTGCTATCACCTCGCGGAGCGCATCGCGTGCCCCCATCGGTCCCATTGTTAGAGCTGTGACCTGACCACCGTAGACTTCTTTTAGCGAAATGGCGGCTTCTGCGGCATGCAGGTCGTGTGGATTGACGACGGTCGGTATACCCTCGCGAATGAGCGTCCCCTCCTGCGAGATCCGCACCTGGGTCGTGTCCGGGACCTGTTTTATACAGACAATGATGTTTATGATTTCCACCTCATTATGTGAAAGTATTCCCAATATTGGCCATAGAAAATCGGCTAGGCGATCGGCAGGGCCAGACCGACAGTCAGGAGCACTGGTGTCAGCAGGGTCAACATGACATTTCGGCCTAAGAAGGGGATTAATTCAACGTTTTCGTCGGCATGCTTCAGGGCGCCGCGGACTGTGGTCAGGGCCAGCGGCGTTGAGAGCAGGGCCAGTAACGCTCCTGTTGGCAAGAGCTTGACCAAAACGCCGGTCACCACCCAGAGATATACGGTGGCCACGAGGACAGCAAAGAGTTTGGCACTGGCTGGTTTGCCGATGATGCCTGGTAGGACTCGCCGCCCCGAAGCGCGATCGGCTTCGACATCTGGGAATTGATTTAGAAGTAGGAGCCCGCTGACCAACAAGGCCGGAACCACAGAGGCAGCCAGGACGGTCTGATCAAACGAGCCGCTGAGGGCGTAAAAAGCCCCGGCGGCCATTAAGGGGCCGAAGGCCAGGCCGGGGGCGAACAGACAAAGCCAGGGTGAGCGCGTGATGTACTGAGTGTACAGAACGGCGAGCATCCCGGCCGGAATAACGACCAGCAGCACCTCCCACCCTCGCAAGGCGGCGAAGGCGCCCCCGATGATCACTGCGACAGCCAGCGAAATGAGTCCGAGGCCGAGCACGGTGTTTGGTTGTAGTTTTTTGTTCGGCAACAGGCCGCTGCCGCCGCTAAACGGTGTCGGCTTGGTGAGCAGGTCGAGGCCGCTCTTGAAGTCAGAGTAGTCGTTGAGGGTGTTGGTTGCTACGTGGGCCGCTATCGCTCCGACTAAGGCCAAGAACAGATAGGCTAAGTTCGTTGGCTCACTATGAGTCAAAGCCCAGACGCCGCCGACCATAAAACAGACGGGGGTCAACAGCAAGAACTGCGGACGGGTGGCTTGAACTAACGTTGCAATGGTACTCAAGATAATCTTCTTTCTTGGGGCCAAACGATCAGTTTGGCGTCAGTATTGTCACGGGAGCAGCAAAAGTCAATCGATGGGCCCAGGCTTTGCCGTTGAAATCACCGGGCAAACCATGGATAATAGGGCAGCGGTCGGAGCGTTGGCCTTGTGGCCAGCGCTGTTTCATGTAAACGACCAGTTCGTGGTGGTTGTAGCTCAATTGGTTAGAGCGCCGGACTGTGGCTCCGGAGGCTGGGGGTTCAAGTCCCCTCAGCCACCCCAACAGACGAATAATGTGCCAACTGGGTCGTTAGCTCAATCGGCAGAGCAGGGGACTCTTAATCCCAAGGTTATAGGTTCGATTCCTATACGACCCACTACTCGGTCCCTTTTGGGGTGCCGGCAGCTTTGGCTGTCTGGGTATTCCTTAGGGAGCTATTCGGAGGTTGGTTGATCTGGTGGCGGCGCTTCCGGCTCGATATTCGGCCCCAGCAGCACTGCATACCCCTGGGTTTCCGTAAAGGCCTCGAAGACCATCTTCAGTCCGACAGTTAGGATGACCGACAGGAGCCCGCCGATCGGTCCCAGCACCCAGGCCCAGAAGATAAAAGAGAAGAAGACCGCGAACGGGGATAATTCGAGTTCCTGGGCTGAGAGGCGCGGCGAGAGATAGTTGTCGCTTATCCCGTTAAGTATCAAGACTCCAACAGTGACGATTACTGCCGTGGTGACCCCTTGTTCCAGCAGCGCCAGAGTGATCGCCGGCACCGAGGCTAATATCAGGCCGATCGTCGGGATGTAGCTGAGGACAAAAGCCAGGAATCCCCACAGAAGCGCCGAATCTACGCCTAGGACCAGCAGAACGATCGTAAATGTTATCCCAACAAATAGGTTGCTGATCGTCCTGACTTTCATGTAGCCTCGGACGTTCTCGCTAAATGAGCCTAGCTGCCGAACCACTGGATGATCGTCCCCCAAGGCTTTTTTTGCTTTTGCCGAAAAACCAGGTGCTTCGCTCAAAAGAAATATCAGGAGCAAAAGCACGAGCAGTGTTCCTGATAACTCCGAGGCCAGGACACCGAGGATTCCGGCAGACGTTCTGGCTATGGTCTGCGGGCTAAGCGTTCCTTCGTTCAACATGTCGGAAAGATCGATGTTCTGCGTGGCCAGTGTGCCCTCAATAGACTGATAAAGACTGGAAAGACTCTCTTTATAGATTGGCACATTTGCTTGCAGCTGTGAGAGGGAAAGGGAAACAAAAAGGATTACACCTAGGCCAATGAGCAGCACTCCCAGAAAAAGAATGAGAAACGCCAGCCAGTTCGGCAGGCCGCGGTCACGTAGGCGCTCAAGTAGCGGATCAATGAGGACGGCCAGAAAGATTGCTAGTAGCAATGGAGAGATGAGCGAAGAGCCGGCCCGCAGGCCGCCAATGATGACAATCGTGGCTGCACCCACGACTATGAAACGAGCTACAGGCGGCCAGGCAGCCTCGGATTCTCCATTATTAATCATTGATTAACCCCTGCTCGATGTTACTCTGCAACTGGAGTCTCAGTCAACCAGGCGGGTATTCTCGTATTTGTCTATTAACGGAGACTCTTGTATTATTTGCCACATTATTCTCAGAGTCGGTGGGGGTTGTCGCCAGGCCCCAGCCGGTATTTTTCTGCGGGTGTGGCGGAATGGCAGACGCGCATGCCTTAGGAGCATGTGTCCTATGGACGTGGAGGTTCAAGTCCTCTCACCCGCACTCAGTGCGCATTGGTTTGGAGTAATCGACAGGAGATGATATGACCGTAAAAACCGAGGTCGAAGAAGTTGATAAACACACGGTAGTCGTGACGATCGAAGTCTCAGCGGACCAGATAGCTGGACCGATCAGTAAGACCTATCGCGAGATTGCTAAGAAAGTGCGGATCCCCGGCTTTCGTAAGGGCAAAGCGCCCAAGCCTATTATCGACCAGATGGTCGGGCGGGACGTGGTTCTGGATGAAGCGGCCAACGACATCATCCCGGATGTCTATACCGAGGCGGTCAAGGCAGCCGGAGTTGTCCCAGTGACGATGCCGGAGATAGATGTGGTTCAGATTAAGATTGATGAGCCGTTCATATTTACAGCTAAGGTTCAAGTTAAGCCTGAGGCTAAGCTGGGTTCGCTTGATGACCTGGAAGTCGAGCAGGTGGAGCCGCCCTCTTTGTCCGAGGGCGTTAAAACCGAGATAGAAAGGCTACGCAATAAGTTTGCCACTCTGGAGGTCGCCAAGAGTCGTCAGAGCCGTAACGGCGACTTTGTCTTGATAGACTATGAGGGCTTTATTGCCGACAAGCCGTTCGAGGGTGGTCGAGGCAGTGACTACATGCTTGAACTTGGCTCAAGCACATTTATCCCGGGGTTCGAGGAGCAGCTTTTAGACTTGAAACCGGGGGCTTCGAAAGACGTCAAGCTGACATTTCCGTCTGACTATCAGTCGGAGAGTCTGGCTGGGGCTGAGGCAGTATTCAAGGTTGAAATAAAAGAGATCAAGACCAGGAAGCTCCCCAAAGTAGATGATGAGTTTGCGATGTCTGCCAGCAAGTTCGACACCCTGAAAGAACTAAAGGACGACTTAAAAGAGAAAGTAAAAGAGAAGCAGGAAAAAGAGCAGAAGTCCGCCCTGCGGGAGGCGGCGCTGGAGAAGATGGTCGATCTGGCTGAAGTCGAGCTTCCCGACGGCATGCTGCAGCGCCGGATGGAGCAGATGGTTGGCAGTTTTGCTAATCAGGTAGAGCAGACGCAAGGAATCAAGTTTTCAGAGTGGTTGTCCCAGACGGGCATGACGCCGCAGGCCTTTCAGGATAACTATAAGGAAGAGGCCAGCCGAAATCTAAAAACCGAGTTGACGCTGGAGGCGGTGGCCAGGGATTTTGAGCTGGACGCGACCGAAGAGGAGATAACGAAGGAAATAGAGCGCTTGGCTGAGGGGTCCGACAAGGATCCCGAAGAACTCCGGAAAGAGATCGAGGAGAGAGACGGAAATGAGTTTTTGCAAGAGCGACTATCTATGGATAAAGCCATCGAGTTCCTGGCAGATAGCGCTAAAGTTAAGCTAAGCGCGGAAGTAAAAATAGAGAAGAAAACTGACAAAAAGAAGGAGGATGCTGATGACCCTAATACCGATAGTGATTGAGCAAACGCCGCGGGGTGAGAGGTCTTACGATATCTACTCGCGTCTGCTTAACGAGCGCATTGTTTTCATGGGCAGTGAGATCAACGACGATATTGCCAACCTGGTGATTGCGCAGATGCTGCACCTTGAATCTGAAGATCCCGAAAAAGATATCAATCTCTATATCAACAGCCCCGGCGGAGTGATAACGGCGACGATGGCTATCTACGACACGATGCAATATATCAAGCCGGATGTTTCAACCATCTGTATCGGTCAGGCTGCGAGCGGCGGGGCCTTGTTGTTGTTGGCGGGCCAGCCAGGCAAGCGCCACATCACTCCAAATTCACGGGTTTTAATCCATCAGCCGCACGGTGGCGCCAGCGGCCAGGCGGTCGATATTGAGATTCAAGCCAAAGAAATCGTGAGGACTAGAAGGCTTCTCGATGAGATAATCGCCAAGCACACGGGGCAGAAGTTGGAAAAGGTGGAAAAAGACACCGATAGGGACTTCATTATGACCGCCGACCAGGCAAAAGAGTATGGTATAATCGACGAAGTGATCAAGGAGCGCAAAAAGAAGTGATCACGTCGACAAACGGATAGGGAGGGTCGCTAGTGGCAAAATTTAGCGACAGCCAGGAACAGCTGAAGTGCTCGTTCTGCGGCAAGAGTCAACGGCAGGTTAAAAAGCTTATCGCCGGACCAGGCGTCTATATTTGTGATGAGTGCATTGATCTTTGCAATGAGATTATTGATGAAGAGTTGACCGAAGAGGTTCAGCTCAAGCTCGAAGATCTACCTAAGCCAAAAGAGATCAACGATATTCTGGACGATTATGTGATCGGGCAAGAGCAGGCCAAGAAAATTCTGTCTGTGGCTGTCTATAATCACTACAAAAGGATTCAAGTCGGCCCTCAGGCGGAGAGCGATGTGGAGCTGCAGAAGAGCAACATTCTTCTGCTGGGCCCGACCGGCTGCGGCAAGACGTTGCTGGCTCAGACTTTGGCTAAGATACTCAATGTGCCCTTTGCTATTGCTGATGCCACGGCGCTGACAGAGGCCGGCTATGTCGGCGAGGATGTTGAAAATATTCTGCTTAAGTTGATTCAAGCAGCTGACTATGATGTCAAGCGGGCTGAGACCGGCATTATCTATATTGACGAGGTCGATAAAGTGGCGCGCAAGTCGGAAAATCCTTCGATTACCCGTGATGTCTCCGGAGAGGGCGTTCAGCAGGCATTATTGAAGATACTTGAGGGAACTGAAGCGAGCGTCCCGCCGCAGGGCGGTCGGAAGCACCCGCATCAGGAGTTCATCCAGATAGATACAACAAACGTACTCTTCATCTGCGGTGGTGCTTTTAACGGCATTGAAAAGATGATTGAGAACCGTACCGGCACCAAGGGCATTGGTTTTGGCGCCGACATTAAGAAGCGCGCGGATAAGCCGATCGGCGGTATCCTTGCCAACTTACTCCCGGCGGACTTGCTCAAGTTTGGGCTTATTCCGGAGTTTGTTGGTCGTCTGCCTGTAGTAGCCACTGTCGACAATCTAAGCAAGGAAGATCTGATATTGATCATGCGGGAGCCGCGGAATGCCTTGGTTAAGCAGTACCAGAAGTTCTTTGCCTATGACAATGTCGAGTTGGTTTTTACCGATGAGGCGCTCGCTGCCATTGCCGACAAGGCGCTCAGTCGAGCCAGTGGGGCTCGCGGACTACGGGCCATTATGGAAGATGTTCTTTTGAATGTGATGTATGACATCCCATCTTTAGCGAATGTGGCTAAGTGTGTTATCACGCAAGAGGTCATTGAAGACGATGTTGACCCGACCTTGGTATCCGCCCCAGCCGAAGAGCTAAAGCAGCCTGTTGCTGATGAGGAGCCCAACGAAGAGGTTCCTGCTTAAAAGGGGCCACTCTATAAGGTGACCGAAGAGCTAAGCAAGGCATATGCGCCGCAGGAGACCGAGGACCGCTGGTATGGGTTCTGGGAAGCGCGCGGTTACTTTACTCCCCAGATAGACCACTCTAAAGAGCCATTTACGATCGTCATACCGCCACCTAACGTCACTGGTTCGCTGCACATGGGTCATGCCCTAAACAACACCATCCAGGACGTACTCGTCCGCAAAGCACGGATGGAGGGGCGGCCGACTCTCTGGTTGCCGGGGACCGACCATGCCGGCATCGCTACTCAGAACAAAGTCGAGCAGGCTTTAGCGGCCGAAGGCCTCAGTCGCCATGATGTCGGTCGCGAGAAATTTATCGAACGTGTTTGGGAGTGGAAGGAAGAGCACGGTTCGATAATCATTAACCAATTAAAGAAGTTGGGCTGCTCCTGCGATTGGACACGAGAGCGCTTTACGATGGACGAGGGATACTCCAAGGCTGTAAAGGAGGTCTTTGTCCGTCTTTACAAAGATGGCCTTATCTACCGGGGCAATCGCATTATCAACTGGTGTCCTCGTTGTCACACCGCTCTTTCGGATATTGAAGTCGAGCATCATGAGGTAGAGGGTGGCCTCTGGCATATCCGCTATCCCTTAAAGGATGGCGAGGGTCATTTAGTCATTGCTACCACCAGGCCGGAGACGCTTCTGGGCGACACAGCTGTGGCTGTTAACCCCGACGATGAGCGCTATCAACATCTTATCGGTCGGCAGGTGGTCTTGCCGCTAATAGGTCGAGAACTGACCATCATCGCCGATGACTATGTTGATCCATCTTTTGGCACCGGAGCTTTGAAGGTCACTCCGGCCCATGATCCCAATGACTTCGAGATCGGTGAACGCCACGGCCTGGAGCAGATCAATATTTTTACGATCGAGGGCAATATAAACGAGAATGGTGGACAGTTCACTGGTCTACATCGGTTCGAGGCGCGTGATGCGGTAGTGTCTGCTCTTGAAAAGGAAGGCCTGCTGGAGAAGTTCGAGCCGCACGAGCACTCCGTCGGTCACTGTTACCGGTGCCAGACGGTTATCGAGCCTTACCTTTCCGACCAGTGGTTTGTCGATATGAAACCATTGGCCGGGCCGGCGATCGATGTGGTGAATGCGGGCGATGTTAAGTTCTCTCCAGATCGTTGGGCTCGCGTTTATTTCGACTGGATGGAGAATATCCGCGACTGGTGTATTTCCCGCCAGATCTGGTGGGGGCACCAGATACCGGCGTGGTACTGTCAGAACTGTGAAGAGCTGACGGTGGCGGTTGAAACGCCGAGCGTCTGCGCCAGTTGTGGTGCCGCCGAGTTGGAGCAAGACCCCGATGTTCTCGATACCTGGTTTAGTTCAGCCCTGTGGCCTTTCGCTACGCTCGGCTGGCCCGATCAGACCGATGATCTGGAATATTTTTATCCGACTTCCGTCCTGTCGACTGCCAGGGATATCCTTTATCTTTGGGTCGCGCGGATGATCATGACTGGTCTCAAGTTCACCGACGAGATCCCCTTCCGATCCGTTATTATCCATCCGACCGTTTTCAACCAAGAGGGCCGGCGGATGAGTAAGTCGCTCGGGACCGGCATAGACCCTCTAGGTCTGATCGAAAAATACGGCACCGATGCTACTCGATTCGGCTTGATGGTTCAGACGACCACCATGCAGGATATGCGGTTCACAGAAGAGAAGCTTGAGATGAGCCGGAATTTTGCCAACAAAATATGGAATGCATCACGCTTTGTGTTGATGAATCTCAGCGATTATCAGACGGCACCTCTGGAGTTGGATCAGTTGACCGCGGCGGACAGGTGGATACTGTCCCGGGTGCAAAGATTGGTGGCGGAGGTCTCAATGGCACTCGACGACCACGATTTTGGAGACGCCGCGCGTCGTCTTTACGATTTCTTTTGGAGTGAGTTTTGCGACTGGTACTTGGAGCTTGTCAAGCCGCGCCTATACGACAGCAGCCCCGAGGGCGCTGCAGACCGGGCTGTGGCTCAAGGCGTTCTAGTTGATGTTTTGGATACGGCGCTGCGGTTGCTCCATCCGTTTATGCCATTTATTACGGAGGAAATTTGGCAGAAGCTGCCGCGCGATGGCGAGAGTCTCATGGTGTCGGCCTGGCCGTTGCCACAGGAGGCGCTGATCGATGAGGACAGCGAAGCTGAGCTTGAGATCGTCAAAGGAACGGTGGTGGCGTTGCGGACTATCCGTAGCGAGCTGAAGGTGGCGCCGTCGATCAAGTTCAAGGCGCTGGCGACAGCCGCTGCCGACTCGACCTTGAAACCAGTGGTTGCCGGACTGCCACTTATCACCCGCCTGGCGGGCTTGGGCGAACTCGCAGTTGGGGTTGGCATAGAGCGTCCCAAGCAATCGGCTATCGCGGTTGTCGGGGCGGTCGAGCTCTATGTCCCGTTGTCCGACCTCGTTGACATCGACAAGGAGCGCGAGCGATTGAGCAAGGGACTCACGGTGATCGAACGGGAGTTACTTAAGCTGGATAAGAAGCTGGCTAATGAAGGCTTTCTCGCCAAGGCGCCGGCGGCCGTGGTTGAGAAGGACCGGGGCAAGCAGCGCGACTTGGAGGAGAGGCGCTCCAAGCTCCAGGCGCAGCTAGACCTGTTGACCGAATAGACTGAGTTCGATGACGACCCCCGCTGAGAGTTTCGCCACCTACCTGGACTCCCTGGCCAATTTTGGGATCGAACCGTCTTTGGCCGGCATCCAGGCTCTCTGTCAGGCTTTGGGCGCTCCCGAGAACCGGCTGCGGGCAGTGCAGATAACCGGGACTAACGGTAAGACTTCGACAGCCAGGATGCTCGGCGAGATCCTTCAAGCGCACGAATTGTCTGCCGGTGTATATACGTCACCCCATCTAGAAAGCTACCTAGAGCGATTTCTCATAGACCGCAAGATGCTGGGCCAGGCTGAATTTGAAGCGCTGGGTACGCGGATGCGCGCGGCGGTGGCCCGAGCGGAGCAGACTTTTGCGGTCGACGACAGTCGACGAATCACTCAATTTGAGGCTCTCACCGGCACCGCATTGCAGGCTTTTGTGGACGCGGACGTGGATGTGGCGGTCTTGGAAGTGGGGATGGGGGGCCTTTGGGATGCGACCAGCGTGGTCGACGCGAAGGTGGCTGTTATTACCAACGTGACACTCGATCACGCTGAATGGCTCGGTCCGGAGTTGAGCGATATTGCCGCCGAAAAAGCCGGCGTACTGAGAGAGGGATCCATCGGGGTCATTGGGGTGGTGGATCAAGGGGTCGCAGTAGTCCTCAAAGAGCGAGCACAGGTGGTGGGGGCCAGGCTGCTCTGTGCCGGTATTGATTTTCACTTAGAGTCGGGTCCGTCCGGGCATAGTTTTCATACGCCTGGGGGTGTATACGAGGACTTGATCGTCGGCCTTGCTGGTGAATGGCAGCTGGATAATGCGCTGCTGGCGACCGTTGCGGCAGAGGCAATGCTCGGTCGGCCACTCGACACAGTGGCCCTGCAGGCTGCGTTGGCTAGAGTCACTTCACCTGGGCGGGCGGAGATGTTTCCGGGTCGTCCCGGGGTGTTGCTGGACGGGGCACATAATTTGGCCGGAATCCAAGCGCTGGTTCGCCACGTTCGGTCGCGATATCATGATCGCCCGGTGGCGATCGTCACTGCAATATTGCGGGACAAAGCGGCGCTGGAGATGGCCACTGCCTTGGCCGATCTTGGGCCGCTGTATGTGGTTGACTTAGACCATCCGCGGCGTCTGCCGGCGGCGGAGCTAGTTGAGGCTCTGAGGGAGTTAGGGCAGGAGGCCGCTTCCCTTGGGTCATTTGAGGCAGCGTTGGATCGAGCGCGACAAGCTGTTGGCCCAGACGGCGTGGTGGTTGTTACCGGCTCGCTATACTTAGTTGGCCCAGCTAGGGCTTTGCTCCGAGGGAGCAGGTAGTTTTGATCGATTATTTCTTTAACGGTTTTCCTCTGCTATCATTCGCCCATGGACACAATCAATAATATCCTCAATTTTTTCCAGTCCCCACTATTTCGGCTCCTGATACTCTTGATAGAGGTATTTGTAGGCGTACTCTGGCTGAGCATTGCTTATTGGACTTTTCGAGATGCTCGGAGTCGTGGGGCGATGGCTGGATATTGGGCGCTGGTGGCGCTGATTTTCCCCATTTTTGGTTGGCTTATCTATCTGGTAGTTCGGCCTCCGGAGCATCGTGAGGATGCGCAAGAGCGGCAGTTGGAAATTAGAACTAAAGAAGCACAACTAGCTCAGAGTGGGGCCGTCTGTCCGGCGTGTATGCGTCCGGTGGAGAAGGAGTTTCTGGTCTGTCCACACTGCCTTAAAAGACTAAAGAAGCCCTGCCCGGAATGTGATAACGCCCTCAAGCTCAATTGGACGATCTGCCCCTACTGCCAATCGACTCAGTAGCTGCTTGCGCGCGTACCGCGCGATGAACCTGATCTAAGGAGAAACATGGAAAGAACATTTGTTATGGTCAAGCCCGATGGCGTCCGCCGGAGCCTCAGTGGTGAAGTGATCCGACGTTATCAGAACCGGGGACTGAACGTTATCGCTCTACGGCAGGAGAACTTAACGTCGGAGATCGCCAAGAAGCATTATGGTGAGCACGTTGACAGGCCGTTCTTTGGACAGCTTGTCGAGCACGTGACCTCTGGGCCGGCGGTCCTAATGGTGCTTGAGGGGGAAAATGCGATAGCGGCGGTTCGCAAGACAAATGGGGCGACGAATCCGGTTGAGGCCGAGCCGGGTACGATCCGGGGTGATTATGCCTTGGAGATAACCACCAATATCGTGCATGGGTCAGATGCGCCTGAGAGTGCCGCCAGGGAAATCGGCATCTTCTTTCCCGAACTCTGATCTAGCCGCCCAGATGAGACTAATCCTTGTCCGCCACGGCGAGACAGTAGAGAACGCGACGGACATTGTCCAGGGCCAGATCCCTGGAGAGCTGTCTGTGCTCGGTCGGGAGCAGGCGACGGCTGTCGGCACCTACCTAAAACCGGAAGAGATCGATGTGGTCTATGTCAGCGATCTTGAGCGGGCGCGATTGTCGGCGCGACTAGCGCTGGCGGGCACCGAGGTCGAGACGGTTACGGACGCGAGGCTTCGCGAGCAGTCATTCGGCATTTTCGAGGGGGGACCCGTAGCGACGTTGCTTGATGAGATGCGGCGACTGCGGACGGATTGGGATAGTTTTGATCCGGTCGGAGGTGAGAGCCGAGACGGTCTGCGCGCCCGGGCGCGGGAGTTCTTTGCAGATATAGCTGCTCGCCATAACGGTCAGACCGTGGTTGTTTTCACTCACTATGGGGTGATAAATTCTCTGATCAAGACTTTGGCCAGGTCGGAAATACATAGTGATGTTGAGGTTGCCAATGGCTCAGTCAGCGTTCTTAGGGTGGAAGGTCCGCAGGTCGCCTTGGAGATTCTGAATGCCACCGACCATTTGCCAGTGGTGGCCGATAGTCCGACCCGCCTGCCGACCCCTTAATCCGACTGGTTTTCTTGCCGGCCACCTTCGTGTGTATCAAGATAGGCGGCGATAGTTGCCAGAAAAGTCGTGGCGAACCGCTTTAATTTTTCTGCTCCTACGCCATAGATATCCGCGAAACCATCAAGGTCCCGTGGTTGGCGGAGGGCCATCTCTTTGAGTGAGATATCGCCGAAGATGACAAAAGGCGGGACTCCTCTCTCATCGGCCAGGCGCTTTCGTAAGGCTCGCAATTCTTGAAACAATTCTTCGCGCTGTCCGGTCAGTCCTTCTCTTGAAGTCGGCGATAAAGGTCGTGATTTGGCTGCTGTGCGAGCCGTGGCTGGTTTCTGTGGTTTTGGCAGAGTCAGCTCCTCTCTGTTTTTTAGCCAGAGCCGCCCGCTGGGGCTGACGCCGATCACTGGATACTCTGCGCCGCGCTTTTCGAGCAGCCCTCTAGCCGAGAGGGCCCCGAATATCTGTCGCAGCTCATAGACGGATAGTTCAGCGGCAATCCCGTGGACGCTCAGCCGGTCGTGACCTCTCTCAACGACCTTCTGGTTGGCAGAACCACGTAAGACATCTATGACATGACCGGCGCCGAACCTTTCGCCGGTTCGGGCCACAGCAGAGAGCACCTTTTGACTTATCTCGGTGGCATCGAAATCTTCGCTAGTCCCCAGGCAGATATCGCAATTGGCGCAATTTTGTTCCGCGGGTGTCTCGCCGAAATATTGCAGTAAAGACGCCCGACGACAGAGAAACGATTCGCAGAAATCTACCATTTCCGTCAGCTTTGCCCTGGCTCTGGCTTGTTCCTGGGGATCTTCCATCCGTTCGATAAAGTAGTCATGCTTGATCTTGTCGCCGAAAGAATAGAAAAGAATACACTTTCCGGGCAACCCGTCGCGACCGGCGCGACCGGTCTCCTGGTAGTAGCCTTCAATTGATTTCGGAAGGTCATAGTGGACAACGAGGCGGACATCCGGCTTGTCTATCCCCATGCCGAAAGCGATGGTGGCTACAATCACAGCTGTTTCGTCGCGGATGAACTTTTCTTGTGCTTCGCTCCGCGTTTGATGGTCGAGGCCGGCATGGTAGGCTCGGGCCTCGAAGCCGGCGGCGCGTAGTTGTCCAGCTAGCTCTTCGGTCCCGCGGCGGGAGAAACAATAGATGATGGTCGCTTCTCCCCGGTGCTCACCCAGTATCTCCGTGAGCGCTTCGAACGTATGATGTTTCGGCTTCACTATGTAGGTTAGGTTGGGGCGGTTAAAGCTGGAGACGAACGTGCGCCCGTTTTTCAAGGCCAATTGTCTGACGATATCTTCACGGACGGTGGCTGTGGCCGTAGCCGTTAGCGCCAGGACAGGGGAGTTGGGAAAATCCTGCCGGAGTATCTTGAGGTTACGGTAGTCGGGCCGGAAGTCATGTCCCCACTCAGAGATGCAGTGGGCTTCGTCGATGGCGATCAAACTGACGTCGACCTGAGCCAGAAAATTACGGAAGGCGACCTTAGCCAGGCGTTCTGGTGCGGCATACAGGATCTTGATGGTGCCCTCACGCGTGGCCGTCAAAACGCGGGCCATTTCTGCCGGTCCTAGGGTGCTGTTGATAAAGGCAGCTGGAATGCCGTTGGCCTGGAGCGCATCGACTTGGTCTTTCATCAGCGCTATAAGCGGCGAGACGACCAGCGTTAGCCCCGCGAGTTTGAGGGCCGGCAGTTGAAAGCAGAGAGACTTTCCGCCGCCTGTCGGCATCAACACCAAGCTATCCCTTCCGGCGAGGACATGCTCGATTATCTCGGCCTGCAGCGGTCGAAACTCATCGTATCCGAAGTGGGTCTTTAGTAGGTTTATCACCAGCTGGTTGGGTTAAGGTTCGTGGCAGCGATTACTTTAGTATGAGAGTGATGCCTGCTTTTTGCAATCAGTCACTCCAAGGACTAGAATCAAGCTGAGTTAGACGACGATACCTACAGGTAGGCGCTTGAACAAACACAGATGCACAGTATGTAATTTTCTATACGATGACGAGCTGCAAAAGGTGCAGTTTGTGGCACAGCCGGATTCTTTCACCTGTCCGGTTTGTGGTGCTCCTAAGTCAGCTTTTACTACTGTTGGAATCACGGCTTATGATGAGCCAGGGGCGGCTAGTGTAGCTGAAAAGCTAGTCGAGCAGCTGGTGGCCTTTGGTGTGAAGCATGTCTACGGCATCCCGGGAGATTCTAATCTGCCTTTTGTTGAGGCGATACGCAACCATCAGGAGATTGAGTTTATTCTCACGCGTCACGAAGAGACGGCGGCGTTCATGGCGTGCGCGCACGGCAAGATGACCGACCATGTTGGCGTCTGCGTTTCTATCGCGGGTCCTGGTTCGACCAACCTCATCACCGGGTTAATGGATGCGACCAACGACCGGGCTCCGGTTCTAGCTCTCCTCGGCCAGGTCCCCGAAGTCTATCTGGGTAGCGAAGCTTTCCAGGAGATTGACCAGATCGAGCTCTTCAAGCCGTTTGCTCGTTTTGGAGAAACCATCGCCCGAACCAATCAAGCCCTGAAGCTGACACTGGCGGCGGTGAAATATGCATATCAGAAGCCGGGAGTGTCAGTTCTCAGCATGCCGACTGACGTGCTGGCAGAGACAGTCCCAGGTGATATTTTTGCTCCGAAAAAGAGGGTCATCGATGGTGATTTTCGTCTGCCGGA
>CAXMSJ010000068.1:0-31420 GCA_964196305.1 uncultured Acidimicrobiia bacterium
TAGCGGCAGTTAACCAGATCGTCTGGAAAAAGTTTTTCAACGAAGGCGGCGTGGCTATTCGGACGGATGCTGATCGGAACGGCAATATCGTGGTGGTCGGAGGAACAGAAGACGGGGCGGCGTTTGTCCGCAAGGTCAGCGGCGGCGGTCGACTGCTCTGGGAGCGTGAATTCACCCCTGAGAGCGCGATAGCCCTCGTTGATGTCTCCGTTGATGCAGATGGTTTCATCTATGTTCTTGGCGAGGGAGATGGACCTTTTATTAGAAAGTATGGTCCGAAAGGCGGCCATCATTGGACGCGTAGGCTCGCCGGATCTGTGTCGCCATCGGGTATTGACGTCGGGCCCGGCGGGAACTTCTACGTCGTCGGGACAACTTTCGGAGCGCTCCCCAACATGCCCAGGTCGAGCGAAGCCTATGACGCATTTATTAGAAAGTACAGTCCGCGTGGAGGCATTTACTGGACGCGCCAGTTCAGCCTGAATGATTTCCGGGGTGGAACCAGTGCCTTTGATGTAGCGGTCGGTCCGGGTGGCGGAGTATTCGTTACTGGGTTCGATGACAAAGATTTTCAAACTAAAGATGGTTTGTTTTTAAAGAAGTTTAGCCCCCGTGGCGGCGTTTATTGGACGCGCCGTGTCCGTCGGGCAGAGCCCTACTCTTTCGTCGAGGGTCGGATCGCGGTCGACAGGGTCGGCGGAGTCGCCATCGTCGGTTCGGATTTATCCGGACAGACTTTAACCGTTAAGTACTCGCATAAAGGACAACGGCTCTGGACCAGACCATGGAGTTCGCATATCGCTTTCGAGGTGACCGTCGACAGAGACAGAAGCATCTATCTGGTGGGGATGGGCGAAAACGGGAAGGCGTTTACCCGAAAATATAGCTCAACCGGCAGGCACCGGTGGACACGCTATTTTGCTAATGGCGTTGCGCTTGGCGCGACCGCGGACTCGGACAACAATGTCTATGTCGCCGGAGTAGCGGGCGATGAAACTTCCGTTCGATCTTTCCTGGTCAAGTTTCGCCGGTAGGATAACCGGGTACAACAAAGGCCTAGAATCACAACTGTGATTCTAGGCCTTTTCTCTTTGGCAGCGATCCAAGCGGTTGCTACGCGCATGATATTGTGATAGTAATAACATTCACAAGGTCTCTTTGCGAGCTGACTTTCTAAGACCTCAATTACGGCAAATCAGATATTGTCTGAATGCGGAGGTATACTTGAAAGCTCAGTCTGGGCAGGCGGCGAACGTGGCGCAAAGTTGCGCTAAGAGTGAGTCGCAGGACATCCTGAACGGACTTGATTCCCTTTACGCCAGAGCCATGCGACTTGAGACAACCGAGACCGCCTGCCGTCATTGTGCCAAGTGTTGCCGGCAGCGCCCTGTTACTGCTTACGCCGTGGAGGTCGCCTACCTTATGTTGTCCAATGATGGGCCGCTCGCTTCTAGTAACCTCGAGAGCCGTCCCTGCCCGGCCCTGACAGAAGAGGACTTATGCGATCACTATTCAAGCAGGCCTTTCGCCTGCAGGGTCTTCCAGCCGTGGTCAGAATGGGGTCCGATCAAAGGCTGCCTTCGTCATCCTTACAACCGAGATACGACCGATGAACTGAGTACCCTGCTGAATCGGTTGGCCGAGTTGAACCACGCATTCGTCTATCGGCTCGGCCTACACCAAAGTCTTGATTTCGACTACCTGGGCAACTGGGCCATCGCCGACTGGTTCACCACACAGGAAGACGACGGAGCTTTCGGTCGACAGTGGGGCTTCTGAGTCACCTTATCCGCGCGACGGCACCGTTAGCTGTAGAGGAGTTCATCTACGACAAAGGTCCAATATCGATAAAATATCGATATTGGACCTCTTCTCTGTGGGCACTAGTGGATTTGAACCACTGACCTCTTCCGTGTCAAGGAAGCGCTCTCCCCCTGAGCCAAGCGCCCGATATGTAAGCGATTGCAGCGCCGTGAGGGCGCTTTCGCTTCTGAGGCGACGAGCGGATTTGAACCGCTGTACGAGGTTTTGCAGACCCCTGCCTAACCACTCGGCCACGTCGCCAAAAAACACTGCGACCGAAATCCGAAAAAGAAGAACCAAGACAGGGACTGCCCTTTTCTTGGTCGCCGAGCGGATGGCGGGATTCGAACCCGCGACCCTCACCTTGGCAAGGTGATGCTCTACCAGCTGAGCCACATCCGCGTACCGGCAGATTTTATCACTGAGCCGCATGTTTGACAATCTGCCGCTGGTTTCTGCGGCAATCTTTTAACGCCAGGGAGAACATCGGTTATAATTCGTCCCTGAGGTCTGTGGTTTTTTTGTTAGCACAGGCAAAGGAGTGTAATTGAGCGATACTAATTTAGGGCCCGCCAGAGCATCTTCGCGGGCCGCCCGCCGGGATGAACAGCGGCATTCAAAGAAACGCCGGCGGACCGTCTGGATTGTCCTTGGTGCCGTTTTGGCTGCGATTTTGTTGGGCGTGGGGGCCGGTGCGTTTTGGCTCCGCTCGATAGAGGACAAGATGCGCTATGGGCCTGAGGAACAAGAGATGGTCGAGGCGGAAGTCAAAGAGCCTGTCGGTAACGTGGTGACCGCTCTATTGGTCGGGACAGATCAGCGTGAGGGCTGGGATAGTGCTCGGGCTGATACCATTGTTTTTATGCGGGCTGATCGGGATGCGGGCAAAGCCTATATGATATCGATCCCACGTGACACCCGCGTCAATATTCCCGATCACGGGCTGGACAAGATTAACCACGCTTGGGCTTTCGGGCAGGCTCCGCTGATGATCGAGACTGTGTCGGATTTTCTGGGTCTGCCGATAAACTATGTCTTTCAGGTAGACTTTACTCAGTTCGAACAAGCAGTCGATGCGCTTGGCGGAGTGGAGTTCCCGACCGATGTCGGCTGGACTGACGGCGAACTTGGGGTGACCGTTGAGTCCGGCTTACGCCTGCGCGGAGGCAAGGAAGCTCTGGCCATTATCCGCAATCGCAGTTGGGGCGCGGGCGCTACGGGCAGTGACCTGGACCGGGTCGGAGTACAGCAGGAGTTTATAAAAGCGATGGTCTCTCAGTCGATGGATTCATATACTGATGTTCCGACCGTTGCCAATGTCGTGGCTTCCTATGTCAACACCAACATGGGGTTGACGGAGATGCTCGGGCTGGGGCGCGCGTTTGCCGGGGCACAGCTGGATATTGAGACGGCCACTATGCCCGGCGCACCGCAGATGATCGAGGGCGTGAGCTTTGTCGTCGTCGATGAAGAGGGCAAGGATGCTTTGATCGCGGCTATGTTGGAAAACCTGCCGCTGCCGTTAGAGGAATAGGCCGTGTTCGGAATGTATTTGGCTATCGGCCTGGCTGGATTCTCTGGGGCCATCTCCCGGTTTGCGGTGAGCCAAATGGTTAAGAATGCGATGGGATCCGCCGCTTTTCCCTGGGGGACCCTGGTTGTCAATATCACTGGATCACTCCTGCTTGGGCTGGTGGTGGCCACGGTCGGCGGGCGCTTACCGGCTGATCCCGGGATCCGGACAGCCATTGTCGTTGGCTTTATCGGTTCGTACACCACTTTTTCCACCTTCTCGTTTGAAACACTCGACTTACTGGCGCGAGGCTCTTGGCCGGCGGCGATCCTTAACGTAGTGGCGTCAGTCGGGGTGGGGCTGTTGGCGGTCTATATCGGCTTGAATGCCGCTCGCCTGACTTAAGTAGTCTAGTTGCTTCTCAAGTAGTCGACCAACTCGTGTAGAGAGTTGATGACCAGGCAGTCGGCTTGTGGGGCTAGGCCGTTGCGGTCGAGTAAGACCGGCGTGATTCCGACACTGCGGGCGCCCATGATGTCGGCGTAATAATGATCGCCGATGTGGAGAGTTTCATGTGGCTGCGTATCGGCCCGTTCCAGTGCCAGCTCGAATATCTCGGGCTGAGGTTTGAGGTAGCCGACGTTGGCGGAAGAGATCACGAAGTCCATATATTTGGACAAACCGGTCTCAATGGAAATACTTGTCAGGCGGGTGTCCCAGTTGGAGACCAGTCCGATCTTGTAGTCGAGTCCAGAGAGGCGCTCTAGGGCAGGAATGACGTCCGGGTAAGGCTGCCACCGTTCACCGTCACCGAACTCAGTATAGAGCTCCTCAGCCACCTCTTCGGCTTCGCCCTCCAAGCCGACCTCGTTCAACATCAGCGCGTAGAGTTCAATCCAGAATTTGGCCGTGTCGGCTTCTTTCATCCAGAACGAGTCGTCTTCTCGGTAGCGTTGCTCATATGTCTGGTCGGCGAAGGCCACAGCGGCCGTCAGTTTCGCCGGCTCAACCGTGTGTCCGCGCCAACTGAGGACTTCAGCGCAGATATCAGCGACTGAGGGGGACGGCAGAAGCAGGGTGTTACCGACGTCAAAAAAGATGGCCTTGTAATTGGGGCTCATGCGTTTGGATGATAGCACTTCGTTCCGGCCATTTCCACCGCTTGATGAGCTCAGATGAGTCGGTCGACAAGCAGGGCGATTAAGGGAATAGTTGCCGCTCCCAGCAGCACGGACAGGATAACTTTGATGTTGAAGCGTCGGTGGGCGTCGGGCAGCAGGTCGGCTGCCCCCACATAGATGAATGTCCCGGCAGTAAAGGCGACTATCGGCCCAAAGAAGGTCGGCGGGAAGCTGAGAGCGATCAAGGCACCAACCGGGGTCAGCAGTGAGTCGATCCCTAGGGCGCCGAAAATGCGCTTCCGGCTGTAACCTGATTGTTGCATGATGATCGTCGTTGAGAAACCCCGGGGAATCTCGTGAATCAGGACGGCGATGGCAATGGCCGTTCCCAGGGCGGTCGATTGTGCAAAGCCGACAGCGATAGCCATTCCGTCTACTAGGCTTTCCGCCCCGATGCCTATCAATGAGACCCAGCCGATTGGCGTGTGGACTTCACATTCACTCTCGCCGCAAGTGTGGATCAGGATGCTTTTCTCCAGCACGTAGAGGAGAAAGAAGCCCAAAGCTAGGGAAAAGGCGGTGACGTCGTGGAATTCTTTGACCTCCGGGATGATCTCAAAAAAGGCGGTGGATAGCATGACGCCGGCGGCGAACCCGATCAGATAGCGAAAGTCGATCTCTTTGAGCCGGGTATATAGTGGCAGAA
The DNA here is from genome assembly GCA_964196305.1 of uncultured Acidimicrobiia bacterium. Lineage (GTDB taxonomy): Bacteria > Actinomycetota > Aquicultoria > CAJVYJ01 > JAUVQD01 > DAOUYN01. The sequence continues at coordinate 5,144 of CAXMSJ010000068.1, forward strand.
ACCCGCCGAGGATCGTCGCTAGAGCGACGGCAGCGGCCAATAGGACAGACGTCAAGCGGAGCTCCTCTCGTCGGGCTTATTGCAATAATCGCAATTACTGAATAATCTAATCAAGTGGGCGCCGGTAAAGCAAGTTTCTGGCGGCGGGCGCGACAGAATTGTGAGTCGCGGGGAATGATAATCAATAAGAATATGAATGAAGACGGAAAAGGAGAGCATATGCGGATAGGGATTCTCACTGGCGGCGGGGACTCGCCGGCCGTCAATGCCGCCATCCGGGCGGTTGTTAAGAAGAGTGAGGCTGAGGGGATCGAAGTTCTTGGCTTTCTGAACGGTTGGGCGGGAGTGATCGACAACGATACCAGGCCGCTGAAGGACGAGGATGTTTCGGGCACGCTGCCGAAAGGCGGCACGATTCTCGGTACGTCCCGGACGAACCCGTTTAAGCTAGGCAAGCTCGACGAAGTGAAAGAGAGCATCGCCGCTAATCAGATCGGAGCCTTGGTCGTCATCGGCGGCGATGACACCAATGGTGTTTTGCGCCGGCTTAACGAGCTAGACGAGCCGATCCGGGGAGTGGGAATACCCCAGACGATCGACAATGATATTCCCGGGACCGACTACGCCATCGGTTTCGATTCGGCCGTGGCGATCGCCACCGATGCTTGCGACAAGCTCCACAGCACGGCCGAGTCCCATCACCGCGTGATGATCTTGGAAGTAATGGGCCGCGATGCCGGACATATTGCTTTGGTGGCCGGGATCGCCGGCGGGGCCGATATCATCCTGATTCCCGAGAAGCAATTCGACTTGAGCTGGGTCTGCGATCGGATCAAGAACCGCCAGTCTCGAGGGAAGAACTTTAGTATCGTCGTCGTCGCAGAAGGGGCGCGCCCGCTCGGACACGATCAGATCGTGCGGACGGAAAAAGTCGACCAGTTTGGACACGTGATGCTTGGTGGCATTGGTGAGTACTTGGTGGCAGAAGTGGAGAAATGCACCGGCATTGAAAGCCGGGTGACGATTCTCGGACATATTCAGCGAGGCGGTCAGCCGACGGCTTTTGACCGGTTGATGGCTACCAGGTTTGGGGTGGCTGCGGTCGAGATGGTCATCAAGGGCGAATGGGGCCGGATGGTGGCTCTCAAGGGAAGTGAAGTCACCAGCGTGCCGTTGGCTGAAGCGTTGGATGGCACCAAATTGGTCTCGGATGAGCTTTACGAGATCGCCACTCTTTTCTACTAAACCACTAGAGTCGCCGTGATATAATCCCGGAATGGACAGCTCTGGCTATTTACTAGCGCGAGACATGACTACTCGCGTTGGTCAGCCCCTCATCTATCTCATACTGATTCTTTCTATCGCTCTTTTGGCGGCCGTGGCGGCACCGGCGCTCCGTCAGTATCTGCGCTATTTTGTGCTGGCGTTGTTCCTTAATCTCATGGCCGGCTGGCTGCTCCTGGCCCATTTTCACTATCGGATCGCTTCGGAGCTGGTGCTGGTCGACCCCAATAACGGGACGGTAGTGGGGCGCTTCTATATCCCGGTCTGGATAGAAGACGAAAAGTTTTTCTTTTGGACGCTGATTCTGGCTGGACTGGTGCTATTTAGCCGGTACAAGGATCAGGCTTGGGAGTCGGCCCTTGGTCTTACTCTGGCCGTTTTTGGTTTGTTGACCTATTTTACTTCTAACCCGTTCATTCAACCGCTTAAGGATTTTCACGAGGCGTATACCCGGTACGTGATGACCGCCAGTGCGCCTAACATCGATCCGGCCGTTAAGGCCCAGGTCTTTTACCCGCTCTACGGAAAGATGGTCGGCTTCTATAATTCAGAATATATGTGGACGCATCCGCCGATGCTCTTTATCTCTTATGCTACGTTCGCGGTGGCGTTTGTCGGCGGTGTCTTGATGTTGGCTAAGCGCGATGATGTCTATGAGGCGCTCGGGTACTCTTACGCGAAGGCCGGCTTTATTATCTTGACCATCGGCATGCTTTTGGGTTACCCCTGGGCCTTGACCGCGTGGAGCGGTGAACCCTGGTGGTATGATGCCAAGATCAACATCACGCTAATGATGTGGGTCCTCTATAGCGCCTATCTTCATGCCCGGATCTATATGCACCGCCGCGGTATGCGCGTCACCACCGCTGTTCTTAACTACCTAGGCTTTTTTGGGGTGGTTTTCACGTACGTTTCAACCTATCTGATCCCCGGGATACACGCGGTGGCCGGCTCATGATCAAGAATCTCAACTACATATTAATCTTGGCTACGATCGTGATCTTGGCGGCGGTCGGCATCGCCTTTATTTTTGGAACCTCGTTTAGCTGGGTCAAATCGGAGACTGATGCTCTTTGGCGACAGACGTCACTCTATGTCGATTACGTGGAGATCATGAACAAGACCGTCGGCCCGATGGTCATAGCTCTGGTCGTCGTCTTGGGGCTCTGTATCCCCAAGCGTCTTTTTAGTGGCGTCAGGCTGCTGCAGTTGATGGGGGCGCTGACCGCGCTGACGGCTGTGTTGTCGGTGGCAATCGGCGTTCGTCTTGGCATCAGTGCGCTGCTGCTGGTGGCGATGTTGATGCAACTGATCGTGATCATGATGACGATTTTCGGCAGCAAGCGTCTCGTCTATGAGGTGACCGGGTTCTATATTCAGGTCGGTTCGGCGCTGCTACACATGGGCTTAATACTGTTCTTGTTCGATCTGGTCTTAGTTGGCGATGGTTTGGCGGAACGGACACTTCATCTGAATATCTTCTGGGTAGCTACGGTGTTCATCGGTCTGGGAATGGTATTCGTTTTCTACAGCAGTGAGCTATCCGGACTGGTCCGCCGCCGCCAGGCTGGTTCCTGAATAATCCCTATGTTATACTCCCCCTCCATGTGACCTTCTGCTCTATGAGGAATAGAGCCGCACAGACCTTAGGAGGTGAGAGATGCGCAAATATGAGATGATGGCTATCATCCACCCAGAACTCGACGGAGATGCTCTTGAGAAGTCTGTCGAGAAGATCGAAAAACTCATCAAAGACAATAAGGGCAAGATTGCCTCGGTCAACCATTGGGGCAAGAAGCGTTTCGCTTATGAAATCAACCATTTGAAAGACGGTAGCTACTCGATTTTCAATTTCACCGGTGAGCCCGAAACTATTGCCGAAGTGGACCGGGTTTTGAAGATCAGTGACGATATCGTCCGCTTTATGATCGTCAGACGGACCGATCGCGAGAAGTAGGGAGTTAGATGGCAAGCTTGAATAGAGTTATATTGATCGGCAATCTGACCCGTGATCCGGAGCTGCGGTTTACTCCTAGCGGTAGTCCGGTCGCTGGATTTGGCCTAGCGGTCAACCGGACATATACCAACAAGCAAGGTGAAAAAGTTGAGAACGTCGATTTTTTTAACATTGTCGTTTGGGCTAAGTTGGCCGAGCTTTGCGCCGAGTACCTGAAGAAGGGCCGCCCGGTAGCGCTCGAGGGCCGGCTTTCGAGCCGTTCGTGGGAGACAGAGGATGGCCAGAAGCGCTCCGTAGTTGAAGTAGTGGCAGAGAATGTTCAGTTTCTTGGCAGCGGCCAAGGCCAAAGCCAAGGTCAAGGCCAGGGCGAGCGCCGTGAAGGGGCTCCAGCCAACACTGGGCGGTCGGAAAATCCGGTCGAGGAGATCGACCTTGGGGACGATATTCCGTTTTAAGGAGGAGAGATAGTTAATGGCACGGGAAAAGAAACAATCAGATTTTCAACGGAAGCCGCGGCGTAAGTTTTGCAGCTTCTGTAAGGATAAGACCGAGTATATTGACTACAAAGATACGCACGGGCTCCGGCGTTACATGAGCGACAAGGGCAAGATCCGCCCGCGGCGGATCACCGGCACTTGTACTCAGCATCAGCGGGATTTGGCGGTATCTGTTAAACGCGCTCGCGAGATGGCGATCATCGGTTACAGCCGCAAATAGTCGACACAACAGCATTAAAACCTCAAAGCCGGCAGCTTAGCTGCCGGCTTTTTTGTGCTGGTAAAGACTACTCTTTGCCTGTAAGCTTAAGTTTTGACCAGAGGCATATGAGAGGGGGCCCAGGATGATCCGGATCTTTATCAAAACCTTAAAAGAGAAGACCCTGAAAGAGCTGGACCGTTTTGAGCCCGGTGCCTGGGTATTGGTGGAGAGCCCGACGGAGGAAGAGTTGCGCGATATCTCCGAGCGGTTTTCGATTGATATGGGCATGCTCAAGGATGCTATTGACTTCTATGAGGTTCCTCGGATAGAGACGGAGGATAGCGCCACTTTCATATATACGCAGTTTCCACATCAAGCTGGGACGCATGTGGTGACGATCCCCGTCCTGTTTGTCGTCGGTCGGGATTTTTTCATCACGGTTTCGAACAAGCGCTTCCCCAATATCGAACACTTTCTGGAAGATGAGATCGAGTTTTATACTACCCAGAAGACAAGGCTATTCTTACAGCTCTTTTCTCAGATCAACTGGGCCTATAATCGGTTTCTGACCGGGATCATCAGACAAGTAAAAAGCAGCCGTATCAAGCTGGAGAAGATCAAGAACGAGGATATTGTTCAGCTGGTCGGCCACGAAGAGGCCCTCAACAACTTTCTGTCAGTGCTGATCCCGACGAACAATGTTTTGAACAGCATCCTGGTTGGACGGTTTCTTCGCCTTTTTGAGCAGGACAAAGATCTGGTAGAGGATCTGTCTCTCGATGTCGCGCAGTTGATCGAAATATGTAAGTCAAACCTGAAGAACATCGTCAACATCCGTGACGCGTACTCGACCATCATGACTAATAATCTAAACAGCATCTTGAAGCTCTTGACCTCGCTGACCGTGGTGCTGATGGTGCCTAATATTATCAGCGGACTTTATGGCATGAATGTGACCCTTCCGATGCAGAATTCGCCCTTGGCTTTCGTCTTGTTGAGCGCCTCGATCCTGATCGTCTCCGTTGTTGTCTTAGTTCTGTTTATCTCACGGAAGTTCTTTTGAGTCGGGCCGTCAGCATAGCGCTGGTAGGGCTGATGGCCGCGGTGACCGTGACCGGTTGCCAGATCGCCGATACGCGCGTCCAAGATTTCAAGCGGCTTTCGGGACAGCTCGAAGCGGTGGCGGACAAGCGTCAGGTCCGTCAGTGGTTCGGCGCTAAGTCCGCCAGGCTGGGCTATGCGCAAGTGGCTGACTCTCAAACGGGTCAGCTCGACCTAGTTGTTGAGGGTCACCGTGGGGCCCTGTCTGAGCTGGCCGGAATGGAAGCGGAATGGGCCGGATACGATTGGCGCTCCGGGGATGTTGATATCCAAGATGGCTTAGAGAACTATTTCGCGGCGGCTCGCACGTTCTATGGTCGCCAAGAACTGATCATTAATTACTTTGAGTTGGTCTCGCCCCTGATCGATCATGAGATGCAGGCCCGGGAGGCCTTCTTCGTTTCCTCAGCTTCCAAGGAAAAAGTCGCCATTGGGGTGGCCTACGAGAAGGCGCTCGCCTCAGTCATAGAGCGGATGTCGGACGTAGACCCGCCCGAGTCTCTCAAGGGACTGCACGCTGTCGAAACTGATTGGTTCAAGGCCCGACTTAAACATCTCGCCCGTAGTCAGGAGGCCAGCCAGGCGGAAGACACGGAGACGGTGGCGAATTTAATAGCAGAGGCGACCGCTGAATGGGCGGCCTTTGGGCAGTCTGCAGAGGTGCTGGAAAACGAGCTGGCTCATGAGTCCTCAGAAGCCAAGCTCGGACAGAAAATGGATCATCTTTTACATGAGGCGCTAGAGGAGGTTCTCCGTGAGATCTAGGCTGGTTATCTTTAGCACCACCATTTTTCTTCTTGCCGTTCTCGCTGCTCCGGCCTACGCGGCCGCTAATTCTATCGCGTGGCGGAAGTTCTTTGCTGCGGATCCACAGGCCGTGGGTCCAACTATTTCGGCGACTGACAGGAACGGCAATCTGATCGTTGTCAGGACCGAAGGTGATTATGTCTCGGTATCTAAATATCGCGCTGGTGGTAGTCGTGTTTGGAAGAAGCTTTTTGGTGCCTTCGGCACATTTACGTCGCCCGCGGGCATCGCGACCGACAGGGACGGCAATATTTATGTAGTCGGCACCACCGAGGGAGACGATTACCAAGAGCTCGGGTTCATCCGAAAATACGGCCCCAAAGGCGGTCACCACTGGACCAAGAAGTTCGGCCCGGCCGGTGAATGGGCGATGACTTGGGTTACCGGGGTAGCAGTTGGGCCTGGCGGTGCGATCTATGTCGTTGGGGTTACTGACGGAGACTTTAGCGGAAAGACCGATGGCTATTGGATGATGACTACTTTCTTAAGGAAGTATACTGCCGGCGGAAAAGTTTATTGGACACGCCAGTTTGGAGCGGACCGCTACGATGAAGATTTTGAGTATTTCGGGGTCGACGTGGCGGTTGGGCCTGGCGGCGGGGTCTATGTCCTGGCCGATAAGTGGGGTTATGGATACTTAGAAGAAAAGGAGCGACGCGCGCTTAGCGTCCGGCGGCGCGGGCAGCTGCAATCGCAAAAAGACAGTGAAGAACGAGCCTATATTGCTGATCCCGAAAGTGAAGAGTACATTGAAGATAATTGGGGCGACATGCAGTCCGTCGTTCTTAAGAAATATAGCCCTCGCGGCGGGGTCTATTGGACCCGTGAGTTTGGGGCCAAGAAGAGCCTGGTGCCGGCGGCAGTGGCGGTTGATCGGACCGGGAGTCCGGTGATCGTGGGCGCCGCTTTTCGGGGTTCTTTCGGCACCAAATTCTCCCACAAAGGCCGGCGGCAGTGGACTCGCTTTTGGAGTGACCTTGACCTCTTGGATGTCGCAGTCGATCGAGACCGGAATATCTACGTAGTGGGCGTAGAGGGGACGGCGGACAACTCTTGGGACACCGGGCAGCCAGCCTATCCCAAAGCCTATACCAGCAAGCTAGGCCCGTCTGGGGAGCGTCACTGGGCGCGGAGATTTTTGTATGGCGTGGCCGGTAATGCTTCGATCGATAGTGAGGGAAACCTCTACGTCGCGGGCTATGCTCTCCTTCGTGAACAGGACTTTATCGTCAAATTCCGTAATTAGCCGGCGCACCGTTTAGTTATTGGGCTCATGTCCGTAGAGCTTGGTGTCCGGGTGGAAAGCGTACCAGGCGAACCAGAAGTCGCGTTCTTTGACTATTTCTCGGCCGGATTCGACCTCGGTGATCTTGACGGTTCCGTCTCGTTCACGGCGGACCTTGATATCGACTCCGCCGACCGTGTCTTCGATAGTGCTGTCTTCCTTTAGATCAACTTCCGTGTAGGCGGAAAATTCCCCTTTGACTTCGATTCCGAAGACCACCGTCTTGGGGTGGACCCGGTCGTCTTCTTCATCCACAGGAAAGATCAAAAAACTGTCTTCATAATAACTCCCGTAGGGATCACGCCCATAGGCGCGGCTGAACCCGGTTTCCTGGCTTAAGACATCCGCCTGCGGGTGCGCTTTTTTCCAGTCGCGCCAGACGACGGTGTCGATCGAAACGGCCTCGAGCTTCGTTCCAGTTAGCTCACCAACCACGGCCAGCCCGTCGATCTGAGTCCAGTATGAGTTGGTCTTGCGGTCGTACATGACTAAGTTCGAATTGTAGAGTTTCCCTGAAGTGCCGAATTCGACCGTCTCGCCGGCTATCGTGCGCTTATAGGCGATACCGGATCCGCAGAGCGGACAGTAGGTGATAGCCAGAGGTTGGCCGCCGACAGTGTCGTTAACGATCTCGTGCCAGGTCATTATCTGCAGGGGATAGACGCGCTCCTCTCCCTCGAATGTTAGCGCCAAGACCAGCTCGTCATCGGCTATCCATTTGTCGGCCTCCTTAACGCTGACAAAGTCGGGATCGTCGATGGATGGGATGCCGTCTTTTGGCGGACCGCCGGAGACGATCTCTTCTGGATCCACGATGTACTTGACCCCCCGAGCGGTCATTTTGATGCCGGCCTCTTTTTCAGCTTTTTTTATCTCTGGTATTTTTTCGATGTCGTTACTCCCCCCGCCTAGATTGCAACCGGACAGGGCCAAAGTTAGCGCCAGGATGATTGTTATTTTGACTATAAAGGGGCGGCGCCTCATCCGAAGATCCTAAAAACGAATACCAGTTCATAGGTGCCCAACAGGACTAGAAGTATTCCGGCTACTCGGTTGATGATGTCGTGATAGGTGACCAACTTGCGAATGAGCCACGAGCCACGAGCGGCCGACATCCAGGAAATAGCCAAAAGCGGCAAGCCGAGACCCAAGCCAAAAGCGATCAGCACGGAGAACTGGGCGAGAAAGCCGGTGACGCCGACTGAATAAGCGAAGACGGCGAAGACCAAGGGGGCGTTGCAGGGGATGACGATCGGTCCGTAAAGCAGACCAAAACCGAAAGCCGAGGCGTAAGGGTTTTTTAATCGCGGCGCTTGAGCCTGCGGTATCAGAAAGTAGAGGCGATCGAAGCTAATGTTGAAGATCAGGAGCAAGCCGACGATGATCAAGATAGTGAAGGCGACGGGTGAGATCAGTCGGATGAAACTGGAGATTGAGAGGCCGAAACCGGCCGTTATCGCCCCGATGACGATCATAAAGAGCATTACCCCGCCGAGAACCAGAAAGCCGGAGAGGCGAGTGAACCGTTCTTTGTTCTTGATGTCCGGTTGGCTGGAGATGTATGACAGAAACCCCGGATAGAGCGGGAGCACGCAAGGGTTGAGGTTGGCCGCGATCCCTAGGCTAAAAGAAGTGGCGAGTTCAAGAATCGAAGGCATCTCTGATCACGATCCCGCAATAGTCTCTTCGAGTTCGGAGGCGTTCTTGACACCGAAACGGAGCAGCTCTGGTTGCCCGTCGGCGTCGATTAGGATGATTGGGGCCGACGGTGCGTTGACCACGTTGACCCCGAAGTCAGCGACGAGCATCTTGGCGAAGTCATCTGTATCAATGGCGAACCGCCAGTTAAAATCGTAGCGCTCCACGTGATCCTGGACGTTCTGCTTGTTTTCGCTCGGGTCGATATCAATAGAGACGGAGATAACGTCATCGCCGACCTTTTCATGCAGGGCGTCGATCTGATCTTGCTGTCTTTTGCAGGTTGAGCACCAGACCGCGAAAGTTTCCAGCAAGACCGGTGTGCCGTTGAAATCGGAGAGCTTGAAAGTCTCGCCGGTACGGACATCGGTCAGTTCGATCTCCATCCATTCAGCTGTTTCTGCGGTGTCGGGAGTGTCGGTAGTTCCGGTGGTATTGCTAGCGCAGCCAAAGGTCGTCAAGGCCAGTAGCAGCGCCAGACTGATTGCTATTGATCTCATCTTAGCTCCTATTTGTCCAACAAAGTGACTTCCTACACTTGCCATGTTAGCGTTTAATCCAAGCTGGGAATAGTCCAAACTGACTAGGGAGACAAGTATGCTGCAATTGGTCGATGTCGGGCGTCAGGCCATAGAGGCCTATTCGCAGGTGGCTGGAGAAGAGGTTATCGAAGAGCTGAGACTCTTGGCCGAGCCGCTAAAGGGCGTCAGAGTGGCTCATATCAACGCCACGCCTTACGGGGGCGGCGTTTCGGAATTACTCCGGTCGCTGGTGCCGCTCGAGAGCGATCTGGGGCTGGAAGCCGAGTGGCGCATTATCTTCGGACAAGAACCCTTTTTCAAAGTGACCAAGGCTTTCCATGATGCTCTTCAAGGGGCCGAACATCATCTTACTTCGGACGAGAAGGACACTTATGTAACCTGCAACTACGCAAATTCTCGAGAATTGGCGGCGTCCGACTACGACATCATCGTCATCCACGACCCACAGCCGGCGGCGATGATCGAGTCGGCCAGAGTCGGTCGGAACCCCAAATGGATCTGGCGTTGTCATATTGACACGTCTTACGCTAACCCCGAGGTCTGGGGCTATATCCGCGAGTATGTCGCTCACTACGATCAAGCGGTCTTTACCATGCAGGAATTTGTTCCCCCTGATTTCCCGCAGCTTGATGTCAGCTTGATCCCCCCGGCGATCGATCCGTTGAGCCCGAAGAACATGGAGTTGGCCCCGGGAATGGCCGAGCAGATCCTGTCGTGGTTGGGGATGTTTCCGGACGAGCCATTTGTTACCCAGGTATCTCGGTTCGACAAGTGGAAAGATCCCTTCGGCGTTATCGAGGCTTATCGGTTGGCCCAGGAGGAAATACCCGATCTCCATTTGGCCCTAGTGGGTTCGATGGCTCTCGATGACCCGATGGGCTGGGAAATCTACAAAGAACTGACTGAGCTCGATCAGGCGGACCTGAATCTGCATATTTTCACTAATCTGACCGGAGTGAGCAACATCGAGGTCAATGCTTTTCAGCGTCTGGCCAAGGCGGTTATCCAGAAATCAGTCCGTGAAGGTTTTGGCTTGGTCGTGTCGGAGGCCCTGTGGAAAGGGACGCCGGTTATCGCCGGTCGGGCTGGAGGGATACCGATGCAGGTCGGAAAGGACGGGGGTCTCTTGATCGATTCGACAGAGGAGTGTGCTGCCGGTATCGTCCAGGTTTTCAGGGACGAAAAGTCAGCTAAAGAGATGGGCGCCGTCGGTCGGGCGAGAGTATCCGACAATTACCTTATTACCCGGCTACTCCGAGATGAACTTATGTTATTTAGAAGCGCTCTGGGGATTTAATGTGGCGGGCCGGCAGTGCGGAGCCACTCTGTAAACTTATCCAGTCCGCTTCGGGCAGTTTTTAGCTGTCGCTCGATGCTCTTGGAGCCGGTTCCGCCCGGGCTGTTGCGCCCGGCGGCTGAGGAGCTAGGATCGCCTAAGTGCAGAGCGTCAGCTTCGAAGCGCCGCTCGAAAGTTTGAAGCTCTTCCAAAGTTAGATCAGCCGGTTCTTTGTCATTGTCTAGACAGAAACGGACCAGACGGCCCACGATCTCATGAGCGGCCCGGAAAGGCATGCCCTTGACGACCAGGTAGTCGGCGTAGTCGGTGGCCACCGACAAACCCCCGGCCGCTTCGGCCATCTGCTTGGGTTTGAAGACCAGACCGGATACCATGCCCCGGGCGACGGCCAGGCTGTCGCCGACTATGTCGATCGTCTCAAAGAGGTAGACCTTGTCTTCCTGGAGGTCGCGGTTGTAGGTCAGCGGCAGCCCCTTAAGCAGGGTCAGGATGCCGGTAACATTGCTGATGGCCCGGGCGGTCTTGCCCCGGATCAGCTCGGCCACGTCAGGGTTTTTCTTTTGCGGCATGATGCTGCTGCCTGTTGTGTAGCTGTCGTCGATCTCGACGAAGTCAAACTCGGCGCTCGACCAGAGGATCAGCTCCTCGGATAGGCGGCTGAGATGGACCATTATCTGGGCGCCGGCGGCAACAAATCCAGTTAACCAGTCACGGTCGCTGACGGCATCCATGCTGTTGTCGCTGAGGCGCGCAAAGCCCAGGTCTTTGGCCGTGGCATCGCGATCTATGGGGAGCGATGTGCCGGCCATAGCTGCCGAGCCGAGCGGCATAATATCGGTTTCACGGTAGCAGTCCTTCAGTCGGTCGGCGTCTCGGCCCAGCATAAAGACATAGGCCAGCAAATGGTGGGCCAAGAAGATGGGTTGCGCTCGCTGCAGGTGAGTATAACCGGGGAGAACCGTCTCGCGGTGTTCTTCGGCCAGAATCAAGAAGGCCTCTTGTAGCGCGGTGATTTCCTCTCCGAGCACGATGATCACTCGTTTCAGGTGAAGGCGCATATCGGTGGCGACTTGGTCGTTCCGGCTGCGGGCGGTATGGAGCTTGCCGCCCACCGGTCCTATCTTATCTATCAGGGCTCGCTCGATGGCCATGTGAATATCCTCGTCAGCCAGGTCGAAGGTGAAGTTGTTTGCTTCTATCGACAAGCGAAGCTCCATCAGGGCGCCACGGATGGTTTCAGCTTCTTCTTCCGGGATGATCCCTTGGGCGCCGAGCATCTTGGCGTGGGCCAAACTACCTTCGATATCTTCCCAGTAGAGACGCTGGTCGAAAGGGAGAGAGGCCGAGAATTTTTCTACCAATTTATCGGTCGGCTTAGAAAAGCGCCCGCCCCAGAGCTTCATCGGTTCCCTCCATGGCGATCAGCCCAAGTCCGGGTGGGTAGGCCGAAGAGTTCGATAAAACCCTTGGCGCTTTCGTGGGAGAAGCGATCACTCGCATCGTAAGTGGCTAGATCTAGATCGTACAGGGAATGCTCGGACTGGCGACCGACAACAGTGGCGGCCCCCTTGAATAGCTTGAGGCGGATGTCTCCGTTGACCGCATGCTGGGTATCGGCGACAAAGGCCGACAGAGCCCCCCGCAGGGGAGAGAACCATAGACCGTTGTAGACCTGGTCGGCAAAGGCATCTTCTATCTGATACTTGTAGCGGGCCAACTCTCGCGGCAGAGTCAGGCTTTCCAGATCGCTATGAGCTTGAGTCAAGACCAAGGCCGCCGGGCATTCGTAGATTTCGCGCGACTTAATGCCGACGATACGGTTTTCGACCATGTCGATCCGGCCGATTCCATGGAGACCGGCCAGGCTATTTAGGCGCTGAATGATATCGATTAAACCGAGCGGCTCGCCGTTGAGGCTGACCGGGCGTCCATGAGCGAATCCGATCTCGATATACTCGGGCGTCTTTGGCGCCTCCTCTGGTGATTTAGTCCAGGACCAGACATCGGCCGGGGGTTCTTGCCAAGGGTCTTCGAGCGCTCCGGCCTCGATCGAGCGGCCGTACATATTTTCGTCGACGCTGTATGGGCTGGCCTTGGTGACCGGCACCTCGATCCCATGTTCTTGAGCGTAGTCGAGCTCTTCGTCTCGCGTCATTCCCCATTCGCGAGCCGGAGCGTAGATCTTTAATTCCGGCGCCAGACCGGCAATAGCTACGTCAAAGCGCACCTGGTCATTGCCTTTGCCGGTGCAGCCATGGGCGATGCCGGCGGCTCCACGCTCCCGGGCCGTCTCGACCAGCATGGCGGCGATCAGCGGACGAGCCAAGGCTGTCGGCAGCGGATATCGCCGCTCGTAGAGGGCGTTGGCCGCCAGTGCCGGAGCAATGAAGTCGTCGGCGAAAGGCTGTTTGGCATCGATCACCAAAGACTCAGTCGCCCCGGAGCGTGTTGCTTTCGCTTGCACGGCAGAGAGGTCGTCAGGTTGACCGACATCGACCGCGGCCGCGATCACGTCGACGCTATACTTTTCTTGCAGCCACTTAATGGCCACCGATGTGTCCAGACCGCCTGAGTAGGCGAGGACTACTTTATCTCGTGTCATCTTTACCTCAATCTACCTTCCCAATGATTCGCGCAATAGGGCAAAAAGTTCGCCGCCTTCTCCCGCACTCTTCGCTACGACCAGGACGGTATCGTCGCCGGCGATCGTGCCGAGTTTTGGTCCCAGCGGGGTTTCATCAAGGGCCACCGCTACCGGGGCAGCCATCCCCGGGCCTGTTTTCAGAACCACTAGGTTCTCTGACTGCTCCATCGACAAAACCGAGTCTCGTAAGGCTCTGGCCAGGCTTTCAGCCTGTCCTTGGGCGGGCCCTTGCCAATGATAAACTATACCACTTAGTGTTCTGGTTTTAGCAAGCGGAATCTCAGCGATGTCACGGGAGATAGTGCCTTGTGTCACCTGGACTCCACGGACCAAAAGAGCGGTAGTCAGTTCGCCCTGAGTTCGGATCGGCTTGGAGGCGACGATCTCCTTGATCAGTCGGTGCCGTTCGCTCTTATCGGCGCGACTGGGCTGATTAATCATTCGAGCCGGACTCCTCGATCAGAAACGCCAGCAGGGCCGCTTGGGCATGAAGGCGGTTCTCTGCTTGATCGAAGACGATCGAGCGCGGGCTGTCCATGACTTCGGCTGAGATCTCTTCGCCGCGATGGGCCGGCAGGCAATGCATGATTTGGACATTCTTTTTCGCCTTGGCGACCAGGGCCGCGTTGACCTGAAAACCGGCAAACTTGCGTCGGCGCTCCTCAGACTCTGCATCCTGGCCCATGCTGGTCCAGACATCTGTGTAGATAAAGTCCGCTTCCGCCGCCGCCTCAGCCGGGTCGTTTGTGATGCTGATCGAACCGGGTCGTTCGCGGTGGGCTTCGGCCAGCTTCAGGACATCGGCTTTTGGCTCATACCCTGTCGGACAGGCCACTCGTAAATCAAGGCCGACCTTAGCGGCCGCCAGGATCAGTGAATGGCAGACATTGTTTCCGTCGCCGACATAAGCCAGGCGAACCCCCGAAAGTTTGGACCGCTTCTCATAGATAGTAAGCAGATCGGCTAAGGCCTGGCAGGGATGGAAATTATCAGTTAAGGCGTTGATTACCGGGATGTCGCCCCCGGTCGCTAAGTCGACGACCTCGCTGTGCTGGTTGGTGCGAATAACGATGGCATCGACATACCGTGAGAGAACTTTGGCGGTATCCTCGGTCGTCTCGCCCCGACCCATTTGAAGTTCAGCGCCGGAGAGAGCCAGCGAATGTCCGCCAAGCTTAGCTATGGCTACATCAAATGAAACCCGGGTGCGGGTAGAGGGTTTCTTGAAGATCATCGCGACTGTTTTATGGCGAAGTACCGCCGATTGATCGGCTCCCCGGCCGGTCTTATAGTCGCCGGCTCGTGAGAGGATGCCGAAAATCTCCTCCGTTTTTAAGTCGGTCATATTCAGGAAGTCACGCTTAGTTCGCATAGTTCATCAACTCTTTCCCTAGTGCCGTAAGGAGCGCGTCTATCTCAGCTTCAGTAATGACCAGTGGCGGCAGGAACCGCAGACAATCATCACCGATATTATTTATGACAAAGCCCTGTTCGAGTAAGGCTAAAGTGATGGCGCGGGCGTTAGTCTGCGCTGTCGTCACGCCGATCATCAAGCCTGCTCCCCGGACATCTTTGAGTTGACCGGTCTCTGTGCCAAGCTTGGTCAGTTGCTTACAAAAGTACGCGCCCAGCGCCGCTACCTGCTCCTTGAGTCCTGCGGAGTCCATGATATCAAGCACAGCTAGGGCCCCGGCGCAGATCGGGGAACCACCCCCAAAGGTGCTGCCATGATCGCCTGGCTCGAAGGCGTCTGCTACGGTTGGCTTGGCAACCAAGGCTCCGATCGGAAAACCGTTGGCCAAGCTCTTGGCCAGGGTGGTGATGTCAGGCTCGACGGCAGCTTGTTCGGAGGCGAGAAAAGGCCCGGTGCGTCCCATGCCCGTCTGCACTTCGTCAAAGATCAGGAGAACCTGGCGCTCATCACAGAGTTGTCGCACGCCGGCCAAATAATCGGCCTTTGCGGGCCACACGCCCCCCTCACCCTGGATTAGCTCGAGCATGACCGCACAGACCGTTTCATCTAGGGCGGCCTCCATCGCTGGCAGATCGTTAAACGGGACGTGCTTGAATCCCGTCGGCAGCGGGGCAAACAGGGCACTTTTGGCGGGCTGTCCGGTCGCTGTCAGGGTGGCCAGGGTGCGGCCGTGAAACGAGCCAAGGGCGGTTATGAATCCGGACTTCTTTGCTCCGAAGTTTTTGATACCCCAGCGACGGGCCAATTTCAGGGCTCCCTCGTTGGCTTCGGCGCCACTGTTGGCAAAAAAGCAGCGACCGCCGACCAACTGGGCCAGTCGGGCCGCCAGCTCAAGTTGGACTGGTGAGTAAAACAGGTTCGAGACATGGTCCAGTTGGCGGGCTTGGTTACTGACGGCCTCAATCACTTCCGGGCGGGCATGACCAAGATTAACAGCGCCCAGTCCAGCCAGAAAGTCTACATATTCTTGGCCGTTGATGTCCCACAGCCGTGTTCCTTCGGCTCGCTCCAGGACGACCGGAAGCCGCGCATAGGTAGACAGATGGACTTCCCGATCGAGGGCGATCCAGTCGGTCATCAGAAATCCACCTTAATATCGGGCACGGCCTGCGACGGACTCCCGGAACGGCTGATCATTGTGCCGATACCCTCATCAGTTAATATCTCCAAGAGCATCGAGTGGGGGATGGTGCCGTTGAGAATATGGGCCCGCTCGACCCCGGCGTCCAGCGCCCGCAGGCATCCCTGGACCTTCGGGAGCATACCGCCTTCGATCTCACCGGAGTTCACCATGGCCGCGCACTCATCATAGTTGAGCGTGCTGAGGAGCGCATGTTCCTGGCCATAGTCGCGGTAGAGGCCCTCGACGTCCGTGAGGAAGATAATCTTGTCGGCCCCGACCGCCGCGGCCACCTCGGCTGCGACCGTATCGGCGTTGATATTATAGCTCTCGCCAGACTCGCCGGCCCCAATTGAAGCGATGATCGGGATATAGTCATCGTCCAACAGATCTTGCAGTAGCTGCGAGTTTATCCGCTCGATCTCACCGACAAATCCCAGGTCAGTTTCGTGGACTTTCTTCCGGGCTACCAGCAGGTTGCCGTCGTCACCGGAGAGCCCGACCGCCATCCGGCCGTGACGGTTGATCAAGGACACCAGCTCATTGTTGACCTTGCCGACCAGGACCATTTTGACTATATCCATAGTTTCGGACGTGGTCTTGCGCAAACCATCGACGAATTCTACTTCCAGGTCGAGACGGTTCATGAATCCCGTTATCTCCGGCCCACCGCCGTGGATAATGATCGGGCGGATGCCGACCAACTTCATTAGAACGATGTCGGAAGCTATCTTCTCTTTTAGTGCGGCACTGGTCATGGCGCCACCACCGTATTTGATCACGATGGTCTTGCCGTGGTAAGCCTTTATATAGGGCAGGGCCTCCATTAAGATGACCGCGCGCTGATGTATGTTTTTCATTATTCAACCCTCATTTTTTTTGCACTGTTATTAATCGCTAACCTTAGTGATAGCCATATATGTTCCCAGTAGGCCGACGACCCAGCCTATCGGGTCAGGCCTGAAGAAAAAGAGACCTATGCCGTTCACGCCGATCACCGGAAAGCCGGTGAAGTAGCCGGCGAAGAAGAACATGACTATTCCACTGAGACCGGCAATGATTTGAAAATTACGACCGGTCTGGCGTCTGGCTCCGCGGCTGACCGCCTCACCTAAGACCATGCCGGCCAAAAAGGCGAGGATGATTGAGCCAAATGGCACCATCCCGCGGAGTAGACCGAGAACAAAGCCACCGACCACTGCTGTTCCTAAGCCGGCTCCCGCTGCCCGAGCGTAATAGATGGGCTTGGCTTGGCCGGCTGTCCGCCCCCTGTGTTTGGCGCATTCCGGGCATTTGGTTCCGACCGGGGTTTGCACCATACATTCCGGGCAGATCGGGCGACCGCATTCAGCACACCGTAAATAAGTCTCTCGATCGGGGTGGACTGGGCAAACTAGCGATTCTGGGTCGCTGTTTTCCTCAGTATTTATAGCCAATGTCAGCAACGGAACAGGCGCCTCCTAGGTGCGGTATTCCGAATTGATCCGGATGTATTCATGACTGAGGTCGCAGCCGTAGATCGTCTTACGGTAACCACCGCGGTTCAGGTTGATCCAGACTTGGAGTTCGTCGTTTTTCATCTGTTCGGCCAAGGCGGCGGAGTCAAATTCGGCGGCCTGCCCCGAGCGTACCAGCGGCACGCCGCTGATATCGATGTCTAGATCTTTTGGGTCAAGATCGGCCCCGGCTCGGCCAACGGCAGCCAATAGGCGACCCCAGTTCGGGTCTTGACCAAAGAATGCCGTTTTGACCAGGAGAGAGTCAGCGACGGTACGGGCTGTCATCTCGGCTTCCGCCGCTGTTTTAGCTCCGACTATTTTATAAGTGATCACTTTGGTAGAGCCTTCGCCGTCGCGGACGATCATTTTAGCCAGCTGTAGGCAGAGGTAATCGAAGGCTTCCTGAAAAGTACGCCGATCATGCTTGGTCAGTTCAAAATCGCCGGCTCGTCCGTTGGCCAAAGCAAAGATGGAGTCATTGGTGCTGGTGTCTCCGTCTACCGTGATAGCGTTGAATGTTTTTTCCAGCGAAACTGCCAGGTGTTCTGCGAGCTCTACTTGGCTGAGCGGTGCATCGGTGGTGATGAAGGCCAACATGGTGGCATGCGGGGCCATATCCGGGGCGATCATGCCGGCGCCCTTAGCGGCACCGCCGATTGTGACAGTCCCGCCCGATAACGGTACTTCAACCGCTAGTTGCTTCGGAAAAGCATCGGTGGTCATGATCGCTTTAGCAAAAGCCAGATCGGCCGCCCGCCCCCGGGCGAGTGCCAGCTTAGCGATCCCTTTTTTGATATTTGTCATCGGCAGGGGTTGACCGATAATGCCGGTCGAGGCCACCAGGACTTCGTGCGGGTCTAGATCGAGCGTTCCGGCAGTCAAGTCGATCATTGACCAGGCGTCCTCCAGTCCCTGTCGTCCGGTGCAGGCATTGGCATTGCCGCTGTTAACTATAATCGCCCGGGCTTTCTCTCCTTGGTTCTCGCGGCAGGCTTCAACGGGGGCCGCTATGACAGTATTTGTGGTATAGGCCGTGGCGATCGATGCGGGTGTCTCGGACCAGACCAGCCCGAGGTCCTTTTTGCCGCTGGCCTTAATCGCGCACGCCAGACCGGCCGCTCCAAAGCCGATGGGAGCCGTGACGCCGGTTTCTACGATAACTTTCATTTATGGATAGATCCCCGCCCCTGTTAGTCCGGCTGTCTCCTCAAGGCCGAAGATGATGTTCATGTTCTGGACAGCCTGTCCGGCGGCGCCTTTGACGAGGTTGTCGATGGAGGAGATGACTGTGATCCGGCCCAGACGCTCATCGAAAGCGAGACCGATGTGGCAGTAGTTCGACCCAGCGGTGGCTTTCGATTCCGGGTTGTCTCCCGGATCGAGGAGGCGGATAAAGTGGTCATTTTGATAAAAGTTTGTGTAGAGGGAACGCAGTTGCTGCAGATCGACAGTTTCCGTCGGGGTGGCCGAGATGATCGAGTAGATTCCCCGACTCATTGGAGCCAAAACAGGAGTGAACGCGACCTTGATCGGGCGCGAACTGTTTACCGCGCTACTGTTTGCCACTGCCGCCAGGGCTTGCTCCATTTCCGGTATATGTTGATGGACACCACCGACTTTGTAGGCGGCTGCGTTCTCATCGACCCGACAATAATGGGTGGCAGCCGACGCTGTTCGTCCGGCGCCGGACGCACCGGTCAGGCAATTGGCGGTTAGATCGCCTGCGATCAAGCCGGCTGACACCAACGGGGCGGCTCCCAGGACCACACCGGTCGGGAAGCAGCCTGGATTGGCGATGATAGAGGCTTGACTAATAGCCTCCCGGTTTAGCTCTGACAGCCCATAGGTGGCCTGATCAAGCAGCTCAGGCGCTTCATGTTCTTGCCCATACCATTTTGCATAAGCTCCGGCGGTCAGGCGAAAGTCTCCAGACAGATCGATGATCTTGGCCCCGCCGGCTGCTACCAGTTGCGGAACGAGCCGATGAGCTTGCCCATGGGGTAGCGCCAAGAAGACAACGTCTGCCCCGCCGGCCTCGCCAATGTCTAGCTCCGAGAAGGCCAGCTCCGTTGCGCCGTGCAGGTGCGGATAGATATCCGTGATTGCCTGCCCGGCTAAGCTGGTCGAGGTCGCCGCCAAGATGTTCGCACTCGGATGACCGGACAATAACTTGACCAGCTCGACTCCACTGAAACCGGAGGCCCCGATGACTATAGTTTTGATTGTTTCCATGATTATTCAGTCATATTACATAAAGAATGCATAAATATGCAAGAATTATACATAATATTCTGTCTCAGTCAAACTTTGACTAGTCGCGGAGCTGGGCGCCGAGTTCACGTTCGGCTCTTTGGATGATGCGTTTTTGGATGTGGCCAACTTCGTTGTCAGTTAGAGTCCGCTCCCCGGCTTGATACGTTAGATTGAAAGCCAGACTCTTCTTCCCGGCTGGGACCCCTTCTCCGCGGTACAAGTCGAAGAGATGCACCTGTTTGAGTAGTGGCGCCCCCGTCTGACGTACTAGGTGTTCCAGGCTACCCCAGCTGACCTTTTCGTCGACGATCATGGCTAGATCCAGGACGACCGCTGGAAACTTGGGAATCTCACTGAAGGTTGGTTCGGTTTTGGCCTGGGCAAAGAGGCCGACCACATCAGCCTCAAAGACGAAAACCGGTTGTCGTAGACCGTAATTCTCCTGGATCTTTGGGTGGAGAGCGCCGAAGAAAGCCAGGGCTTTGGTGCCGGAGATCAGCTCGGCGGCCTGACCGGGGCTAAGAGCCGGATGGCTGGCTGTTTCGATATGGAAATCGTCAAGAGACAGTTGGCCACAGATCAACTCGAAAAGGCCCTTTAGGTCATAGAAGTCCGCTTCGGATCCGGCAGATTCGAACCAACCGCTGGGGCGCACGCGGCCTGTGATGGCCCCGGCCACGCGCATTGACTGCTTAGGAACGGCGCCATCCGGCCGGAAGACATTGCCGATCTCAAAGATAGCTAGGTCTTTCTGGTCGCGATTGTAGTTGTGGGAGACAGTCTGGAGCAGGCTTGAGAGCAGTGTCGTTCGCATCAAAGCTTGGTCTTCAGAGAGCGGATTGGCGATCTCTGGGGCCTGTGACCATACGTGTTCCTCCGGCAACTCCAAACGATCCAGGTCGCGCCGGCTGATGAAACTGTAATTGATAGCCTCGGTTAGGCCGGCCGCGACCAGCAGTTCGCGCAACGAGCGGACAAACTTCTGCTGTGGGCTCAGGCCGCGCTTCGGCGAGGTGCTCTGGAGGAGGCGTGGTTTGATTTTGTTGAGCCCGTGAAAGCGGGCGATCTCTTCGATCAAGTCTATTTCGCGCTCGATGTCCACACGAAACGTCGGTACGGTGACGGCGATCTGGTCATCGACCCCGGGACCAACTTGGGTCTTCATTTCTAGGCGGTTGAGAATCACTGAAAAAGCCGGCGCGTTCGGCTCGATGCCCAAGATGGCCTGGACCCGTTTCGGTCGCAGCTCTATTTGCCTTGGTTGGCGGAGTTCTGGGTAACTATCTATTAGCCCTGACCAGATGCGTCCACCAGCTAGCTCAGACATCAGCTGGGCTGCCCGCTCGGCGGCGTAGACAGTGCCGTCGATATCGACGCCTCGTTCGAACCGGAGCGATGATTCACTGATCAGACCAAGCGCTCTTGAAGTCTTCCGGATATTCGGCGCATGGAAATTAGCCGACTCAATCAGAACCCTGGTGGTCTGCTCGTTGATCTCGCTATGTAGGCCGCCCATTACCCCGGCCAGGGCTACAGCCCGGGCGCTGTCGGCGATGACCAGATTGTCTGTTATCAGTTCGCGGGATACATGGTCGATCGTCTCCAGGGCTTCTTGAGCTTTCGCTCGCCGGACCACGATCCGACCGTCTTTGAGTAGGTCAAAATCGAAAGCATGCAACGGCTGGCCCGTTTCGACCAGCACGTAGTTGGTGATATCGACAATATTATTTATCGAGCGGATACCGACAGCCTCCAGGCGTCGGCGCATCCAGTACGGCGCCGGGCCGATCTTGATCTGGTCTACAAAGCGGGCGCTGTAGCGGGGACACAGATCGGGCGCCTCGATGACGACTGTAGCTAGTCCGTCGATCGTCTCGCTATGCTCTTTTAGGACAACCTCAGGGCGGCGGATCTCTCCGCCCAAAAGAGCGGCGGTCTCGCGGGCCATGCCGATCAGCCCCATGCAGTCCGGGCGGTTTGGGGTGATTTCGAGCTCAAAGAACCAGTCATCTACTCCCAGGATCGGCCCGACGGGATCGCCCGGGACGGACTCTGCCGCCAACACCATGATCCCGGTGGCTTCATCGGACAATCCCAGTTCTTTCTCGGAGCAGATCATGCCGACCGAGGTTACTCCCCTGATCTTTGCTTCTCGTATTTCCATGCCGTTGGGTAGAACGGCTCCCGGTCGGGCCACAGGTACTTTCTGTCCGGCGGCGATGTTTGGGGCGCCGCAGATGATCGCGACCCGCTCGCCGCCAAGGTCGACTTCGCAGACTTGCAGACGGTCGGCATCTGGGTGCTTGGATACGGTGAGAACCTCGCCGACCACTACCCGCTCAAAGCCTTTTCCTAAATATCTGACAGCCTCGATCGCGGTTCCGGACAAGTCATATAGATCAGCTAGTTCCTCGGCCGACACGCCGATATCGACGAATTCTTTCAACCAGTTCAGCGTGAGCTTCATCGGTACTGCCCTAAGAACCGCAGGTCATTTTCGAAAAAGAGGCGGATATCATTGATGCCGTATTTGAGCATCGCTATGCGCTCGACACCCATGCCGAAAGCGAAGCCGGTATGTTCTTCCGGATCATACTTAACGTTGGAAAAGACGTTGGGGTCGATCATGCCGCACCCTAATATCTCTAGCCACCCGGTATGACTGCAGACCCGGCACCCTTCTCCGCCGCAGACGATACATGAGACATCAACTTCGGCGCTCGGCTCAGTATATGGAAAGAAGTGCGGGCGGAGCCGGACCTTCCGGTCCTTGCCGAACATCTGATGGATGAACGTCTCAAGCGTGCCGATCAGGTGACCGAAGTTGACTCCCTTATCAACTGCAAAGCCCTCTATCTGGTGGAACATTGGCGAGTGGGTCGGATCGACAACATCGCGACGGAAGACCCGTCCCGGAGCGACAATATATACTGGCGGGCTCTCTTGTTCCATCACCCGCACCTGGACTGGTGAGGTGTGTGTTCGCAAGACGGCCTGGTTATCCTGGCCCACATAGAGGGTGTCCTGCATGGAGCGAGCCGGATGTTCCGGCGGCATGTTCAGGGCCTCGAAATTATACCAGTCTACTTCTATCTCCGGTCCTTCGGCTACGCGATAGCCGAGCTCAAGAAAGATATCGAGAATCTCGTCGGTGATCTGATTGAGTACGTGTTTAGTTCCGACCAGCGGTCGTTTGCCGGGAAGGGTGACATCGACGGAGTCGGCGGCCAGGCGCTCCTCAAGTTCGGTAGATCCAAGCGTGGCTGCCTGGCCTGATAGCGCGGTCTCTATCTCTTGTTTGACGGCGTTCGCTGATTGTCCGGCTTTTGGCCGCTCAGCTGCGGGGAGGGAGCCGACATCCTTAAGGAGGGCGGTTAACGCGCCTTTACGGCCAAGATACTTGACCTTGATCTCGTCAAGCTCGGCTGTCGAACCAGCGCTGGCCGCCGCTTTAATTGCCGCTTTTTTTATTGATTGAAGTTCTTCCGCCCAGCTCAAGATCCCTCTTTCTGCACCACCCTATGACAGGTTAGCTTAATTGACAGACAACTCCCTGTCTACATGGAACTGAGGTCGTGGGCAGAGGCTCTAGCGGAGCGGCGTGGCCGGGCTGGAAGAGGGCTGGCTTTCGAGGTCTTCCAGGATATGATCGATATCATCCTGGTCCTCATCAGTCAGGTCGTCCATCTCGTTGTGCTGAAACTTACCGCGCCGGTCGAGGTATTCTTGGAGATTTTTCTTGACGGTTACCTTGGTCTCGTAGTCGTCCCGCTTATTGTTAACGGCTATGTTTCCGCCGACTTTGCCCAGCTTGCCCTCGGGAGCCCAGATGCCCATAGCGATATCGTAGTTACCGGTCAGCACCGATTCATCACTGAAAACATGGACTTCGATCTCATCGATGTCCTCATCGCCGGCGATCATGTCTTCGATAAACTTTTCCACTGTGGGTTGTGCCTGGTTGGCCTTGAATTCTTCCGGAACAACGATCTTATAGACCGTTTTCTTCACCGTGGGGAGGTCGGCCAGTTCTTTATCAGTGTAGCCGGCGATCGGTTTAGTGGTCGCTTTATGGCTGTCGTCCTCGGCCGAGAAGACCTCATACGTCGAAGCTTTTCCTGAACTCTTCTCGCTCTCGGTGGCCGAGGGGATGTTGGGTTCTGCACCCTGACTGCAGGCCGCTAAGAGCAGGAGCAGAAGAATTGTTACCAGACCTTTTTGTATGTTTTGCAAGAGACTCCTATGGAGAGCTGTTGTTCGCACGCGTCATATATTATTCCACAAACCGTCCACTGACAAGAGGTCAGTGCAGGGTATCAGGTTGAGGAGCCGGGGTCAGTGGGCCGAACTTAGCTTCGTACTTCTTGACGTTATCTTCCAGCGCGACCAGCAGGGCTTTGGCGTGGCGCGGATTGGTTATCACCCGGGAAACCAGGTGTCCTTCATGGCCCATCCTAAAAACGAAATCCAGGATGAATTCGGCCTGCGAATGACGGATGGCCGCCACATTGCAGTACTCGCCGCTTACCTTGTCAGCGGCGGCGATCACCTTAACTTCTCCCTGTCGCTTGTTTTTCTGTTCTTGACTCATCGCTACTCCTTTTCATCTGCTTCGGGCGCAAAGAGGTCATCCAGGAGCGCCCTGGCTTCAGCCGGTTCTGTCGCTGGGCCGGAACTGCTTTGGCCAGATACCTGACGGGCCGCGGCCCTAGCCAATTGGGCTTGGTCTGCTTGCCCGGCACGCTCGAGCGCCAAAGCCAGGCGCTCCCAGACTATAGCCGGACCCGATCCGCCACCACTCTCCATGTTGAGACTGAGGCACTCTCCGAACTGTTCCGCTGCTGCTTCCGGGTTATCGGTTTCCAGCAGAAAGTCGCCGTAGGTTAAGCGCAGTTTGGCGGAGTCAGGAATAGCCAACACGCCCTGGGCCAGCTTTTTGCCCGCCTCTGCCGTCTGACCATCGCTCTGCAGGCACTCGGCCAGACTTATATATGTGTCGACCGCTGCGTTGCCGTCGTCGTTGTTAATAAAAAGTTCGAGCGCCACTTTGTAGCTTTCGGCAGCGTCGGCAAACACTCCATCATGCTGGTCTTCTTGAGCCAAAAAGAAATGAGCCCAGGGGTCGCTACTTTCGTCCTCCACCCACCGTGCGAGCAGAGCGCGATTACGGGCGGCTTTGTTCTTTTTTTCAAAGATCTCCGGCATAAACCCGTAGTGGATGATATCGATGCCGGAGGCAGGTGCGGTTCTGGTTCCGCCCGGGAACCGTATTTTCTCGTGGATGGGATTCATATATAGGGCCCCTTCGCGCTTAAAAAAACGGACCATATGGAACTTGGGGCTTTTCTCAACGTCGATGAATTCGGACAGCTCGACACTGTTGATGACCCGCAGGGCATAGGCGTCGGCTTCATCGGCGAGAGCGAGTTCGCGCAGGCGGTCCGGCGTCTCCGGCAGCAGTTCTTCATCGGCGTCGAGCACCAGCACCCAGTCGCCGCTGGCCCGGCGCAGCACCTGGTTGCGAGCGGTGCTGAAATCTGTCCAAGCGGCGGGGATGACCAGAGCTCCGAAGTCGCCCGCGATACTTCGCGTATTATCAGTCGACCCCGTGTCGAGCACTACGATCTCATCGACGGCTCCGACCGCACTTTCCAGGCATCCCGGCAGCAGCTCGGCTTCGTCGCGGACTATCATACATAGGGAGATTTTCGGCATGGCGGTATCGTAGCATACCGGGCGTCTATTACCGCTGTGGAACCACTAAACGCTCTCTGCCATCGTTACAGGCCGCTAGTTGGTCGATGCAGGGAGATTCCAGAATCATCAGGACTTGCTCAAAAGTTGGCCCGAGACCTATAATGCAGCAAATGATGGACTTGCTTGCGATCTCAAGGTGGGACAAAACATGTCGGAAAACATTGGTTGATGAGATTCCCTAATCTGCGACTTCAACGGAAGATCGGCAAGCGACGGTCCCCAGTTGATTTTTCCAGTCGCTTGCTCAGGGAAACAGATCAAGAGCTAAAATCCGAACTCAGACAGGCACTGTGCGAAACATATTTCTCACAGATGTCGTGGTGGAAACCAGAATATTCTTCTGCACTTCCTGAAATGTATGCCAGTAATGTCGAGGCGCACACATTTCGTCGATACAACTGGGCCCTGAAGAATGACATTCGGTGGGTCGATTCCTACCGACAGTTACGCGGCAGTCACGTGCTGGAGATTGGGTGTGGTACCGGCAGTAGCACCGCCGCGTTTGCTCAGTTTGCTGATAAAGTTAGTGGCTACGATATTGACAAGAAAGCAGTAGATGGTGCGTTGCGTCGGTTGTCAATTATGGGGATTACCCAAGCAGACGTACAATATGTTTCGGCCGATCAAGCCCAGCAACACATTGAATCCAGACATCGGCCCAACTCAGTTGACATTGTTCTCCTTTACGCTGTTTTGGAACATCAAACAGTCGAGGAGCGCCTCAAAACACTTGGCTACTCTTGGAAGGTCCTTCGTCGTGGTGGTGTTTTGGTTGTCTCTGATACGCCAAATCGGCTCACCTATCTTGATTGGCATACTTCACACCTTCCATTTTTTCACCTTCTTCCCGTCCAGCTTCA
>CAXMSJ010000069.1:0-7091 GCA_964196305.1 uncultured Acidimicrobiia bacterium
TTAACGGAGATTCTGGCTCGAGATCTGACTAGGCGTGATAAGCAAGAGCAATAAAGGTAAACTTGACATTGAACAGGAGTGCGGATGTCTGAGACCATGACCCAAGTGATACAACGATTTCTTGAAGAGTTGCGACTCGATATTTCTGAGGAGCGTGTACTAAATTATATTGTTCGAGAGGTTCACTTAGGGCGCAAGCTGTCAGACGTTGTTCGGGATCCCTATGTTGAGAACCGCGTTGACAAGGATCAACTTGGCAGAGTGCTCGAAAACAAAGATGTCATTGAGGCGGTAGAGGAAGAATTGGCGCAGGCTTTCAGTCGGAAGGACTTCAAATTCTCGGAATGAGCGAATTCTCAGGATGAGCGTAATATGTTCAAAATGTCGGGCTGAGAACGACGACAGCGGTCAGTTCTGCTCTCAGTGTGGCAATCGTCTCGACGTCAAGATCGACTCGACGCTCTCGTTTTCACTTGGTTCGGAGGCTGGAGACGAACTAAAGGTTGATATTGATCAACTATATTCTGAGAGCCCGCTTTTGATCGTCGTGAAGGGGATTGGGGTTGGGCACACTTTCTTGCTAAGCAGCAAGGTGAAAGAGCTGCTTATTGGGCGTGATCCGGAGAACGACATATTTCTTGACGATGTGACTGTTTCTCGAAAGCACGCGACGATTGCGTCTGTGCCTTCTGGTCATGAGTTAACCGATACGGGAAGCCTGAACGGCACGTATGTTAATAGGGATCGCGTTGAGTCTAAGCTGCTCGCCGATGGGGATGAGCTGCAGATAGGAAAGTTCAAGATGATTTATATAAACCAGCACAGAGTGATGCGGAGTGGACAGGATGACTAGCGACGTAAAAGTCACATGCAGTATTGGCGAGGCGGTCGATCGCCTGCGGGCCACATTCCCAGATCTTTCGATCAGCAAGGTTCGATATCTCGAAGATGAAGGTTTGCTGAGTCTTCAGAGAACCAAGGGTGGATATCGACTCTTTTCCGAGGCTGATCTAGCACGATTATCCGAGATACTGCGGTTGCAAAAGGAATACTTTCTCCCACTTACCGTCATCAAGGAGCGGATGAAAACTTGGCGGGTTGGCCAGAGCATCACAGTGGACAGCGGAGAAGAAGAACAAGAGAATCTGCCACAGCCGGCTGGACCAGTCCCGCTGGCAAAGGCCCTTCAGAAGACAGGGACGAATAGCGACACCATTAAGACGCTTGAAAGTTTTGGCTTGATAGCGCTCCTCAAGGAGGGCGACCAGCTGGTGGTCAGCGAGGCAGACTTCAAGGTGCTCAAGGTATTTGTCAAATTGAGCCGCTTTGGGATCGAGCCGAGGCACTTGCGCATGTATGAGAATCAGGCGCAGCGCGAGGCGATGCTGTTTCAGCAAATTCTCACCCCTACAATGAAACACCAGAGCCCCAAGACGAGGAGCAAGACGCAAGTAGAGCTGAAGGAGTTGCTGGGTATGACCGAGGAACTCAAGCGGGTTATTTTACACAAGGCATTGCGGACTGCGAACCTAGCAGATTGAGTGTGAAGGCGTTCACGAAAGTGCCGGCGCTATGGTAAGCTTGAGCCATGAATCTTAAGTCGATCATCCGTGATATCCCGGATTTTCCAAAGCCGGGGATCGTCTTCAAAGACATAACACCACTTCTGTCTGACCACAACGCTTTCCGTGAGACTATCTTGGCGATCAGCGACAACTTTACAGACGCTAACGTGGATTTTGTGCTCGGTGCTGAAGCGAGAGGGTTCATCTTTGGTTCTGCCTTAGCTTATGAGATGGGAGTGGGATTCATTCCGGCGCGCAAGCCCGGTAAGCTACCTCACCGCACGGCAAACGCGACTTATGAGCTGGAGTACGGCTCCGATACGCTTGAGATCCATGAGGACTCCATTAAGCCGGGAGAGAGGGTCTTGATCGTTGACGACGTGTTGGCCACTGGCGGCACTGCCGGCGCAAAAGCCGAGCTGATTGAGAAGCTCGGCGGCCAGGTTGTTGGGCTGGCCTTCCTGATCGAGCTGTCCTTTCTTGGCGGGCGCCGCAAGCTTAATGGTTATGACATCTTCTCTCTGATCAGCTACGAATAAGTAACTATGGCCCGAAAGAAAGCCAGTCCCAAAAGTGCACCGAAGGCCTTGCTAGCTTGGTTAACGCTCGCGGCAATTCTGGTTTTTCTGTTCATTAATTGGCCGCGTGCGTCGCGACCGTTGATTGGCGAAACCCCGTCGGTGCCCGGCATCGAGACCACCGGGACAGCTAATTCTACTGCGACCGTCAGCGACACTCCGGAGAGAGTAGAGGTTATTACTGATACCTTAAATTTCCGGTCGAAAGCGGCCTTTGAAGATCGGACGATTCTCAAGACTTTAACTCGCGGAACTGTGATGACGGTCAAGGAGCGCACCGAGGGTTGGATATTCGCCTAGCTAGACACAGGTGAGTCCGGCTATGTTACCGATCAGCCCGAATACCTAAGGAAGGTTGATTAATCAGTGCGTGTTTTTGGCAAGGCGTCAGATTTCTATAGATTGCGGGTCATAAAGGTTAGAGAAGAAGCTGCACCTGAGCTCGATTGGCATGATGACATCCTAATCAAAGCGCCACCAACAGAGAAGCTCGGTTTGGAGGAATGGTTCGTCTTACAGGCTGTTAGCGTCGACACGGAGCGCGCCTACGCCCTAAAGCGTTTTGAGGTGGCAGAAAAAGCCATGCGTTACCGTGAGAAAGCTGAAGAGCTGCTCAAGGAACTGACCAAACAGGCTTTTGAGGCAAAGTTTGCCGAGGTTGATTTCGCGAAATTGTCGTAGTTTTTCGCTGCTTAAGACGGCTGGATTTGTTTGACAGCTCATGGTCGTTCTGCTAGTTTTCTTGTGCATGAACAGCCTCACTCCGCCTGGGTAGCACCCCCGCACGGCCCGACGAGGAGTGGGGATATTTTTTGGAGTAACAGTGGGCGATGACGTAAACTATAAAGAGACGCTCAATTTACCGAAGACTGGTTTTCCGATGCGCGCCAGTCTCCCCAAACTAGAACCCCGTTTACTTGAAGAGTGGGAGCAGGTTAAACTCAGCACCCGTCTCTCGGCAAATGCCGAAAAGAGGGAATCCTTCATTCTTCATGACGGGCCTCCGTATGCTAATGGCGACATCCATCTCGGCCATACTCTTAACAAAGTCTTAAAGGACATCATAGTGCGGAGCAAGACGATGGCTGGGAAAAATAGTCCATATATCCCGGGGTGGGATTGTCATGGGCAGCCGATCGAGCACGAGGTCGAAAAGCGCCTCGGAAAAAAGCGAGCCGAGGTCGACACCGTCGAGATACGTCGCCTCTGCCGGGAGTACGCTCTCAAATTCGTTGACCGCCAGCGCGAGCAATTTAAGCGTCTGGGCGTTTCTGGACTCTGGGAGCAGCCCTATCTGACGCTTAACCCTGAATATGAGGCTGCGAACGTCAGAGTCTTTGCTGAGCTCTATGAGAAGGGCCTGATTTACAAGGGACGCAAGCCGATCCACTGGTGCTATCGATGCCGGACGGCGCTGGCGGAAGCTGAGATCGAGTATGGGGACGAGCAGTCGCCGTCAATCTACGTCAAGTTCCCAATTTTGGGTGACTTCGGCCCGCTGCAACATGTCAAAGCTGAAAAGAGCCTGCTGATCTGGACTACGACTCCCTGGACACTCCCAGCTAACGTAGCCGTGGCTGTCTCTCCAGGAGCTGCCTATGTGGCTGTTAGTGATGGCGATTCGGTGATGGTTGTGGCCGAAGCCCTGGTGAAGACTATCTCTGACGTTATTGGTCGTAAGCTGGAGATCGTGGCCAAGTTTAGCGGCCAGGAACTGAGTGGTCTCAAGTGTGCTCACCCGATCTTGGACTATGATTCAGCCGTAATAACCGCTGACTTTGTGGCACTTGACCAGGGCACGGGCTGTGTTCATATTGCTCCAGGGCACGGGCAGGATGACTATTTGATTGGTCAAGAATATGGACTCCCTTCTCCGATGCCGGTTGATGACGCTGGTGTATTCACAGAGGCGGCCGGGAAGTTTGCCGGACTCCATATAAAAAAAGCTAACGATGAGATACTGACGCACCTCGCTGAGAAAGGCCTATTGGTCTGGTCAGGCAGTATCGAGCACTCGTATCCGCACTGTTGGCGCTGTAAGCAGCCGGTTATTTTTCGAGCCACTGAACAGTGGTTTGTTTCGATGAGTGCCGGCGACTTACGTGCACGAGCGTTGCAGGCAATCAAGGCGGTGAAGTGGGTGCCTGACTGGAGTATTAACCGGATCACCGGCATGGTTGATGAGCGTCCGGATTGGTGTATTTCCAGGCAGAGAGCGTGGGGCGTGCCTATTCCGGTTTTCTACTGTAAGAGTTGCCAAGAAGTTATGGCTACGCCAGAGGTTCTGGCGTATGTCGAAGAGGTTTTTAAGGCGCGGGGGGCCGATGTATGGTTTACAGATGAGGCGGCCTCGCTTATGCCCGATGGAGTTACATGTGGGAAATGTGGAGCGACAGATTTTCAGAAGGAAACCGATATCTTCGACGTCTGGTTTGAATCCGGCGTCAGTCACGAAGCTGTCCTTGAGAAACGTCCGGAGCTGAGTTGGCCGGCAGACCTGTATTTAGAGGGTTCCGACCAGCACCGAGGCTGGTTTCAGTCATCCTTGCTGACAGCGGTGGGTGCGCGTGATAGTGCACCCTATCGCGAGGTCCTGACACATGGCTTTCTCGTTGACGGCCAGGGGCGCAAGATGTCCAAGTCCCTGGGGAATGTTGTTGACCCCCTCAAGGTTATCGAGCGTTCCGGGGCTGATATCCTGCGCTTGTGGGTTAGTTCGGCAGACTACAGCTCTGATATTGCCGTCTCAGATGAGATATTGGACCGGATCAGTGAAGGTTACCGCCGTATCCGCAACACCCTCCGCTTTTTACTGGGAAGCATTAGCGATTTCGACTTGGACCATAAGGTTCCACTAAAAGATATGGACGAGATAGACCGCTGGGCCCTCCACCGCTTCAATCTACTTGTTCAGCGGGTTCAGGGTGCTTATGAGGACTACCGTTTTCATGTTGTCTATCACTCGATATACAGTTTTTGCGTGGTTGACATGAGTTCATTCTATCTCGACGTGCTAAAAGATACGCTCTATACTTTTTCGCCCGATTCAGACCGCCGTCGATCTGCGCAAACTGCGCTACGCGAGATCGCCGATGGCCTGATTCGATTACTTGCCCCGATATTAGTATTTACGGCCGAAGAGGCCTGGGGGCACCTGAACAACGATGGGGTAGAGCACAGCGTTCACCTGCAGGGTCTTCCAAAAGTTCGACCTGAATATGACGATCAGCATTTGGGGGAGACTTGGGGTGAGCTGCTCCGAATCAGGGACGAGGTGTCCAAGGCCCTGGAAACTACTCGGTCTGAGAAGCTGATCGGTAGCTCACTGGAGGCCCGTGTGGTGCTCCGGTTGCCCGACGCAGCCCGGAGTGTCGCGGAAGCTTACGCCACGCAGCTGCCGGCAATCTTCATTGTGTCTCAGGTTGAAGTGAGCCAGGAGCAGGCTTCAGAGGTAGTGGTAGAAGTTTTCAAGGCTGAGGGCACGAAATGCTCTCGGTGTTGGAACTACCGAATTGAAGTGGGGAAAGATGAGCATCATCCTGGGTTGTGCGAGCGGTGTCTGTCTGTGGTCAAGGAGCTATCGGCAAAAAAGCAGCCTGAGGGCGCTCACTAGCGGGTTCAGCTGAAAATGTTGTTCTGGTTCTGGGCGTTCGGAGTTTTCCTGGCTGATAGACTGACCAAGTTTTTTGTCACCAGCCAGCTCGGACTGGGCACCACGGTGCCCGTTTTTCCTGGCTGGTTGCATGTGACATATATCCAGAATTCCGGCGGTGCTTTCGGTTTGCTGCCACAAGGCCCACTTTTTTTTACTCTGATTTCCCTGACAGTCTTTGCGGCCGTTATTTGGTATTATCGCGCCGAACGACCGACCGCGAGATTCATAGTAATACCTCTGGGTTTGGTGCTGGGCGGGACCGCTGGAAACCTATACGACAGGCTGACTGTCGGCAAAGTCATTGACTGGATAGACTTTCGCGTCTTTCCGGTCTTCAATGTGGCGGATTCCGCCCTTGTGATTGGGTTGGGTGTGATTTCATTGATGATCTTGTGGCCGGGATCTCCGTTGAACGAGTCTGGGCACCCCGGTGATGAGCGAGGTAAAAACATTGGTAATTGAGGGCGATCGATCTGTTCAGAGCGTGGTCGGAGTCGACCATGCGGGGGACAGACTTGACGTTTTTCTGGCAGTCGCTCCAGGGATACGTTCACGCAATCAAGCCCAAAAAATAATAGCTGCCGGCGAGGTGACGATCAATGGCGTGGTCGGCAAAAAGAAGACCCTGCTTGGCCTTGGAGAACTGGTAGAATACTATGCGCCGGCGTCAGAGGTGGCCACGGTTGCCCCGGAGGTTATTCCGCTTAAGATCGTTTTTGAGGATGAATCTGTGATCGTTGTCGACAAGGTGGCTGGGATGGTGGTCCATCCGGCCGTGGACAATTATTCCGGCACTTTGGTCAACGCCCTGTTGGCGCACACTAAGCTTGCTTCGCCCGGAGCGCCGCTAAGACCCGGAATAGTCCATAGATTGGATAAAGGAACGAGCGGACTCATGGTAGCGGCGAAAACAGACAGCGCCTACTTTTCACTCGTAGAACAGTTGAAGACACGCCAGATGCACCGTGAGTACCTAGCCCTGGTTGAGGGCGGATTTGACGACCTAACCGGCAGGATTGAAGCGCCTCTGCGCCGCTGCCCCAGAAATAGACTGATGATGGAAGTGGGCGGGCAGGGGGCAAAAGAAGCTTTCACTAATTTTAGGGTGCTGGAGACTGAAGGGGGTCTATCTCTTTTGGCGGTGAAGCTAGAAACCGGGCGCACACATCAGATACGGGCTCACATGCGGTTTATTCAGCACCCGCTCGTTGGGGACGAAGTTTACGGACGAGCCGCCTCGGGAACCAGGCTCGGGCTTGATCGTCCCTGGCTCCATGCTCGAAGACTGACGTT
>CAXMSJ010000070.1:0-4503 GCA_964196305.1 uncultured Acidimicrobiia bacterium
TGGTTTCCAAGTCACGCATCTCGCCAACTAGGATCACGTCGGGATTCTGCCTGGTCACATGGCGCAAAGCTTCAGAAAACGAGCGGGTGTCCTGGCCCAGTTCTCGCTGATTAACCGCCGCCATTTTATCGTTATGCAAAAACTCTATTGGGTCTTCAATAGTAATAATGTGTACTTTTCTAGTGGTGTTTATCCGGTCGATGATCGCGGCCAAAGACGTGGATTTGCCGCTCCCCGTCGGCCCGGTCACCAAAACCAGCCCGCGGGACAGCTCGGCGAATTTATTCGTCACCACCGGCAACCCTAACTCCTCAGAAGTCTTGATTCCAAAAGGGATGACGCGAATGACCGCGCCGATCCGGTTATTCTGAAAAAAGATGTTTACCCGAAACCGGGCCAAGCCCGGAAGCGAGTGGGCCAAGTCCAACTCGCGATCTTCCATGAGACGCTTCTTCTGGCTATCGCTCAGGATCTGCCCAATGATCTTTTTGGCCTCAGCATCTGTTAAAACCGGAAATTCCGTCCGCGTTAATTTGCCGTGAATGCGAATAATAGGCGGCTCCTCCACCCTTAGGTGAAGATCAGAGCCCTCCCTGCCCACTAACTCTCTGAGAAGCCCCTCCATAGTAAGCGGGCCGGCGGCGGACTGGGGCGAACTGGCAGCGGGCGCTACAGAAGCAACAGCCCCCGCAGGTTCATCTTGGTCTGTTTCGAGCATCTCGTCTCCTATGATTAGGACTCAGCTATCCCGAGCTTGCGAATCTTTAGCTTAAAGTCGTGGGCGTTGGCCGCCATAGCCACCGCCTTCTCCATTGTGATCTGCCCTGATTGAAACAGCGCTATGAGGCTTTGGTCAAAAGATTGCATGCCATAATATTCGCCCTGCTCGATGACCTCCTTCAGCCTCGATATCTTGTTCTCCACAATCAGCTCACGCACAGTAGCCGTAACCACCATTATCTCGCTGGCGGCTACCTGACCGCCGCCAACTTTCGGCAACAGGCGCATCGATACGATCCCCCGCAAGGTAGAAGCGAGCATCAGTTGTATCTGTTGCTGCTGATGTGTCGGGAAGAAATCGATAATTCGGTGGATCGTCTCCGAGGCATCTATCGTGTGCAGCGTCGAAAGAACCAAATTTCCCATTTCAGCCGCAGTCAAGGCGGCCTGGACTGTCTCGTGATCACGCATCTCCCCGATCAGGACAACATCGGGATCCTGCCGAACGACGTGCCGGAGTGCTTCGGCAAAGTCACGGGTGTCGATGCCGATCTCACGCTGGTTGATCATGCATCCCTTGTCCGCGTGAAGAATCTCAATCGGGTCCTCGATAGTGACAATATGTCCGTCGCGGGTCGAATTAATATGGTTGATCATTGCGCCCAGCGTGGTCGTCTTACCGCTACCCGCCGTTCCGGTCACCAAAACCAGCCCACGAGCCTCTTCAGCTAAAGTCTTCAGGACGGGAGGCAAGCCCAAGCGCTCAATATCAAGCTCCTTGACGGTTACCCGCCTAATAGCCATGCCTATCTGGCCCTGCTGGCGAAAAGCATTGACTCGGAACCGACCGACGTCGATAACGCTAAAAGCAAAATCAACCTCGATGTTATTCTCAAAATCAGCCCTAAGTCGAGGCGGAACAAGTGCCTCGGCAATACCGATCATATCGGCTTCGGTTAGCGGGGGGACATCGGCCGGGGATAGCTTGCCGTCTACCCGCAGGCCGGGAGGGCTGCCGGACTTAATATGAAGGTCGGAGGCCTGAGCATCCACCATCACTCTTAAAACTTCTTTTACGTCCATAACTGCCGCCTTCTATGAGACCCTGTAACTACTTTACAGCGCCTCTATTATATGGCTTTTTCGCACCATTGTTGTATCGACTGCCCGAAACTCAATCTTGATAGAAGCGGCAGAAAAGAACGGGGGTTAAACCTGGGGATTAAAAGAGACGAACAGCACCGATATAGTTACGGCGCCCGGAGACAGTACTGATCTTAACAACATCTCCGGTTTGAGGAGAGTGGATGTACTGATCTCCCCCGATATATATGCCAACATGGCCGATATACCCACCATGAGCACCAAAGATAAGATCTCCCGGTTGGAGCTGGTCTTTGCTGACTCGGGTGCCCATGTTGAACTGAGCTTCAGCTGAATGCGGCAGGCTGATTCCTACCTGGGCAAACACGTACATGGTCAAACCGGAACAATCGAAAGAATCCGGCCCGGCCGCCGCCCACACGTATGGCTTGCCCAATTGGGCCTGCACGATGCTCACCACGGCAGCCGCCTTATCACCATCGGGTGCCGCAACGGGTGCCGGATTTGCAACTACCACCGGTGCCGGCGAGGGTGCCGAGCTCGCTAAGCGAACTGGCTGACTGGCTCGGGCCAATCTGGCCAAAGACTCCTCTTGTTCAGCGATGTCTTCAGTGACCCCGGCTAAGACCTGCTGACGACGGTCGAGACCTTTTTCAACCGTCTTCTGCCGAGAGGCCAGCGACTTGGTCAGTCGCTCTTGGTTATTCTTTTGTCCGGCCAATAGCTTACTCGCTTGGCGAATGCGGCGGCGATCCTCTTTAACCTGCTTCAAGAGGGCTGCATCGTGCTCAGATATAGTCTGAATCGAGCTGACCACTCGGAGAAGGTCGCCAAAGGTGCGGGCCGAAAGGACTACTTCGAGCAATCCTCCAGTGTGACCAGACTTATAGATACCAGCCACCCGCCGATTGAAACGCTCGCGCCCAGCCAGCAAATCTGCCTGGGCCTGGGCTAGTTCCGCTTCGGTTTCAGCCAGTTTCCCCTGAATATCCCCCAGCCGGATATTGGCCTGATTGTACTGCTCAACCGCCACTTCCAGCGTCGCTCCGATATCGTCTATCTCTTTCTTTATTTTTTTTGCTTCGGCGCGATTCTCTTGTATATCTGGTGTGGCGAAAACGACTGCTGGTTGGATGATGAGGCTGATTAGAACTAGCGCTGTGATGAGATATCTATATCTCGATAAAATTACGTCCCCCGATTCGGGCTTGCCAATCTAGTGATTTTTCACTGGTTAGTCTAACAAAATCCAGTCAGATTGCAAGTCGGAGGCAGGCTGAGCAGGCAAACAATCTCTTAGGATCGGTCCAATTCAAAAAAAGCCTTTAGCCCATCAAAAACCGCTCCCGCTATCTTTTGCTTGAAAACATCGGCCGGCAGTCCGCGACTGCCTATCAAGTAATCTATCCGCCCGGGCAAAACTTCAACGCAAGGTCGTCCATACCCCTGGCCCTCCCGAGCGTGGATATCGGAAACTCGACGCGCAAGCGAAGTCCGGAGCGCTTCCATCACTAATTCGGCCAGCCGACAACTCGCCTCATCCTGGTGGTCGAACGCGACTGCCACCGAATCAGCGAGAATCTCATCCGCCCCGGACCGGAAGATTACGGCCACATCCCCAACTATGTCTGGCTGGGACCGGAGCTTAAACAAATCCGTGTCGGCCCCCAGAACCTCTAGAAGATTGCTCAAACGATGGGACAGATCCGCGCATAACAACTGCGCGCTCCCCTTAGGGTCGAGCCAATTACGTTTATGCGGCGTTACACAACCCACCGAGATCTTTCTCCCCCGCAACAAGGTAATGACGGAACTTGGCGGTGGCTCGGCGCTTAACCGGGAAGCTTGTTTCTGGTCAAGCATTCTCCGAATGTTGTTCAGCTCAGCCAGAGTCGAAGGGCCCACAATGCCATCAGGACTGACATCCATATTATCCTGGAACTCCTTGACCGCAGATTCTGTCGAGGGCCCAAAAATACCGTCAATGAATTCAGTCCTGAATCCGATGCCATTGAGCCACAGCTGAAGTTGACGAACATCGTCGCCATGAAAAAACGGGGAACGGAGATACAGTGCCCGAACGCCAAGCTTGAAGGTAGCGTCGACCATCCGGCGCCAGGTCTTTTCATTAACCACCCCCGTCACGGCCAGCTCTCGGTCTTCCTGAAACTTCTGGACAGCTTGATCAGTCCACTTACCAAAAAACCCGTCGACCCCTGTCGGCCCCAGCGGGTACTCTAAAGCTGCCAGGCGCTGCTGGACATCGACCACAGCATTGCCGATATTACCCTTCTCTATCCGCAATCAAGGCCCCTTAGGGGTATAGAAGTTCAACACATGCAAGATATAGGTATCTTACCTTAAGCTCAAGCAGTTTTTCGTGTATGCTACGGACGTATTCACCACACGGGCGAGTGGCGGAACTGGCAGACGCGCTAGGTTCAGGACCTAGTGTTCGCAAGGACATGGGGGTTCAAATCCCCCCTCGCCCACCAATGCTCCCCCTCCCAGCAAAGCAATGATTATCCGCCTGTTCGAATCCAGTATTGCCCACGAAGACCTGAAGTTGAAGCGAGTAAGCTCGGCAGATCATTTAGCGCCAAATCGCTATCCTTGCCGCTATGCGTTATGGTTTAGATCCACCCAGCACCACCCCCTGGCGTTACGCGGATGGTCTAA
>CAXMSJ010000071.1:0-5987 GCA_964196305.1 uncultured Acidimicrobiia bacterium
GTCGCAGAAGCTGACTGAACTGACGGAGCTGTCTCACTATATAGCTGAGGTGGCCAACGTGGTTCCCGACAACCGCCAGCCGTATGTCGGCCAGAGCGCGTTTGCCCACAAGGGTGGAGTGCATATTAGCGCGATCCAGCGCAACAGCAGCGCTTATGAGCATGTGGAGCCGGCAGTCGTCGGTAATTTCCCGACGATCATTGCTTCGGATCTGTCCGGTTCGGCGACGATAATTCATAAGGCGAAGGATGTTGGCGTTGACCTGAAAGATCAGAAAGACAAGGTAGCTGAGTTACTCAATAAGTTAAAGGGTCGAGCCAAGGAAGGCTATACGTATGATGCTGCCGACGGCTCGTTGGGAGTATTTATTCTGAAAAACACGGGCGGACACCAACCTCTTTTTAAGTTGGAGAGCTACGAGGTGACCGACCACCGGCGTCGTTCCGGGGCGACCGAGTCCCAGGCGGTCGTCAAGATCCGCTTGGGAGAAGAGCGATTTGTAGCGGTGGCGGAAGGGAATGGGCCCGTTAATGCCCTCGATCGGGCTTTGCGCCAGGCACTGCGCACGGCTGAACCATTGGTCGATAAGATTCATTTGACCGATTACAAGGTCAGGGTGATCAACCAGAGTCATGGGACCAAAGCGAAGGTTCGAGTTTTCATCGAAAGTACCGATGGAGACATAGCTTGGGGGACGATCGGCGTCCATGAGAATGTGATTGAAGCCAGCTGGGAAGCACTGGTAGATGGGTTGGAATACGGTATCGCCAGACTGAAGGGCCAGGCGTGAAGATCGCCCGGGTTAGACAGGGTGATCACACTTTCTTTGGAATACTAGAGACGGAGCACATCGTGCCCTTGGTCGGAGAGCCGTTTGCCGGTCTTGAGCCCGCCGGGGAACCGATCGATATTCGTTCCGTCGAGATATTGGCCCCGGTCGTGCCATCGAAGATAGTAGCGGTTGGGCTCAACTACCGTGACCACGCCGCCGAATTCGGCATGGATGTTCCGAAAGAACCGCTGCTTTTCCTGAAGGCTCCGTCGACGATCATTGATCCGGGGAGCGACATTATCTATCCAACCATCTCTACTCATGTCGAGTTTGAGGCTGAGATGGCGGTTGTCATAGGTCGCCAGGCCCGCTCGATCACGGCCGGCGAGGCCTCTGATTATATTTTCGGCTATACGATAGCCAATGATATTACCGCTCGTGACCTGCAAGAACGTGACGGTCAGTGGACTAGGGCCAAGAGTTTTGACACCTTCTGCCCCTTGGGGCCGCATATTGAGACGGAGCTCGACCCGATTGCAGTTGAGATCAGGCTCGAGCAAAACGGTGTTGTCAGGCAGCACTCATCAACGGCCCAGATGGTTT
The DNA here is from genome assembly GCA_964196305.1 of uncultured Acidimicrobiia bacterium. Taxonomy (GTDB): domain Bacteria; phylum Actinomycetota; class Aquicultoria; order CAJVYJ01; family JAUVQD01; genus DAOUYN01. The sequence continues at coordinate 1,376 of CAXMSJ010000071.1, forward strand.
TCAATGTCTATGAACTGATGGAGTTTATTTGCGCGTCGATGACTTTGTTTCCTGGAGACGTGATCTTGACCGGCACTCCACCTGGAGTGAGGCCGATCTCTGTCGGCGATAGTTTGGTTGTGACGATCCAGGGGATCGGCCGGCTAGCTAATAGCGTGTCACAGGAAGCCTAAGCGAGGAGAGCTTGATGCTAAGAATAATGATTGTCGATGATCATGAGATCATGCGTCGCGGGCTGTCGCTAGTCTTTGAGTTTGAGGAAGAGTTTGATGTGGTCGGTGAAGCCTGTGACGGACAAGAAGCTTGTGAGATGGCTATTGAGCTTGAGCCAGATGTGATTTTAATGGATATCCGGATGCCGCGAATGAACGGGATAAAGGCGGCCAAAAAGATCAAGCAAGTAAGGCCGGCGACGAAAATACTCGCCCTGACAGCGGTTGATGATGAGAATGATATTTTTAACGCCATCAATGTCGGGATCAACGGCTACGTGCTCAAGGACATTGGTAGTGAAGGGCTGTTAGAGGCGGTCAGGGCGGTCGAAAGCGGTATTTCCTATCTTCAGCCCCAGGTGGCTCGGCGCGTCGTCGAGCGGCTAAGCCGGCGGCCGGCCACCACCCATTCTGATGACCATGACCTCACAGAGCAGGAACAAATAATCCTTGGTTTGATGGCGCGGGGCTTGAGAAACAAGGAGATGGCCGAGAAGATGCTTGTCAGTGAAGAGACGATTAAATCACACGTTAGTCATGTCCTGGAAAAGCTCGGACAGCCTGACCGAATGCATGCGGTGCTTCATGCGATCCGCCACAAGCTAGTAAAAGTAGAGCAGTTTCGTGATGAAACACCTGAATGACATATCCCCCACATGGGGGATGTGCAGCCGATTTTAATATGTTACAAATGTTGTGTGGGTGCCATAGGGGTATCGTAATTGGCGCCTTCATCTCCTTTCCGGCGGGGGAAGACCACACGGTCTTCCCCTTGCCAGTTCCAACGTCATCTGTGTGCCAACCGTTTTTGCCTGAGCCCCATGATATAATCGCCGTTATTAGAGGAGGCGGGAACAACGGGATCTGAAGTTGCAATATCACTAGGGCCTTTGCAGGTCAGATGGTATGGTTTGATTATCACCTCGGCGGTGATGGTCGGGTACTACGTCGCTTTCAAGCGCGTGCGAGCGGCTGGGGAAGACCCAGAACATCTGACTAATATATTGGTCTATGGTCTGATCAGCGCGTTGATTGGGGCCCGGGCTTATTATGTGCTCTTCAGTCTATCTGATTACATACGTGAACCGGGCGAGATAATAGCGATTTGGCACGGTGGTATCGCTATTCACGGGGCGCTGATCGGTGCTTTTCTGGCGACGTTCATTTATACGCGGCGACATAAGTTAGACTGGCTTCTCTGGATGGATCTGATGATTCCCAGCATGCTTCTCGGTCAGGCTATTGGCCGATGGGGTAACTATATGAACCAAGAAGCTTTCGGGACGCCGACAGACCTTCCCTGGGCGATCTTTATCGAGCCGGCCAGACGCCCGCTTGAATTTGCCGCTTCTACCCATTTTCATCCTACCTTTTTTTATGAGTCGGTCTGGAATTTAGTCGGTTTTGCTATCTTGCTCTACCTCAGTCGCCTTCAAGTGAGGACGCCGGTGTCTTGGCCTAAGGGGTCTTTGCTGCTCTTTTATGGTATCTACTATTCGTTCGGGCGCTTCTTTATCGAGGGCTTGCGGACAGACAGCTTGATGTTTGGACCTCTTCGAATTGCACAACTGGTCAGCTTGGCCGCGGTCGTTGGTTGTGGCGCTCTGTTGTGGCGACTCCGCAGCCAAGCCGCTACGGCGGCCCAACGCTCTTGAAGCACATGATGCTGGACAAGCTTGCTTGTCCAGATGACAGACACTTTCCGCTTGAACTCCAGGTTGATTCTTCGAGCGAAGTATTGGGTTCCGGCCCCGTTTGCGAGAGATACTGCGCCAAGGAAGACCGCCACTTAGAGCGCGGCGTCGACCTGCCTGGCCCCACAGCCTGTCGTGCTTGCCACCAGATCGAGATCGAGACAGCCCAGTTGCGCTGCCCTCATTGCGGCGATGAATTCGCCGTCATAGCGGGGATTCCCCGTCTTTTGCACCAGTCGCCCGGCACCACTGGGGCTGAGGACAAGGAAAAAGAGAGATGCGCTCGCGATGAGCAGGCCGGCAAGTACGATTCCTTGACCTTTTTAAGGCTGCTCTCGACTATCGAGATTCCTTTGACGATGGGATTGCTAGACCCCGACCCGGCTGATCTGGTGGTCGAACTAGGGGCTGGTACCGGGCGGCTGACGGCCCGCGTGGCGCAGGCCGCCCATTTTACGCTGGCCGTGGATTTTTCGATCGAATCTCTGGCCCGTTCTCGCCAGAAGTGCCGCGCCGGCAACGTTGGTTGGGTACAAGCAGATATCAACCGCCTTCCCTTAAGGGATGAAGTGGCGGACAAGATTCTCAGCAGCCAAGTATTTGAGCATCTACCCGGAGCATCAATGCGGAACATGGCGGTTGATGAGGCGGCCCGGATATTAAAGACGCGCGGGACCTTCGCTATCAGCGTCTACCGTGATTCCTGGTACTGGCGGCTATTCGGACCCAAAGAGGGGTATCATCCGGGCGGCATCTATTATTGCCGCCTGAACTCGAGCGAGTTTGAAGATATGCTCTCCAGGCAGTTCACTCTACGACGTCAGTTGCCGAATGTCGGGGCCTATCTGCAGATGGCCAAGTGTATCAAGAAGAACGCCTAAGAGTTGTTAGACGGTCTGTTTGGCTTTGCGCCAGCCGGCATCTGCTAGTTTTTGCACTCGGCTGTTCGACCAATCTTTCATCTCTTCGAAGTAGCGCTTCCGGTCGGTTTTGGCCAGCGCGATGATCTGTTCCTTTTCTTTCAGGCTATCGTTATGGTCTGTGGGCGTATAGCCGACCCAGGTGCAAAAGCCATTGTCAAAAATAAATTCCGGTGTAACTGCCTCTGGTTCTGCCGGGAACTCATGAGCAAAAAGACGCGCTCCCTCTACTTCGTAGTCGATGATCCAGCCGTTGTCCTTTATCATGGTCTCGGCATCGAATTCCACCTGATCACAGACGGGGCAGTAGAGTTCCCGCACGATATTTTCGGGCAGGATGTTGTTGCCAAAATGTAGTACTGCGGTGTTTGCGCCGCACTTACAAGTTCTTGTCTGAGCCTTACACATAGCGACCTCCATCTTGTTTCTCCACAAGTTTATCACAAGGTGGATTTCTTCAAGGCTGTTGGTTCGGATATAATACTCGGGCACGCTCGGGGTGTAGCGCAGCTTGGTCTAGCGCGCCTGCTTTGGGAGCAGGAGGCCGGAGGTTCGAATCCTCTCACCCCGACTCGACTACAACGCTCTTTGCGACATTGCTACAATGAAGCGAGAGGCGCGCGGACGTAACTCAATTGGTAGAGTCACAGCCTTCCAAGCTGTTGGTTACGGGTTCGAGACCCGTCGTCCGCTCACTGATAGGTCTTGATTGGGGGAGTACATGGCCCACGAGAAAAGAATGCCCGTTGCATTCATCGGTCACGGTTCGCCGATGAATGCGGTGGACGACAACGAGTTTGTTGATGCCTGGGGGAAGCTGGCCCGGCGCCTGGGCCAACCGCGGGCGATCATAGCTGTCTCCGCGCACTGGTATACTGATAAAACGCTGGTCACTACGGTAGAACACCCGCAGACTATTCATGATTTCGGCGGTTTCCCTGAGCCGCTTTATGAGATGCTCTATCGTCCCCCGGGAGACCCTGAGCTCGCGCGAGAGGTTCAATCGTTAATCAAGACAGCCACTGTCGTGCCGGACGAATCTTGGGGATTAGACCATGGTGTGTGGGTGCCGCTTTCACGGATGTTTCCGCTGGCAGAGATTCCAGTTGTTCAATTGAGTCTTAACTACAACCTGTCGGGCACTGCCCACTATGAGCTGGGCAAGGAGCTTCGCCCGCTTCGCGATGACGGCGTACTCATCCTGGGGAGTGGCAACATCGTTCACAATTTAAGGTTGATTGACCCGGCTACTCCAGAGCGCGGCTACGGATGGGCCGAGGAGTTCCGACAGACTACCAATGAGTTGATTCAAAATCACGAGAACGAGCAACTGGTTCAGTACGGTTCCATGGGGGAGGCCGCTCAAAAGAGTGTGCCGACGCCGGAGCACTATTGGCCGCTGCTCTATGCGCTGGGGGCCGCCGATTCGGATGACCAGGCCACCTTCTTTGCTGATCGGTGTATTTATGGCTCGATATCAATGACTTCCGTTGCCTTCGGTCTCTAACCATGCCTCCTGAGGTATAATGACACGGTTCTCACGCGCCCGTAGCTCAGCAGGATAGAGCATCGGATTTCTAATCCGAGAGTCGGGGGTTCGAATCCCTTCGGGCGTACACAGGTCACAGTAGGTGGATAGATAGCCAGATACCCGTTTCAAGTCAAAAGACAACAAGCGTGAGTCACTCGTTTCCTCCATCCTCATATTTTCTGCAGTTATGCCATGCTAATTGTCTAGAATTATGAGATCAAGGTTGACAATATGGGGAATTATATTGACAATAAG
>CAXMSJ010000072.1:0-29551 GCA_964196305.1 uncultured Acidimicrobiia bacterium
CCCTGTCGGGCTGTATGGTTTCTTGCCGTGAGTCAAGCAACTGATAATAGCTGGCCCACTCTGCCGGCACTGCATTAGCTTTTTCCTCATCGTCGATCAGACTGCGACTGATGTACTTCTTGCTGCTCTTAGTTTTCGCTGGTGATTGCTTGGTGGCCTTCCCAGAGACAGGCTCTGCTTCAACGATCTCTCCGAGACAGCGGATCAAGCCGGCTCTGCTCATCTCGCACAACGTGCGACAGAGACCCAGCGGGCTCTCATTAAGCGCCAGACGAATATCTTCGACCGTACTCCCGTGCCCAACCGCCGCCAAGATCTCCCACTGCGCTCGCGTCAGCGTCACAGTTTCGGCCTCCATCTTGCTGATGATGCCGATCCTGGCGCTCATCGACGGTATCTCTTGTCTGATCTCCGCCCATTCCGCCCGTCGCCTGGAGACATCCACTAAGACTGTGTCCACTTTCAACCCGCTTTTTGAGCCCTTGTCGATCGTTTCGCCGGCATTGAACCGGTAGGTATCACTGTCCCATTCGAAGATCTCAAAGACTGAATCTTCTATCCGATCCTTGAGGCGCCCATGGTGCTCGCTCAAATCTTCCGGCTCCGGCTGGACACACGCCCAATAAAGCAGTCCATCGCGGAAACAGGCCCTGCCTTCTTCCTCGTCAACACCGGTTACCTCCAAAATGCCTGTTTTTGCGGTTGCACCCAGCATCTCGAAAACCTCTTTGAGTGAAAAACCTGTGAGACTTCCTTCCATTGTTTTCAACCTCCTTTCTACACTAATCCTGGACGCGCGCCTTAGTTCCGGCACTCGTAGGGGATATTCCTCAGTAATTGCAATTCCTGGAGTTTTCGTACCATCGCCGTCTCGCTAACGCCGAATTGCGACGCCAAGAATCGATAGTCATTGCACCATTTTTGAGCTTCTTCTCGCACCAAATCGCTGGGCATCGTTAGCTCGGCAGCGAATACGTCGGCTTCGCGATGGAAATACTCGCGCTTGGCGTTCTTCATATAGGCCAGCTCATCGCCGTGCAACTGATGGTGCGCGATCTCGTGAGCAATAGTGAAATTCTTGCGGTGCTCGGGCATTCCCTTGTTAAGAGAGATGTAGAACTCGCCTTTCATATTGACGAGTACCCCAAAAAACCAACTGGGGAGAGTCATCTCGATAATCTCTATCTCCAGCCCTTTTGCTATAGCGCGCACATCTACCGGGGGCTCTGTAAACCCGAATTCTTGTGCGAGTGCTTCCGCTTTCTGACGGTATTGCACATATGTTTTCAGCGCCACCGTGCCCACTCCCTCAGTTCTTGCCTTCAGCTCTTCGTTTTGCCTTGATAACCCCAATAACATGGAGTAAGAGTTCTTTTTCATCATCCGAATACTTCGGATCCGAAGCCAACATGGCTTCGATATCATACGCCCGCGCTGGAGTATTCATGGCCAAATTCTCACCGAGCAAGAAAGCCGTAGAAACTCCGTAGAAATCAGCCAATTTCTTAAGTCGCGGTGTCGGTATCCGACGACGACCGTTTTCGTACATAGCGAGGATCGATTCCTTAAACTCGTAGCTGGTCCGTTCCTCAACATCTTTGCGGCTTAACGTTTGGCTTTCCCTGATATTCCGAAGCCTCGTCCCGATCTCCGCTTCGTAACTTAACGCCACCATCTGCTTCTCCTTTTTCTCGACTACTTGTGCAAATGACTGGCCTTGCCTTACTCATTGCTTAACTCTTTTATCGGCTGTTCTGCCAAAACCTTTAGTCCCTCAAGCAAGTTTTTTGTACAAATAGTGCGGTTTCTGCTGATGACCGTTAGACTATGGCCATGCAATCTGAGGCCAGATCAACGCGACACCGTAATCGCCGACAAAAACGGACCGGGATAGTGGTGCAGGCGCTGATCATAGGCGTGCTGATCATAGGCTTGTCAGCGGCGGCGACTCTTAGTGCTCTTGTTTGGAGACACCAGAGAGACTCCCTGGTGGTGCAGACGCGGGACACTCCCCTGGCAGTGACGATCGGAGTATTTGAAGCATCTGGGCAGGCGGCCACACCCACGGTGGCGACCGCTGCCGCCTGGAAGTTTGACGGCGACCTTGCTCTTGAACATGTTGGCAAACTAGTCTCTTTTGGCCCGCGGGTCTCGGGCAGCATTGAGGAGGGGTCGGCGGCCGACTATATAGAATTGACGTTGATCAATTTTGGCTACAACGTCAGCCGGCAGGCTTTTCGCGCCCCCAATGGTCAGATAGCCAACAACATCTTGGCGGTAAAGCCGGGAACGGCGCCCCGTTCCGCCACGATCACCCCTCCCTGGCTGGGCATTGGCGCCCACTATGATACTGTTTCCGGAACTACCGGCGCCAATGACAACGCCAGCGGGGTCAGCGTGGTTTTGGAAACAGCCAGGATCATGCGTCAAGCCAGCTTCCCCTACGATCTACGCTTCATGTTATTCAGTAGCGAGGAAAACGAGAATCCCGCTCGCGACTCGTACGCCGGATCGCTGGCCTACGTCGGTGACTTAACGGAGGCTGGAAAAGATGCCGCCATCGGGTACATTAATATAGACATGGTGGGTTGGCCGGAGGCCGGATACGCCATCGGCAATTTGCGCCGAGGCGACCGCTTCTTGGTGGAGCTTGGCGCTGAGCTCGCCGCCGAACGCGGGGTAGAATTCGTCAAGGACCGCGGTTACTCGGTGCGCCTGAGCGATCACCAATCATTCGAAAAAGCCGGCCTGCCGACTGTCTCCTTCGGGGCTGCTACCTATCCTTTCCACCACCAGCCTGAGGACAGCCTTGATAAGGTCGGTGCCGCTCATCTGCAAACCCTGGGGTCACTGATCTCTGTGATGCTCGATCGACTGGCTGGAGCTTGAGCCACCGCTAGTTTCCTAGTAGTATCTCCCTAGTTTACTTAGTTGCTGTTCTGGAGCACCGCATTCAAACAGGGGGTTCGTATGGCGAACAAGCTCGACGAGATTCCGGCGCCCACAGTCGGTGGCAGCAAGGATTATCTCCGGTACTCTGAGGGGCTTCTCAATGTATCCAGCCGGCAAGTGTCGATCCGGACTGCGATTTCGACTGTTATCTTTTTCGGGGTGCTCTGGGGGCTAAAGCTTGGCGGCGCCGAAGATCTCCCGGTCATCGGAGCGGTGCTCACGCTGTTCCTCGAGCGAAGCCTAATCCAATATGTCTCGACGCTGACCTTCTTCTTTGGCATGTGGTTCGTGATCCTAAAATTTCCAGTGATCAATAAGGAAAGTAGCGGTTTTAGCTTGCTGGAGTTTCCTGAGCTGACCAAGTGGCCTTACGGCGCCGAAACCGCGGCCGTCGTGTCGGGAAAAATACGAAGCTTCTCGCCCGAGCGAAAAAATCTGGCCATTGTGCGTCGCTTTGACACTGCCCTACAGCGGCTAGTCCACACCCATGATACGTCGCAAGTGCATGATGTCTTAAATACAATGAGCGACATCGACCGAGAGATCGCCGACGCCAGCTATCGTTCGGTCCGCTTTGCAGTCTGGTTTATCCCGGTCGCCGGGTTTCTCGGTACCGTCTTGGGAATTAGTCGCGCCATTTCAGGTTTCGCCGGCGTTGTCAGCGGCGAGGGCGCGATGAGCTTGAGTGCCGTTCGGCCGATGCTGGCGTCGGCCACGTTTAGTCTAGGCATCGCCTTTGATACCACCCTGTTAGCTCTGGTGCTAAGCGCCATCCTGATGATGGCAATGTATGCGGCTCAGCGCCGGGAAGAAGTCTTTCTTTCCGCGGTGGATGAGTTCTGCATCTCAGAAGTGGTCAACAAAATCTTTGTGCCAGATCCAGGCGTTTCTAAGATACTTGGGGGTATTCAGGAGTTAACCGAGCGGATGGTTAACTCTGTTGGAGAGCTCTCCAACACGATGCGATCTGACTTCAGTGAGCTGATAAAATCAATGGACAAGCAGGATGAAGATCGAATCCCCAAGCTAATCGAGACTATCCAGGCTAGATTCGAAAGTTTCATGGATTCTCGCGACAAAAGCGAGAATGTCTTCCAAACACAATTGTCCCAACTCCTGTCACACCTTGGCAATATTGTTGACCGCGGTAAGGCCGTTGAGGGTTTTGTGGCGGGCTTAGGAGAGGTCGCCAACCTCTCTAATATTCTTCAAGCTAACCTTGAAGCAATCGAGACCATGCAAGGGTCGTTCGAAAAACTGCAGGCGGAAACCGGAAAAGCTCTGACTGAACAGCAGAAGCAGACCAAAATCGCCCTGACTGAGCTGGCTAAACAGACCCAGTTGGCCCTGGCTGAGATCGGCAAGGAAACACGAGTTGTCCTGGAGGAACAGCAAAAGCAGACCAGGACCGCCCTGGAACAGAACAAGTTGGCTTTCGATCAACTGCTGCCGCCGCTTAAGGAACTTTCTACCGGTATCAAGATAAAAGTCGGAGACTAGCTCGTGGCCCGTCGCAAATCCTCCGGCGACCCAGCGTTTGGAAATCTGTCGTTTCTGGATGTGCTCGCAAACCTGGTCGGAGCGATCACTTTCCTCTTCTTGATGTTTTTCGTTATCATCTCCGGACTGGTGATGCCAAGCAAATTTCGAGTCGTCACCGATACGCTTCCCGACGCCAGATCAGACGCTGCCTACAAGATCTCGCTGGCCGCGGTCGGTGGAGTCGAACCGTACAGCTGGTCGATCGATGAAGGCCGGCTGCCTGAGAACGTTGTTTTGGACAAAAAAACCGGCACAGTTGAAGGTGCGCCTGAGCTAGAAGGCACCTACCGCTTTGTCCTAAAAGTAGCCGACAGCAGCGAAGGCAAAAAACTGGTTGTCAAACAACCGCTGGTCTTGCGCGTCCGCAAGCCGTCGGATCGTCCTGTGCTCGGGAACATGCCTTTGGAGATCGCCACGGACCAGATGACACCCGGAGCGGTGGGCCGCCACTACGACATCACCCTGGCCGCGACTGGTGGCGAAGAGCCTTACTTTTGGTCAGTCATTGATGGGCTCCCGCCGGGGCTCATACTCCAAGATGACCGCCTAATGGGGATTCTTCAGACCAGCGGCGACTGGCGCTTCACCTTCCGTGTTGAAGATTCTGCCTCCAGCTCTTTTGAGCAGGAGTTTCTGCTTACAGTACGTGACCGGGCTATTCTGACAGAGGAGCGCGTGGAACCGCTGACTATCGCCACTGACGAACTGCCGGACGCTGTAGTCCGCCGAGAATACAATGTCGCCCTGGCACCCCGGGGTGGCGTGCCGCCATACACCTGGTCGATAGAGCGTGGCGAGTTGCCCCGCGGTCTACTTTTGGATGGATTTACCGGCGTGATCTCCGGGAAGACACCCCAGGTGGCAGAGACTAATTTCGTGATAGGCGTTACTGATTCCAACTCCTACGAGAAAGATGTCGCCCAGGCTCGTCTGAGCCTGAACGTCAGTCCGATCTTTTTTGAAGCTACCGCCCAGAACCCTTTGTTTACTTGGTGGGTGCTGGTGCTTGTCGCCATCTTGGTGATCATCGGTCTGGCGCTGCTGATGGCGTATGTGATCGGTGTCCAGTGTCCTTGGGATCGTAGTTGGCGCTGCAAGCCGGTCGGCAAAGATCCACGGGGCCGCACCATCTACACCTGCAAGCACGGTCATACTTTTGTCAATGAGCCCCGGCTGCTGTCCAAGGATGCCGAGGAAGAGCCGACACCTACCTAACTGCGGACGTTAGGGAGCCACACCGCTGGTGTGGCAGCCACTGCAGAACTCAAAGGCATGACACTCGGTGCACTTGTCGGTGCCCAGGTTTTTTACTGCTGTCGGATGTTGCGTCCGCCAGCGGGAGCCGCTCGCTAGGATCTTCGCGGTGATCTTTTCCTTAGTATCATTTAGGAAATCACGGTGATGACAGTCGTCGCAGAAGTTCTCACTCTGCCCGCCACGCCGATGACATTTTGAACACGTCTTTTTGGGATCGACAGCCCGCCCATCTGCGGCTCGCTTGACCCCTTGTGCTTCAGCTATCTTGTAATGGACCAAGCGCCAGCGTGCTTGGTCGACTACGACCCGCTCGACTCCTTCATAGAATTCGCTCCATTTGGGTATATCGTGCGGCATGACTATCCCGCCATGACAAGCGTCGCTGCAATCCGGAGGGTTCTTTGACCCCTTGGCCCTGGCATAGCGATCATGGCAGCCTAGGCAGACAAAGAAATCTTTTCGTGCTTCCTTGCCATGCCGTTCCCCCGACTGCCAGGCCACCCCTTTGACATCGTCATGATTGATAACACCATCACGCGGCATCAGGGCCCAGGTAGCCTCATGGCAGGTCTGACATTCTGTCGGCGGCACCTGGCCTTCAACAAACTTCAAGGTTTCCTCGTTACGCCACGAACCGTCCGTGCTGTGGCACCGCCAGCACCCCTCGCGCATGTTCAGAAAATCTTGATATTCAAACTCTGGAGCCCAGCTTCTAATGGGCTCGAAAGCTTCAGCGCCACTGTGAGCGATCCGGTTGTGGCAGGCCGTGCAGGGTATTTCAAAGGCCAGATGGGCCTCGTGCATCGCCCCTTCAGGCAGTGGTATTTTCTGTCTCGAGCGAACCGGCGCGTCTGTGGCATGGCAGCGCAAACAGCGCTCCTTTGGAATATGTTCCTGGCTATACTGACTGTCGGCATTGACCGGTTTTTCAAACGAGTCCAGTTGCGTCTTGACGAACCTGACCGCCGGATTAACGAGTTTCTGCAAGGGAGAATCGAGGTGGCAAAAATGACAAGGCACTTCAGCGTGGGTCGACTGGGTCCAGCTTTGATATTCGCCATAGGTAACGTGACAGAACTGCCCACACAGAGCTGGATTCGTCCCGAAAGGCCTTCCAGTCCAATAGGCTAGAAAGATGACTAGGAACAGCACGGCCAGAAGCGCGATCACCAGGCGGCGCCTTACTCTCTTGTCTTTCCATGACCCCAGTATCAGCAAATCACGCCGAAACTCCGGGTCCCTCCAGTTCACTCTGGCATCATCTCGGTTCTAAGCGACCGAAACGTCCCGCCCACGGCCTGTCGGCCGCTTCAACGCGCTATTCAGCGTAAACGTATTCGAGATCTTCTACAACGATCTTCCATGGCTGATCCCCGGTCTCTATTCGCCAAATAAAATCACCGGTCTCAGCAAAATTCCAGGTCTGTGGTCCGTTCCCATTCAGGACAACCTGGCCATGATGAGGGGAACTCTCGGGTGACTCCCCGGCTACATACAGAGAGGCAGTCAGCGGCGAGTCCGCACCTTCGCGGCTGATAGTCACCCGCCAGAAATCCTCAGTGTTGATAGTAAATGTTCCAGTATCACCATTGCCGCTGCCGGAAAACTCGCCGACAACTAGATATTCGTCAACTTTTGGGGGGGCCGGGGCGTCCTCGTCATCGTCTTCATCATCCGTATTCGCTTCGTCAGAGAGGGTCTCGTCTGGAAGCTCCGTCGACGTCGTCGGCGTCGCATTCGAACAACCAGCTATCATTAAGGCCGACAAGACTGCCACCAGGCAAATCAAGAGCCAGGAAAACTTACCCGACTTTTTGTTCATTGACCCTCCTTAGTCATCAACTGAGAAAATGGGACGGCGATGCCGACCCGGTTCAGAGTATATATCAGATAGCTTGTGAAACATAGCACGCTTTCGGATCACTCCTAAGGTCAAGCCCTCTCTACGCGCAGCGCGCAGACCTTGAATTCAGGAATCTTCGCGATCGGATCGAGCGCTGGGTTGGTCAGCTTATTGGCCGGCGCTTCCTTATAGTGAAACGGCATGAAAACGATACCCGGCCGAGAGCGCCTGGTTACTTTGGCTGTCGCCTCAATCTCCCCCCGGCGAGTAATCAAGCGGATCGTATCACCCTTCGATATTCCCAGATCTTTAGCGTCTCTCGGACTTATTTCCGCGCATCCGACACAGCTGATCTCATCGATACCCTCGGAGCGCCTGGTCATTGTGCCGGTATGGTATTGCTGTAATACCCGCCCAGTCGTCAACACCAGGGGAAACTCAACGTCAGGCTCTTCGGCCGGGGGGCGGTATTCAACGCCGTGAAAGCGGCCAAGACCACGAGCAAACGCATCCTTATGCAAGATAGCTGTTCCCGGATGGTCGGCATCGGGACAAGGCCACTGCAGCCCACCTTCACGAGCTATCCGCTCATAACTGATACCGCCATATGACGGGGCGACTGAGGCGATCTCGGTCATGATCTCTTCCGCGCTTGAGTATTTCATGGGATAACCCATGGCCGTAGACAACGCAGTGATTATTTTCCAGTCATCGCGTGCTTGGCCAAGCGGCTCGATCGCCTTGGCGATCCGCTGAACCCGGCGCTCGGTCGAAGTAAAGGTGCCGTCACGCTCAGCAAACGTTGCTCCAGGCAGAACTACATCGGCCATTGAGGCAGTTTCTGTCAGAAATATATCCTGCACCACCAGGAAATCTAAGTTTTCTAGAGCCTCTTCAACATGCCCAACATCAGGGTCTGAAAGCATCGGGTTCTCCCCCATCACATACATCCCCTTGATATCCCCTTTGGCAGCGGCATTCATTATCTCAACGATCGTCAGCCCCGGCTCCACAGGCAACTCCGCCCCCCAGGCTCGAGACATCTTTTCTCGAGCCGCGGCATTGTCGACCTTCTGATAGCCGGGATAGACATCCGGCAAGCTGCCCATATCGCAGGATCCCTGGACGTTATTCTGGCCCCGGAGTGGATTGACCCCAGTGCCGGCGCGCCCGATATTACCGGTCATCATGGCTAGATTGGCAACGCTGAGGACATTGTCTACTCCCGTCGTATGCTGAGTAATCCCCATGGAATAGATGATCGTCCCTCGCACCGCCCGCCCAAAAAGACGGGCCGCTTCACGCAGGTCTTCTGCGGGAATACCTGATATCGCCTCAACTTTTTCGGGCGAGTACTCGGGGAGAACTTTCTTGAGAGCCTCAAAATCCTCTGTCCTGGCAGCGATAAACGCTTCGTCGGCCAAGCCCTCTTCCAAAATGACGTGCATCAGTCCGTTAAGCACAGCCACATCGGAGCCAGGCTGTTGCGCCAGCCAGATGTCAGCAAATTTTGTCAGCTTGATGCCCCGCGGATCTATAACGATAAGTTTGGCGCCCTTCTCGCGAACCGCCTGGATAAGTCCGAGCCCGATGATCGGATGAGCTTCAGTCGTATTCGAGCCTATGACCAGGATGGTGTCCGCTTCTTCAAGGTCTTTTATGGAATTGGTCATCGCCCCGCTGCCGAAAGCAATAGCTAGACCAGCCACTGTCGACGAATGGCACAGCCGAGCACAGTGGTCGACATTGTTGGTTCCGAGTCCCACCCGCGCGAATTTTTGGAAGACATAGTTCTCTTCGTTCGTACACTTAGCAGAAGCCAGCGCGGCCAGCGCGCCCGGCCCGTGGTCCTCCTTGATAGCTCCTAGCTTGTCGGCCACCAGTGTCAGAGCTTCATCCCAACTGGCCTCAACAAACCGCCCATCTTTTTTGATCAAGGGAGTGGTCAGTCGCTCAGCATGGTTGATAAATGTGTACCCATAGCGCCCCTTAACACAAAGATTACCGTTGTTGTTATTGACGCCGGTCGGCGCCGTGACCCTGACGATCTCTCCGTTCTTAGCGTGCAGTTCAAGCGCACATCCCACGCCGCAATAGCCACAAGTAGTCAGCGTCTTGGTCGTCTCCCAATCACGAGCTTTGCCCACGCTCAGCGCATCGGTCAAGGCTCCCGTCGGACAGGTAGAGACACACTGCCCGCAAAATTCGCAAGGCGTCTTCTTGAGCGAGGCGCCAAATGGTGTGCCGACACCGGTGTCAAACCCCTTGCCCTGCCAGCCGATGGCGAAAGCCGCCTCCACCTCGTCGCAGATCCTCACGCACCGTCCGCACAAAATGCATTTTGACATGTCACGGGCGATGAATGGATCCGGATCCTGGTCGATTACTCTGTGTTGAGCGCGGCCGGCGAGACTTGTCTCGCGGACTCCGTATTCGTAGGCGTATTCCTGCAGGCTACACGACCCGCAACTGGAGCAGGTCAGACAGTCGGAGTTATGATCCGACAAGAATAAGTCGATCAAGGCGCGACGCAACTCCCGGATCTCATCCGTGTCCGTTTCAACTGTCATACCGGCCCGGGCGACAGTCGCACAAGCCGGAACGGGAGCGGCGTCACCTTCGACCTCGACTATGCATAGACGACAAGCACCGCTTGGTTTTAGCCGGGGGTCATGACAAAGCCGAGGTATTATCACTCCGGCCTGATCGGCCACTTCCATGATCGTCTCGCCGCCCCTGGCCGAAACAGACGAGCCATTCAAAGTTATTTCAAAAGTTTCAGTTTTAGTCTTCATCAAGATCACACCTCAGACAGCGAGCCGCTTCCTCTCGAGCATCATTTTCCGCCAACGCCAGCACGACCTCACGGAAGTCACCTTGGCGCGCCTGCGGATCGGCTTCCGGCGGCGAACGCCTGACTATGCCAGCAGCCTGGAACTCTTCCTCTGGGATCGGTTCGATCCGGCGATGTTCAGCCGCTGCCAGCTGCAGATCGATCAGACTGGCTCCGGTCAGGTATTTCTCGATCTCCGCCGCCGCCAGTTGCCCGTGTCTAACAGCCTCAACAACACTCGCCGGTCCGCTGACGGCGTCTCCGCCTCCGAAGACCCCGGCTCTATCGCCCATCAACGTCTCAGAAGAGACCCCCAGGCGCCCCCATCGACCCCTGAGCTCACTGTCCTCTGGCAGATAATCCAGGTCCGGAGACTGTCCGATGGCAGCAATGACCATATCGGCCTCCTCCACAAAGTCTGAACCCGCGACTGGCTCAGGGCGGCGGCGTCCTTGGTCGTCTCGCGCACCAAGAACCATCCGCTGACACTTTATTCCAGTCAACCGGCCATCTTGTTCCACCAAGCCGACCGGACTTACCAGGAAGTCCAGTACAATGTTCTCTTCTCGCGCCTCCCGAATGTCCCACTCATAAGCCGGCATCTCTTTCTCTGTCCGACGATAGACTACCTTCACCTGCTCCGCCCCTTGGCGTAGCGCCGCTCTAGCCGCATCGATAGCGACGTTGCCGCCACCGACAACAACTGTTCGCCGGCCCGCCCTCAGGGGTTCCCCAAGATTAACTGCCCGCAAAAACGCCGCTCCGTCAATCACTCCGTCTAGATCAGTCTCGCGGTCCAGCCCCATCTGATTGCCGGCATGGGCGCCAGTGCCGAGAAACACCGCTTGATGTCCGGCCTCAAACAAGCCGTCGATCGTAAAATCACGGCCAAGAGCTTTGCCGGTCTCTATCTTTGCGCCGGCATCGATGATCGCCTCTATCTCTTTTTCAAGGATTTCCGTTGGCAACCGAAAATCCGGGATCCCAACTTTCATCATCCCCCCGGCGACCGGCAAAGATTCAAACACGGTGACGCTGTAGCCGACCAAGGCGAGATAGTAGGCACAGGCTAGCCCAGCCGGGCCGGCCCCAACTACTGCTACCTGACGGTGCTGATTGCTCGGATCACGAGGAAATTCCGGATGTATCGGAGCGGCCTTGTCGGACATAAAGCGCTTGATTAGGGCGATGGCGATCGGTTCGTCCAGCTGACCGCGTTTACAGCGAGCCTCGCAGGGATGATGGCAGACTCGTCCGCATATTGAAGGGAACGGATTCCGCTCCCGGTGGATCGCGATAGCTTCGTCATAGCGACCCTGAGCGACCAGAGCAATATAACTGGGCGCATCTACTCCCGCTGGACAGGTGTGGCTGCAAGGGGCTTTTACTAGCGCCGAACAGGTGGCTGCAGAGCACTTCTTGGCGGTTATATGGTCCTCGTATTCACTCCGAAAATGCTTGAGTGTTGTCAGAATAGGATTGGGCGCTGTCCGACCGAGCCCACAGAGAGAAGTGGTCTTAACGACTTTGGCCAGTGCCTCCAATTCGGCCAGAAGGCCTAATTCAGCCCGACCGTTGATGATGTCGTCAACCATCTCCGCCATCCGCTTGGTGCCGATCCGACAAGGCGCACACTTCCCGCACGACTCATCAGCCATTAGGTTGATGAAAGAGCTGACCGTCTCAACCATGCAGGTGCACTCGTCGAGGACCGCGAGATCGCTTGTCCCGACAATCGCCCCGACAGCCTCGATGCTCTCATAATCAAGCGGCATATCTAAAGCAGCAGCCGGAACGGAACCCCCGGACGGCCCGCCCACATGGAGAGCTTTAAACGCCCGGTCTCCAGGGATGCCACCGCCGATCTCATAGATGAGTGTTTCAATAGACGTCCCCAGCTCCAATTCAACTTGCCCGCCATTACGAACCTTGCCGGTCAATGAGAAGACTTTAGTTCCGGGACTTTCGAGCGTCCCCAGACTCCGAAACCAGTCCGCTCCTTGGCCGATAATGGCTGGAACGTTGGCAAACGTCTCCGCGTTGCTGATAAGGGTTGGTCGACCCCAAAGCCCCTCTTCTGTCGGGTATGGTGGGCGAACTCGCGGAACAGCTCGCTCGCCCTCGATCGCGGCAATCATCGCTGTTTCCTCACCGGCGACAAACGCACTGTCGCTCTCGTAAATCTCCAGGTCAAGATTGAAATTGGACGAAAGAATGCCTTGACCTAAGAGACCGAATTCATAGGCTTTTTTCACCGCCGCGCGCATTTGGGTGACAGTTTTCTGGTTCTGCTGCCTTAAATAGACAACCCCTGACGTAGCGCCAACAGCAAAAGCCGCGATGATCAGGCCTTCTAGGATCTGAAAATCAAGGCCCTCCAGAGAGCTGCGATTGCAGATCAAATGTTTAATATCGCCGGGCGCCTCGCGGCAGCGTCGCCATTTTTCGCCCACCGCATACCCTGCGCCACCCCGACCACGCAAACCCGAGCGACTGATCTCTTCAATAATCTCGGGCCCAGTGAGAGACGTAACCGCCTTGACTAGAGCTTGAAAGCCTCCGACCGAAATATAGTCTTCTATGCTCTCAGGGTTGATGGCCCCGCTATGTCGGAGAACGACTCGCTCTTGATGCTTGAAGAATGGGACCTCCGGAACAGTCTGGTAGGCCTCTCCCGTTACCTGATCTTTAAACAGCAGGCGCTCGACTACTTTACCGGCGACCGCCGCCTCCAGAATATCAGCAGCATCGCTAGAGGCGACTTTTTGATAAAAATAAGCCGGTGGATCAACGATCACGACTGGCCCTTGCTGGCAGGATCCGGGGCAACCAACCCCAAAAACCTTAACAGTCTCTCCTAACCCGCGTGCCTCTGCCGCTGCCGTCAGGGCTGCCAAAACCGCCTGTCCCCCCAAGGCCCGACAACCGGCACCGGAACAGACGCCAATACGAACCTTGTCGCCGACATCCGGGTCTGCGCCCTCTAGGAGCCTGGCCATCTCTTCAGCTCTGGCGGTCTCAGTCATCACTATCCAGGAGACTTCTGACGCGTTCCGGTGTTAAATCGCCGTACAACTCTTTATCGACCAACATCGCCGGTGCGACGGCACAATTTCCGAAGCACGATACGGTCTCCAGCGTGTACTCAAAATCAGGGGTTGTTTGGCCGGGCCCGACGCCCAGCACATCTGCGGCGGCAGAGATAATGTCCTTACCGCCCTTGACTCCGCAGGCAGAGCCGCGACAGACACAAACATTATGACGACCGCGTCGCTCAAGCGAAAACTCGTCGAAAAAAGTGACGACCCCATAGATATAGCTCATAGGAGCGCCCAAGCGATCGGCCACTTCCCGTAAGGTTGATTGGGGTAGATACCCGTGCTCGTCTTGGATTCGCCGTAACTCTAAGATAAGATCCGGCGTCGAAACGCGCGACCTTGTACTTGTTTTCACATTTCTCACCGCCGTGGCGTGGGGACGACTAAATTCATGGAATGAGCGCTTAGTATAGCAAAAATGACTCGACGGCGAAAACGCTCCCAAGAGGGCACCTAAATTGGGTATAATCGAGACTGTTATCTGCTGCCACAGGAGGACTGAATGCTTGTATCTGTACCGATAGGCCCTAAATCACTGACTGATTATGAAGTCTTTGTGGGCGCTGAAAATATCTTGAACCTGCGAGAGCTGGCTGGTGAAATGGCCGGTTCAAGAGTGCTGCACGTCAACGCCACTGCTTACGGAGGCGGAGTAGCGGAGATGCTCTATACGCTGGTTCCGTTGATGCAGGATGCCGGCCTGGTGGCTGACTGGAAGGTCATCCAGGGCAACGACGAGTTTTTCAGTGTCACGAAGATCATGCACAACAGCCTTCAAGGTATGGACATCCCCATCACTAAAAACATGAAACAGATCTACGAACACCAGAGTCTAGCAAATGCCAAAATGATGGACGGTGAGTATGACTATGTGGTGGTGCACGACCCTCAGCCGGCGGCAATACCTTTTTTCCTTGGCGATGCCAGGCACCGGGTCGGCAAGAAATGGATATGGCGCTGCCACTTAGACTTGACCAAGTTCAGTGTGGAGCTCTGGGAGTACCTCTTGCCCTACATTCAACTCTACGATGGCGTGATCTTCACCTCCGGTCATTACGCCGGCAGCTATGAAGATCGCATGCCGCCGGTGACGGTTATCACTCCGTCTATAGACCCGCTCAGTCCCAAGAACACCCCTCTCGATCACCAGACGGTCTCGCGGACCTTACGTAAGTACCGGATCGATCCGGAGCGACCGCTGATAACGCAGGTATCTAGATATGATCCCTGGAAAGATCCCCTCGGCGTGATCGATGCTTATCGCTTGGTCAAAGAGGAAGTGCCGGAGGCGATGCTACTCTTGGCCGCCTCAATGGCGACCGACGACCCCGAGAGCTGGCATTATTATGAAAAGACAGCCAGACATGCCGGAGAGGACGAGAACATTCTGCTGCTCTCCAATCTCCAGGGGGTGGGAAATTTGGAGATCAATGCCTTCCAGCGCGGCTCAGATGTGGTCGTCCAAAAGTCACTGCAAGAGGGTTTCGGCCTGACGGTGACTGAAGCTATGTGGAAAGAACGACCAGTCATCGGCGGTCAGGTTGGCGGCATCGTGCTGCAAATAGAGGATGGGGTTAACGGGTACCTGGTAGACTCGGTCGAAAGCTGTGCCAAACGGATTCTGGATGTTTTAAAAAACAAGGAACACGGGGCGCAAATGGGCGCAGCCGGGCGCGACTCCGTCAGAGAGCGTTTCTTGTCTACGGTCAACCTAGGCGGATACCTCGAACTTTTCAGAGGACTCGCGGCCTCAGAAGAGCGACATGAGCGAAAAGAAGCCATCGAAAAACCTTATTAACAACCTTCTCGACGGGCGCCAACTAGTTCTCGTCTCTAACCGCGGGCCGGTCACGTTTGCCCGTGAGAACGGCCAAATAGTGGCCAAACGGGGCGCCGGCGGATTGATAACGGCGGTTGATGCCGCCCTCTCTTCAACGCGCGCTATCTGGGTAGCCAACGCCCTGAGCGCTGAGGACCGGGTGATCGCCTCACAGCCACAACCGCTCGACTGGCCGGTAGACCACCCTCGATACCAGGTCTCATTAGTCGACGTACCTCCCGAGAATTTCGACCTCTATTACAACGAGGTTAGCAACAAGATCCTCTGGTTTCTCCAGCACTACCTCTTCGATACTGTTAATGATCCGGTGTTCGGACCAGACGAGCAAAAGGCCTGGGAATCTGGGTATAGGTACGTTAATCAGCAAGTAGCAGCGAAAGTCAGCGCCGTCGTCAAGGACGAACCCGAACCTGTCATTATGATTCAAGACTACCACTTGTACTTGGTCGGTGGTCTCCTGCGACAACGTCTTCCTGAGGCCCGGCTACTACACTTCACTCACATACCTTGGCCGGCGGCTGATTATTTTCGGCTCATCCCAGGCGCTTGGCGGCGTGAGATACTTGAGTCTCTGCTCTCTTGCGACGTAGTGGGTTTTCACTCCCGTCGCTACGTCCGCAACTTCTTGCAATGCTGCGAAGACTTTCTCGGGACAGCAGTTGACTATCGGCGGCGACAAGTCACTTTCAACCGCCGCCAAGTGACCATCAAAGCTTATCCCATATCTATCGATGCTGATGACCTACTTGATATCAGCCGGCGCCCGGCCGTACGTGACTGGCAAAAGAAGATCGAAGCCCAGCGTAAAGATTGCCGCCTGATCATCAGAGTCGACCGGGCCGAGCTGAGCAAAAACCTGGTACGGGGATTTAAAGCTTTCCGTCGATTACTCGAACGCTATCCAGAGCATATCGGGCGAGTCAAATTTATCGCCTATGCCTACCCCACTAGACAGGATGTTCCGCAATACAGTGAATACCGGCGAGAAATCCAAGCTCAAGTCGGAGAGATCAATGATGAATTCGGCCGAGCCGGATGGCAACCGATTGAGCTGGAAATTGCGGATGACTTCAATCGCTCAGTCGCTGCCATGACGGCGTTTGATGTCATGCTGACAAACCCGGTGTTCGATGGGATGAATTTAGTGGCCAAGGAGGCGGCGGTACTAAATGAGCGGGACGGAGTGATCGTGCTGTCGGAGAATGCCGGGGCCTATGAGGAATTGCGAGACGGAGTGATCGGCGTCAATCCTTTTGATATCGAAGAGACAGCGACACGGCTCCACGAAGCCTTGACGATGACGCCGTTAGAACGGCAGGTGCGGGCGGAGAGAGTGCGGGAAATAGTTGTCAGAAATAACTCCATGAAGTGGCTCAAGCACCAGACAGTAGATTTGCTTAAGAAGCGCGCCCCTCATAATGACTAATGAGGCGGCGTAGGAAATCCGTCACCCCTTTAACTGACTCGACCCAATAGTCGGCCTCGTCCTTGATGCCGGGCGGCGACTCAGAAGCAGCCACCGCTACGGTCATAGAGGCGGCGCCACCCCGCTCGGTAGCTCCCCTAAGCGCCCTAAAAGCGTCGATATCCGTGGCGTCATCCCCTAAGTAGATCAGTTGACGCAAACCGTACTCCGCTGCCAGCTCAAGAATACTGCTCCCTTTGTCGATCCCCGGGGGTCTGAGTTCAAAGATCTGACGCCCCTTTTGCCTCTGCAGCCCATAGCGCCGGCCGATGTCAGCAGTTAGGGCGTCGACGGCGACAATCGCGCGCTGATCAGCACAACGCCGATAATGGACGGCCAGCACCGAGCCCTTGTCCTCCAACGCCAAGCCATCGACTTGAGGAAGTCGCTCTCTGAGCTCGACCCTAGCGCGCTCGATTTTCTCTGGAGCTCCTTCTTTGAGGATGAGGCGGCCATGGTCAAGCCGCTCCAAACCATGGTTACCTAAATACACCAGCTCTGACCGCCCGACAAGCGCGGATGCCTCTTGTGCCCGACGACCTGAAACCACTCCCACCACTGGCAGAATCTGACTTAATCGACCGAGGAGTCTGCCTATCTCAGGAGCGACAGTCGCGCTCTCCGGGCTCGGACTGATCTCACTAAGAGTGCCGTCCGCATCGCTAAAGAGACCCGTCTCAAGCGGGCCGGCCAATGCCTTGAAAGCTACTGGAAAATCAGACTCCAGCGAGCGGCCAGTCATTTCAATCGCCCCTTTTGATCAAACACAAATCGCCTCCGGCACGTTCGCCGTTATTTTACCGTAACCAGGAGTAACTAATCAGTCTATTTGCCTTTATCGCCCCAGTTGATTAATATTACCTTTCTACAAAAAACAGGCATTAAGCATAATTTCGTGAATGCCGATATAATGACAGCGCACTAATGGTAGCAATTATGGAAAAATTCGCAGTTATAGTTGGAACAGTGTTGTTATTGGGGCTGGGCGCCACGATCGTGGTCGCTTCGCCGCTCGATTCGATTATCCAAGAAGTAAACCAGCTCAAGACCGACATGGATAAAACACAGGGTGAACTGGCTAACCTCGACCGAGAAGTCGAAACCACCACTAAAGCAATCATCCGTATCTACCAGCAGATAGAGCGCGAAGAACATGCCCTCGCCTTGCAGCAGCAGGCCCTCGACAATCGCATACTCGACGTCTACAAGAATTACGATTACCTGGTTCTCAGCGTCTTCCTTGAGGCCCGCGATCTCAGCGACTTGTGGCGCCGCTTTACCTTTTTAGCCAAGATCAATCAGGCCGACAATGAGTTGCTGACGGCCAACCGTTTTCGAACCCAGCGAGTGAGAGAGCTTGAGAACGAGCTGGCTGATAAAAAGCGGATCCAGGTTCAATTGAAGCGACGTAAGCAGGTAGAATATGCTGCTACGGAGCGGGAGTACAGATACAAGAAAGCGGCCTTGGAGACAAAACTCCAGGAAGTGCGCCAGTGGCAGGCCAGTATGGCCAGAATGAAAAGACAACCGCTCGTAATGAGCGACTAGGCTTGGGGTTTTAGCTTCACGTCCGTCAGTATTTCAGTGTCGTCCTCGTCTTCGTTCTTCTGTTCGTCCTCCAGCTGATATCTCGGTATAACTTTGATATCCGTGTTCAATACGTCGATCACATCGCTGGTCAGAATTCGCGCGAGTTTGGGGTTCTTAGTAGTGATCTCGATTCCGAAAAACTCACAAACGACGTTATCGTCTGCCTTGTCCTTAGGATCCGTCATTGGTCCTCCCTGGTTCCCCTTCGCTGACTTTATCGGCTAAAACAACTCTGTTCTTTAACCTAGCACCACGTGTGCCTGCCCATTCAGTAATCCTAAACACTAAAAAAGGCTCCCTTGATCCGGCAGGGCGGACTCTGTCGAACCCTCTTCGTTAGCTATATTGCCATCCAAGGCATCGTTGGCTAGACTATCAGCCGCCTTATTCTGGGCTCTCGGAATATGTGCGACTCTCACCTGGCGGTACCGTCCCAGGTGCCCCAAAGCCGCCGCATGCAGACCCTTAAGACCCTGGTTCTTCACTTTATATTCCCCGCTGAGCTGTTTGACCACTAACTCACTGTCCAAATAGACTTCAATCGTATCGGCGGAAAAAGCGACTGCCGCCTCCAATCCGCGAATCAGAGCAGTATATTCAGCGACGTTGTTGGTGGCCTCCCCGATCGTCTGCCCAAATTCTCTCAAAACAGCCCCTTGCCCGTCAGCGATCACCACTCCGATCCCAGCCGGTCCCGGATTGCCGCGAGCAGCACCGTCAGTATGGATGATCAACTTATTCTGGCTTTGTGTCATGATGAGTGCTCCGATAATTGCCGCCAAAGTGGACCGCGCGCCCGTGCTTCATCAACTGGAACCGGCAGAACCGAACGCACCCGAGTCAACCAGGCCCTTAATCCGGCTCGCTCGGTGACATCGTGACCGGCATCAACCACTGTGAGTCCCAATTCCAACGCTCTTTGTGCTTCATGATACTTAAGATCTCCGGTGATGAAAACACCGGCCCCGGCCGCGTGAGCGCGATCAATTAGGGACGCCCCGCTTCCCGCGCAGACAGCCACCCTTTCTACGATATCCACCTCACCGACCACACGCAGGTCCAAGGAGAACCACTGCTGACAAGCTTCAATAAATTCCGGCAGCCGCCATGGCTCGGCCAGAGTGCCCACCCGGCCCAGTCCGTGAACTTCATGGCCGACAACCGGCTCCAGGATCGCTGTATCGTTTAGGCTCATTAGATCGGCCAGAGCATCATTCAGGCCACCCTGTGCGCGATCCAGGTTCGTGTGAGCAACGTAAATGGAGATCCCCGCCGCCAGAGCCTGCATGACAGCCCGGCCCGCGGCAGTGCTGTCAACAATGCTCTTAACCTCACCAAATAATAGTGGGTGATGCGCGATCACCATCCCATATCCTCCGTCTGCAGCCTCCCGTAACACCTGGTCATCCACATCCAAGGCTAAGAGTGCCCGCTCCACCGGATCCGCTGCTTTTCCAACCTGCAGCCCGACATTGTCCCAGGGTTCAGCCAGCATCACTGGAGCCAATCGCTCAATCGCCATTGCAATATCACCAACGGTCGTCATGTCAGCTCCATTGCCATTCTCTGGCGAGCGGCGAAGGTCGCCACCTCCGTGTAGCCGGCGCGTACCAATGAAGCGCGTACCTCATTGAAATTCTCGGCCACCTGCTCCGGGGCGTGGGCATCCGACCCCATCGTGACGGCTACTTTGGCTTCTCGACAAATATTCAAAAAGGTCTGGCTCGGATATATCTCGCGGCATGGTTTCCGTAAGCCCGCACTGGAGACCTCAATAGCTACATTATTCGCGGCCAGAACTGTAGCAACCCGCTCATACAAGTGGCGCGGCTCTTCTGGGAGCTGATAGAACTTTTTGATCAGGTCGGGATGCGCCATGACATCAAAAAGACCGGATTCCGCCGCCTCGACAAAAAGCTCAAAATACCTTTCATACAGCGTTTTCAGCTCAAATACTTCGTAGTTGTCAATATAGCGGCGATCATCAAATCCCCACCCATCAATAAAATGTATCGACCCCATCACGAAATCAAAGTCATATTCAGCGATGACAGCCTGGGCTTGCTTAGCGAACTTAGGAATATAGTCCACCTCTATCCCCAGCTTGACGAGAGTACCAGCCGTCCCAGTCCCGGCAGCAGTCAAGCCTTTCAGTCGCTCAATCTCCGCCACATAGATCGGCAAATCATCCCAGCTCATAGCCAAGGTGGAGTCAATCGTGTGAAATAGGGGGAGGTGCTCAGTAAAACCGATCTCGCGCAAGTTCAAAGCGGTAGCCTGTTCAAGATAGTCGCTAGCCTCGCCTGTTCCATGCCCGCAACGGGCTGTGTGGATGTGATAATCGATCATGTCCGGCATTTTACCAGACGGACGGTAGTCCCTTCATCGCTTTCCTTGATTTCCATCTCATCCATGAGAGCAAGCATAAAAGGAATGCCACGCCCACGGTAATTGAGTCGGGCATCAAAGGCGGGAAATTTAGCCTTAAAAATCCCCTCATCGACTATCTCTATCTCCAGGCATTTGTCCTCATAAACACAGGACACACGCACTTGGTTCGCGCCTCCCGAAGGCGAGCCATGCTCAACAGCGTTCGCGCAGGCCTCGCCGACAGCCACCTTGATCTCAAAGATTTCACTACTACTAAAGCCGCAAGAGATAGCCAGCTTCTCTATGAAACCTCTGACCTTGGCCAGATTTCGCCCCCTGGCCGCTATTTCAATGCGCTTTTCTACCCGCTTTTCTGGTTGTTGTTTAGCTGTGCTCATTATCCGCCCATTGCGATTGAAAAAGCCTGACACCTTCAGACGAACCCACCTCTGCCAAGCAATCGCTAACAGTTCGACCCGGCGCCAGCAGCATGTCTGGGGCCATCTCGGCCAACGGCACCAGCACAAAAGCCCGATCACTCGCCCCTGGATGAGGCAAGTTGAAGTCAGGTTCATCGAGCACCAGCTGGTCGTAGGTGAGTATGTCAAGATCGACAGTTCGCGGTCCCCAACGCCTGGTGCGCACTCGCTTTTCCTGATCTTCTATGGACTTGGTCAGCTGCAGTAAGTCGCGCGGCGCAAGCGAAGTCTTAAGCTCGACCACCGCATTCAAAAAGTCCGGCTGATCGACCACTCCGATGGGGTCAGTTTCGTAAATTTGAGACGTTTTTACTACCTCAACGTCTTCAGCCTCGCGCAGCAGCGCTACGGCATTTTCCAAGTGCTTGGCCCGATCGCCCACATTGGAGCCCAGCCCGACATAGGCAGACACCATTTCATCTCCTTCGAAAAATCTCAACCTCGGCCGCTCGGACCTCGCCATCGATCGGCGGATATGCCTTTCTTACCCTAACAGTTATGCTCTCAACCACGTGATTACTGAGAATATCCGCTGCTACGTTCTGCGCAAGTGTCTCGATCAAATGCACACTCCGCCCGCCGACGATTACCGCCACCCGTTCATATACATTTTGATAATCAACAGTTTTGGAAACATCGTCGTTGACGTCAGACAGATCAAGACGCATATCAACATCGACTTCGAAGCGGTGGCCCGTCTCCTGTTCGGCCACGCTCACCCCGTGATGTCCAAAAAAAGACATCCCGATCAAGGACACTCTATCCATTCCAGGCCTCCCCCGCTACTATAGCATCGGTCATCATTACCACGCGGCGCATCGATGAAACGTCATGGACGCGGACGATCCTGGCGCCACCCATAATACCGGCCGTCACCGTCGCCGCTGTTCCCTCAAGTCTATCGTCAACACCAAGACCACCCAAAACTGTGCCGATCGTTGCCTTCCTTGAAGTTCCAAGAACAATTGGGCGGCCCAGCGACTTGAGCTCCGGCAGCCTTCTCAGTAACTCAAGATTGTGAGCCACGGTCTTGCCAAAGCCAAAACCAGGGTCGATCATCAGGCTGGCAGAATCGATGCCGGCTGCCTGGGCCCAAGCTATTCTCTCAGTGAAAAAGCCGACCAAATCAGACAGGAGGTCTTGGTAGTGAGGGTCAGCCTGCATCGTGCCGGGCTCACCCAGCATGTGCATCAGAATCACTCCGGCACCGCCCGTAGCGCAAATCCCGGCCATATCCGGGTCGCCTCTAAGGGCCGTGATATCGTTGACGATTGTGGCCCCAACCTGGATGGCAGCTTTGGCAACTCGCGACTTACTGGTATCAACCGAGATAGTCGCTTCCAACTCGGTAGCGACCCTCTCAATAATGGGGATGACCCGGTCCAACTCCTCTTCCTCACCCACCGGCTCGGCCCCTGGACGGGTTGATTCCCCGCCAATATCAATTATGTCGGCTCCGGCCCCGATCATATCCCTAGCCCGACCGAGTGCTGCATCGATATCAACATATCGACCGCCATCCGAAAATGAATCCGGGGTAACGTTGAGAATACCCATGAGCAGTGTCTGCTGGCCCCCTGCAAGTTGGCGCCCGCCGGCGATGATCGGCGGAGCCGGGCTATCAGTTTGATTTAATATCCGCGTCAAGGGCTCCACTAAGTTCTTCAGGCCAAAAGGCTGCACCCGCAGCTTCTTGAGGACCAATCGATACTGCTTAACTGTCCCCATGAGCAGAACGTCGGTCGTCGGCTTGGTAAAGCCGGAGGCCCATTTGGCCACCGCTGCCTCCGCTCCTTTGGCCAACATCTCCTGTTTTAAGATATTGGCCGCCCGGACATCAACCTCTTTTAGCTTGACTACCAGATGGCGCAATTTCGGAGCCATGATCGACTCACTTTCGGAATCTATGCCGATCTTTTGCAACTCTGTCCGCGCCTCTTGGTCGTCTGCTATGAGCTTGATGTGGGCCACTGGCGCGACCTGCGTGTCAGTCAAGCTGCTCAACCCTTAATGAAGGAGAGTGCTTCGGCACGAGTAGCAACGCTCTCCCGGAATATTCCGCGCACTGCGGAGGTTATGGTCATCACGCCCGGCTTCTTGACGCCCCTTAAGGACATACACATGTGCTCAGCTTCGATAACAACCAACACCCCTTGAGGGTCAAGAGTGCCCCTGATAGTCTCAGCGATCTGACTGGTCAAGCGCTCTTGAACTTGCGGACGTCGCGCTAAGGTCTCGACGACCCGCGTGAGCTTACTCAGCCCGACGATCTTGCCGGCTTGCGGGATGTAAGCGAGATGAGCCTTACCGATGAACGGCAGCAGGTGGTGTTCACACATCGAATAGAGGGGAATATCTTTGAGAAGAACCATCTCGTCGTGCCCCTCCTCAAACGTCGTATTCATATAATCTTTCGGGTCTTCAGCCAATCCCTGAAAAAACTCCATATACATATTGGCGACACGTTGCGGGGTGTCAAGCAGGCCTTCCCTCTTTGGGTCTTCGCCAATGCCTTCAAGTATCATTCTGACCGCTGTTTTGATCTTATCTTCGTCCATTATTGCTCCTCCCTTTGAAAAGCGTCTACATATTGGTCGAATAGCCGCCGCACATTCCTCGTTACGACCCCAGGCTCTCCAGAGCCGATCGAACGACCGTCCAGCTCAATGACGGGTATCAGGCCCGCACTGGTCATAGTGATAAACGCTTCGTCAGCAGTATCATAGATATCCTCAACGGTGAAAAGCTCTTCCTTAACAGGAATTGCGCCGCCTCGGCACAAATCAAGGATAAGCTCCCTCGTGATTCCGGGCAAGATGCCGGCGGTAAGCGTTGGGGTGATAATGGTCCCGGCCGCCACCATGAAAAAATTGCTGGTTGAGCATTCAGCCACAAAGCCCTCCAGATTGACCATCAGGGCTTCTTCCACTCCGGCTTCGACTGCCTCGCGTTTTGCCATGATGTTGTTGAGGAAGTTGGCTGATTTTACCCTAGGATCAATCGCAGCCAGACTGTTCCGCCTGGTCCCGGCCGTGATCATCCGTTGCCCGCGCGAAAATATATCTGGTGGATATGATGGCAGCTCCCTAAGGATGATGGCCAGCGTCGGAGTGATCGGAGTTGTCGGCCACAGCCCACCTTCACCAGCGCCGCGACTGACCGTGACTCGAATCACCACGTCTTGAGAGAGGGATGCCCGCTCCAGTAACTCGTGAAGAACGGCAGTCAAGCCGGCACTATCGAGTGGGAGCTCAAGCCCAATCGCTGTGGCGGAGCGCTTGAGACGACTGAGGTGTTCTGCCAACTTGAACGGGCGGCCGGCATACGTGCGCATCGTTTCAAATACCCCGTCGCCGTAAAGCCAACCCCTGTCCGTGATCGGGATCTTCGCCTCGGACTGAGGCAAAAAGTCCCCGTTTAAGTAGGCTAGCACCCGTGCTCCTCTGCCTGGGCGGCGGCGCGCAGCAGAGCCTCGGCTTTATGAAGCGTCTCCCGATATTCGCGCTCTGGCACCGAATCGGCCACTATTCCCGCTCCTGCCTGAACATGTGCTAGCCCATCCTTCATTACCAGCGTGCGGATGATAATATTGAAATCCAGATCACCGTTAAATCCCAAATAACCCATTGAGCCAGTATATGGCCCCCGGCGAATTGGCTCCAGTTCATCAATGATCTCCATCGAACGTACCTTTGGGCAACCGGTGATCGTCCCTCCGGGGAAACACGCCCGCAATAGATCAAACCCATCAAGTGGTGGGCGCAGTCGACCAAGGATGTTGGAAACTATATGAGTGACATGCGAATAACTCTCTGTATCCAGCAGTTGATCGACATGGACCGAGCCATACTCGCAAACCCGTCCCAAATCATTTCTCTCCAGATCGACCAGCATAATGTGCTCAGCTCGCTCCTTGCGGTCGGCTGTAAGCTTTAACTTTAACAACGAATCTTCTTGCACGGTGCTCCCCCGCCGGATCGTCCCGGCAATCGGACGGGTCTGGGCCACCCGGTTTTCCAGTTTCACCAGGCGTTCAGGCGAACAGCTGACGAGTTGCCAGTCGCCGAAATCAAAGTAACCGGCAAAAGGCGAAGGGTTTACATCACGCAACGCGGAATAGATCTCCAAAGGATCAGCCTCGACGGAAGCGGTCAAGCGCTGGGAAAGATTGACTTGATAGATATCGCCGGCCTTAATATATTCTTTCGCCTGCTCCACTATCCGGCAGAAACTCTCCTCGGTGAAATTCGACTCCCACTCAAGCTTTGCGCCACCGCCCCGAGAACGAAATGCCGGCAATGGGCCGTCGAGTCTGTCCATTAAACCGGCTAGCCGCGTCTGCGCCGCCTGGTGGGCAGAGTGAGGACTGCCGCCTTCATCTACTAAAGCCACCACCTCCGCAGTCTGCTCGGCGTGATCAAAGATGATAAAGAGTGAACAGAAAATAAAAAACGCATCTGGAAGGTCGAGGTCATCGACTGCCCCCGTAGGCAAGTCCTCGATGAAACGCCCGGCATCATAGCTGAAATATCCCATCGCTCCACCAGAAAAACCTCTGGACGCCCGGGGAGAAAAGCGCTCGCAGTACTCGCGTAGGATCTGAAATGGATCGCCTTCTATCAGCCGTCCACCACC
The DNA here is from genome assembly GCA_964196305.1 of uncultured Acidimicrobiia bacterium. Lineage (GTDB taxonomy): Bacteria > Actinomycetota > Aquicultoria > CAJVYJ01 > JAUVQD01 > DAOUYN01. The sequence continues at coordinate 25,905 of CAXMSJ010000072.1, forward strand.
GCCATCGACTACTTTCACGCAGTTGCCCTTGGCGCTGAGTATGGTGTGTGGATCGATTCCGATCATTGAGTAACGGGCGATACGGAGCGGCCCGCTGACGCTCTCCAGTAAGAAGGAGTGCGGTCCACGCAGCCGCCGATAAGCCTCAAAAGGAGATCGCCAGGACAGCGGTTGGCTGACTGATATCTGGCGCTCACCCGCGAGACTGGCCGAGCTTTTGGTGTTGGAGTGAAGACCCATCGCGATGCTGTAGATAGAGATATCACAAAAGCCTGGTTAGCAGCAATGATCGATTGATGATTGAGCATCTCTTGCCGCTACACTAGAATCACAGTATGAGCGGAGGAGACAAAAGACAGAGGCAGACGGATGAGCTAATCAATCATCCGCTACTCCGTCATGTAGCGCAACTCTTTGTGAATGCCGGGTTTGAGCTCTATCTCGTCGGCGGCAGCGTCCGCGACGTGTTGCTGGGGCGAGAGTCCGACGATTTTGACTTTGCCACCAGCGCCACCCCAGAGGAGACCCTGACTGTCATCCGTGGTTTCGCCGATGATATCTGGCAGATAGGCATGGATTTTGGCACTATCGGCCTGGCAAAAGCCCAAAGTAAGCTGGAAATCACTACTTTTAGAGAAGAAAAGTACGTCGAAGGCAGTCGTCATCCTGAAGTCCGATTTGCCCCCACAATTGAAAGTGACTTGTCCCGGCGTGATTTTACAGTCAACGCCATGGCTATCAAGCTGCCTGATGGCGATTTCGTCGATCCGTTTGCCGGTTTGAGCGATTTGGCCTCTGGCCGGCTATGCACGCCCCTCTCAGCCGAACAAAGCTTCACTGACGACCCCTTGCGTATGTTGCGAGCCTTCCGGTTCTCGGCCTCACTTGAGATGACCCCAGACAAAGAGGTTGTCGAAGCCATAATCAATCTGGGTTCTAGACTTGAGATCATTTCGCGAGAACGCATTCGGGACGAGTTGAGCAAGCTATTGAGCAGTCCTGCTCCAGGACGAGCAATAGTCGGACTGGTCAATTCCGGTCTCGCGGCCCACTTTCTACCAGAACTGGCGGAGATGGCCCAATTGCGCGATCCCGCCAACCGCCACAAAGACGTCCTTAAGCACACGATCCAGGTCGTGGACAATGTCGCTCCCGACCTGGTCCTAAGACTGGCGGCCCTCCTTCACGATGTGGGAAAATCCAAAACCAAAACTGAGGGACCGGACGGCATACACTTCTTCCATCATGAACTCGTCGGAGCTAAGATGGCGCGCAAACGCCTCAAAGCCCTGCGATTCCCCTCAAGGACGATCGACGAAGTGAGCGCCTTGATCGACTCACATATGCGATTCCATACGTATCGGCTGGGTTGGTCGGATAAAGCGGTCCGCAAGTATATCCGCGAGATCGGACCGGAACGACTGGGCTCATTGAGCAGCCTCGTCCGGGCCGACTGTACTACTCAAAACGAGTTCTTAGCTAAAAAGTTTGCTCGCTTACTTGACGAGCTAGAAGAGCGGATAGAGGCTTTAGAGGCGGCCGAGGAATCAGCCAAGATCAGACCGCCCCTAGATGGCGATGAGATCATGGAATTCTTGGGAATGCGGCCCGGACCGGAGGTAGGCAAGATCCTGAACATGCTGCTAGAGGCCCGCCTGGATGACAGGATCAGGACAAAGAAAGAGGCCTACGCGCTGACCAGCGCATGGGCCAAAGAGAATCTAAATAGCTAGACCTAAGCTTTAGCTTTATCTTTATCTGAATCGGTGCTGCTGCTCTTAACGGCATCCGTCAACGCGTCGATTTGTCGGCGTAGACCGGCCAACTTCCCGCTGAGCGAAACTAGGTAGCCAAAGAGGATGACCCAGATGCCGATGTACGCTGCGGCCACGTACGGTATTGCGGTCTCTAATGATACATTCGGTAAACCTTCCATCACTAACCTCCAATCTCGCTTTTCAGGTAGTCCAGCTCTTCGCCTAGGTTCTCAACCGAGGTCTTCAGGATCAACATGGCAGCCAAAAGCGCAAACATGGCGAACATCGCGACCAGGAAGGTTATCAACATACTCGAATCGCCTAAGCCGGAATCGCTGAGCCTAAAGAGAACTGGGTGAACGCTGCGCAGGATGCGGGTGGACAGCATGGTAAACAGAACAGCCAGATAGCCCACGATACCGATTGACGCTGAGTACCGGGCTCTTTGCACCGGCGTTTCGACGGAGGATCTAAGGACAAAGTAGGCGCCATACAGAAGCATAACGACTAGAAAGCTGGTTAAACGCGGGTCCCAAGTCCACCAGACGCCCCAGGTAGAGCGCTGCCAGATGATCCCCATCCACAGCAAGGCCGAGCCGAAGATCAAGCCTAATTCAGCCCCGACAACCGCCCAGGCATCCCACTTGAGATTCTTGGTTATCAAGAACAAGATCGAAGCCACCATGGTCACCCCAAAGGCCATACCTGAAGTAATGGCCATCGGCACGTGAAAGTAGAATATCTTCTGCGTAAAGCCGATTTCGTTAACCTCCAAAGGGGTCCAATAGAAGGTTCCGTAGAGGCCGAACATGGTCAGCCCCGCAGCTAATGCCACTAGCCCATATAGTGCGCTGATCCGTAATGACACGAGATTCACTCTCCCAGAATAAAGTCGTAGATCATGGCGATCACAACGAAGAAGATAATATCATAGGCAGCTAGAATTTTCAGTGATTCACCGACCAGCTCCAGCTCATGCTTACTGGTTGAGCCGGAAAGCATCGTGCCGCTGATCATGACTGCCGGTGCCACCACCGGCATCAAAAGCGGCAGTCCCAAAATAGGCAAGAGCAGGTCTCGGCGCTGGGTATTGACAGCCATCGTCGCCACGAAAGTGCCGACAGCGGCAATGCCGAAGTTACTCAACCCCAAACCCAACAGAAAGATACCCAGCTTGTCCAGGTGTAGATAGTAAGGATAGCTGATGAAAAACATGGTGAAAATAGGCACAGCCAACAGCTCGACAGCCGTTAAGAAGATAAGATTGCCGACCATCTTGGCCACATAGATAATGGAGCGATCGACCGGGCTCAGCAGGAGCCCCTCCAGGCATCCCTGATCCTTTTCGTGAACGAAAGACCGATTCATACCGAGAAAAGCAGTGTAGATAAAAGCCAGCCAGAGCAGCCCGCCGCCAAAAGGGGTTAAATCGTTGCGGTCGGCCCGAAAAGCATAGTTGAAGATGATCATCGTCAACATGACAAACATCAACATAGAGACGATCATCTCTTTTGTCCGCATCTCCATGATGATGTCTTTCTTGAGAATCACCCAGAGTTGTCTTAGCGGCTTCAATGTCCCTCGCTCCGAACGGCGCGGCGATAGACGCTCTCAAACTCGTCTTCATCAATCTCACTCTTATCTTTAAGAAAGATAATCCGGCCGTTCTCAATGATCATCGCGACACTACATAGATCCAGCCCCTTGCGTAAATTGTGGGTGACCATGACGAAAGTATGATCGGACCGGATCGACTCGATCATCCCATCCAGAATATCCATGGCATGTGGATCAAGTCCGGTGTGAGGCTCATCGAGAAAGAGGATGGAAGGACTGTGTATCACCGAGCGGGCGATCGTCAGGCGCTGCTGCATCCCCTTAGAGAATGTC
>CAXMSJ010000073.1:0-18345 GCA_964196305.1 uncultured Acidimicrobiia bacterium
AATCTCCGCCGATCTTGGCTTCTTATCTTCAGCTTTGTCTTTTTGATCATGGCGCTCGGGTGGGCGTTTGGGCAGGTTTCAGGGTTTGGTAACGCCGGCCTGATCGCGGCCGCACTCTTTGCGATAGTCTTTGTCTTGATCAGTTTCTATCGGAGCGATCGGATCATCTTGTCGATGAGTGCTGCCAAAGAGGCTAACCCCATCGAGCACCAGCTTCTCCATAATACAGTCGAAGGTCTGGCGATCGCCGCCGGCGTCCCTAAACCAAAAGTTTACATAATTCCAGATACGGCCCTCAATGCTTTTGCGGCCGGGCGAGACCCGCAGCACGCAGTGGTGGCGGTCACGGCCGGATTGCTGGAACAGCTGGATCGTTTGGAGCTGGAGGGGGTGATCGCCCACGAGATGAGCCATATCAAGAACTACGATATCAGGCTGATGACTTTAACAGTGGTGTTGGTTGGGGTGGTCGCCTTGATGAGCGATTGGCTTTTGCGCAGCTTCTGGTGGGGCGGCGGACGGAGGCGCGGCGGCGAGAGTCGCGGCGGGGGCGGCATAATGATGATAGTGGGGCTTGTCTTGGCGGTGCTGGCGCCGCTCTTTGCCAACATGATCCGCCTGGCTGTTTCCCGGCAGCGCGAGTATCTGGCTGACGCCAGCGGCGCGATGCTGACCAGGTACCCGCCGGGTCTGGCCGGAGCATTGCGCAAGATATCTGCTGATAATGAGCCGCTTGAGGTAGCCAACAAAGCTACCGCGCATCTATATATCGGGGCGCCCAAGCAGCTCGGGGCGCGGGGAAAAATCACTGAGCTATGGGCGACACACCCGCCGATCGAAGAGAGGATCAAGCGGTTGGATGCAATGGGAGAGACAGCCAATGGATGAGCAGGGGAGGGATTGAAGTGGCCAAGTTATGGCAGCATAATGGTTATGAAATCGATGAAGGTTTTAAGCCGCGAGACGGGAATTTTAAGCCCGACTATTACCAGTACTTTTTTCTAATCAAGAAGAAGGGTGTCCGGGTGATGAAATTTTGCGTCTGGGGCGCCAAGGAGTTCGTGGACGGGGTACCGGAGGCGGCGGACGATCCGGTCGGGTACTTACGGTCGCGGGCGATCGAGACCATCAAGAGTCGCATTGACGACGGCAGCTTTGAAGATACGTTGCTGGAATTATCGGCGCTCGGGGAGCGGCTGATCCCGCTCGAGCAGGTCGACAAGAAACTAGAATAGGGCGAGCAAGAAACTAGAATAGAGATATAATGTCTGAGATGAGCGGGAACAAAGAGCGAGTGGAGACGGTGGGCAGCGAGGCCGGGGAGTCGACCCCGGAAAAGCCGAGTCGGGCGCGGATATTCGCCTATATGGCGGCCAACGTTGCGGGGCTGGCGCTGATCGTCGTTGGAATCTCCCTCCTCTTTTGGGTCGGGCGGCCCTATGTCACACTTTATCTCTCCGGTTCGACCAGAGCCGCCTACCAGGCTATCGCCGACGGCCCGGCGCCTTCGGGCAACCGGATCGTTATCCCCGGGGCGCTTGTGGATGCGCCGATCATTGAAGGTTTTACCGAGGAGGCCCTGAAGAAGGGCATCGGGCATGTGATCGACAGTGCTGTCCCCGGCGAGCAAGGGAACACTATCTTGGCTGGGCACAATTATGCTTACTTTGTTCGTGGAGATCAGAATCTTTTCTCATTGCTTCACTTGATCGACAAGGATACGCCGATCTATGTTTTTTGGGAGGGGCGGCGCTATATCTATATGATGGTAGACAAGAAAACTGTGCCTCGCGATGATCCAGGCATTCTCTTGCCGACAGCGTACGAGCAACTGACCCTGATCGCTTCGGCCTCGAGTTGGGATTCAGCCACCGTCTCCTCCACGCGCCGTCTATTAATCTACGCTCGGCCCGTTAAAGAATAGTGTAGGTTTGGGGCGGCGAGAGCAGCTTGCGCGTATTCATGATAAACATGAAGACCAGTACGCCCTTACCGAGATCGGCCAGGAAGAAAGGCCAGAACCAACCGAAGAATGTCTCCCTGAGCGGCACCTTTAGCACCACAATTGGTATCCCTAGGCCGATCAGATAGGTCACTGTCACTGACCCTAAGAGCGCGGCGGCTACTGCGGCGGCGCTGTAACCTCTGGAGAACTCGATCACTCGGCCGGCAATATAACTGGCAACTACGAAGCCTATAAGCCAACCGGCCTTAAGGCCGGTTCTGGCAAAGAGCGGCGAGGCGCCGATAGCCGGAGTGGGAAAGGCTGGAGCCAGTTCATTGAAGAGGGGCAGCCCCATCAGTCCCAGAAAGACGAAGAGTATTTGGCTCAGGGGCCCACGGGTACTCCCTAGCACGATTCCCGAGAGAACGACCGGAATGATCTGAAGAGTGCTGGGGTGGTAGGGTAGAAACGGTAGCTTGATAGCTGCCCCGGTCGCTGTCAGCAGCGCGAAAAAACCGATAAGCGCGAGATCGACTAAGTATTTACGCATGTCTTTGTCCGGGTGGTGATGGGGTGATTATAGCAAACAGTTTATTGACAAGGCCAAACCACGCATGCTACTTTTACCTCAGTTTTATATTGGCTCATCAAGAGTGGCGGAGGGACTGGCCCTGTGATGCCCGACAATCGGTCTGTTTAGAGAAGGATTCGGTGCCAATTCCAGCTCGTGTGATATCACGAGGAAGATGAGTGGAGGCGCAGGGCGTCATTCCAACCTTTTTCCTTGTGGAAAAGGTTTTTTTATTTTTGAAAGGATAGATTCAATTGGCGTTCATGGAAGGTTTGAAGTGTCGGGAGTGCGGCCGAGAATACCCGGCTGAGCCCGTCCATGTGTGCGAGTTCTGTTTCGGGCCGCTGGAAGTCGTCTACAACTATGACGAAATAAAAGCAGCGATCAGCCGAGAGAGTATTGCCGCCGGTCCAGCCTCTATCTGGCGCTACGCTGAGCTATTGCCTGTTAGTCCCGGCGCGCCTCGGATCGATTTGGGAGTTGGGTACACTCCGCTGGTCAAGGCGGATAATCTCGGTCGAAAGCTGGGCCTGAACAACCTGTACCTAAAGAACGACACTCAGAACCCCACCTACTCATTTAAAGACAGAGTGGTGTCGGTGGCGCTGACGCGGGCGAAGGAATTTGGCTTTGAGGTGGCAGCCTGCGCCTCTACTGGCAACCTGGCCAACTCGGTAGCGGCCCATGCGGCCCAGGCGGGCATGAAGGCCTATGTTTTTATTCCGGCCGATCTAGAACAAGGCAAGATCTTGACGACCGCGGTTTATGGGCCGAATTTGGTGGCGGTCAACGGTAACTACGATGACGTTAACCGGCTTTGTGCTGAGATTGCCGGCGAATATAAGTGGGCTTTCGTTAACGTCAATATCAGGCCGTATTACGCCGAGGGCTCCAAGACGATAGCCTATGAGACGGCCGAGCAGTTAGACTGGCGGGCGCCCGATCATGTAGTGGTGCCGATCGCCTCAGGCTCGCTGCTGACAAAGGTAAAAAAAGGGTTCGACGAGATGGCCAAGGTGGGGTTGATCGAGGCGCGGGAGACAAGAATATCCGGCGCACAGGCCGATGGCTGCTCCCCGGTAGCGACTGCTTTTAAGGCCAACACTGAGATTATCAAGCCGGTCAAGCCACACACTATCGCAAAATCGCTGGCGATTGGGAACCCGGCTGACGGATATTATGCCTTGGATGCTGTGCGGTCGACCGCTGGTGCGATCGAGTCCTCCAGTGATGAGGAGATCGTGGCGGCTATGCGATTGCTGGCTGAAACTGAGGGTATCTTTACGGAAACAGCCGGTGGAGTGACCGTGGCTGCCTTAAAGAAGTTGGCAGAAACGGGTAAGATTGACTCGGACGAGCTGACGGTCGCTTATGTGACTGGATTGGGTCTAAAAACATTAGAGGCTCTCGTGGGTGTGGTTGGGCCGACTGCCGTGATCGACGCTAATCTCGGGGAGTTCCGGCAAGCGTTCGATTTATAGAAACTAGGAGGAGAAGTGGAAGTTAGAGTCAGAATACCGTCACCGCTTAGGAGTTTAACGGGTGATAAAAGCGAGGTCAATGCGTCCGGCGCCAACGTGCGGGAGCTGATTTCAGATCTTGATGCCAAGTATCCGGGGATTCGTGAGCGGCTGTGCGATGAGTCCGGCGAAGTGCGCCGGTTTGTTAATATCTTCGTCGGCGAAGAGGATATTCGTTTTCTAAGCGGCCTGGACACTCCAGTTGATTCTGGCACTGAGGTTTCTATAATCCCGGCTATTGCCGGCGGATCCAGGTAGACGCGCAGCCAATGAGGCTGGTGGGTGTTCGAAAGATTTCCGTGTTGCTCCTCATGCTGGTGCTGGTGGGCGGCTGTGCGCAAGGAGCCGATCAGGCCGACGAGGGCAGTGCCCGTCCGGTCAGCCTCGCTGCCGGTAAAGTCGAGTCCGGCTTGAGTGCCTACGAGCGTGGGTTCTTCAAGGAAGCCGTGCAGGATCTTGAAGATGCTGTCGAGGAGGATCCGCAGAGCCTGATAGCCAAAACAGCCTTGGGTCAGAGCTATGAGGCTGTCGGTCGGTTGACGGAAGCCGAGCAAGAGTATCGGGCAGCGCTAGAGCTAGATACTGACCTGCCTCGTATTAGATACAAACTAGCCATCATCATAAAAAGTAAAGGACGGCCGGAAGAGGCGATCGTGGAGTTGGAAGAAACGGTCCAATTTGATCCGACATTTGCTGCTGCGCGATTGGCGCTTGGCGATCTTTATGCTGACTCCGGAAACAACGAGAAGGCAGCCGAGCAATATCAGGCTGTTGTCGATAGCGAGCCTTTCGGCATCGATCTGAAAGCGGTTGAAAGCAAGCTGGCAAGCGTCAAGTGAAGCTTGAGCACATCCGCAATTTTTGTATTGTTGCCCATATCGACCACGGTAAATCGACCTTAGCCGACCGCTTACTTGAAGTAACCGAGACGGTCTCCTCCCGCGATATGGTCGAGCAAGTATTAGACCGCATGGACCTGGAGCGCGAGCGAGGCATAACCATCAAAGCACAAGCAGTCAAGCTTGATTATCGCGCCAAGAACGGGCGTGAATACATCTTAAATCTAATAGATACACCGGGGCACGTAGATTTCACTTATGAGGTATCGCGAAGTCTGGCGGCCTGTGAAGGGGCGCTGCTGGTGGTCGACGCCTCCCAAGGAGTAGAAGCCCAGACCGTGGCCAACGCCAACTTGGCTGTCGAGGGCGGCCTGGAGGTGGTGCCGGTCATCAACAAAATCGACCTTCCCGGCGCCGAACCGGATCGGGTCAAGCGCGAGCTGGAAGATGGGCTGGGAATCGACGCCTCTGAGGCAGTGTCGGTGAGCGCCAAGACCGGTGAGGGGGCGAAGGAGGTTCTGGAAGCGATCGTGAACCTTATGCCCCCGCCGACGGGTGAGCCCGATGGTCCGCTGCGGGCGCTGGTCTTTGATTCAGCCTACGACCCTTATCGTGGTGTGGTCGTCTTTGTCAGACTGGTCGATGGCACTATCAAAAAACGTGACAAGATCCAGATGATGGCCACTGGTCGGGTAGCGGAGGTGGAAGAAGTCGGCGTCTTTTCGCCGGACATGAAGAGCGTTGATCGCCTCAGTGCCGGAGAAGTGGGCTATGTCTTTGCGGGTATTAAGGATGTCCAAGAGATCAAGGTCGGCGATACATTGACCGGGGCCAAAAAAATTGCTGCCGAGCCTTTACCGGGCTATGAGGACGCCAAGCCAATGGTTTTTTGCGGCATTTTCCCAGTTGAGGGGGGCGAGTACACTAATTTGCGGGAGGCGCTTGATAAATTAAAGCTAAACGATGCCGCCCTCAATTTTGAGCCGGAGAATTCGACTGCTTTGGGCTTTGGATTCCGTTGCGGGTTTCTGGGGCTGCTTCATCTTGAGATTATCAAGGAGCGGCTGGAGCGAGAGTATGAACTGGATCTGTTGGCCACGGCACCTAGTGTTGCCTACAAGTTGTTGATGACTGATGGCACAGAGAAGCTTATTCGCAACCCCTCTGATTATCCCAATGCCGGCGTAGAACGAATCGAGGAGCCTTTTATTGCGGCGACGATCGTGACGCCGCCGGAATACATGGGAGCGGTTATGGAGCTCTGTCAGGCTCGGCGTGGTCAGCCTGGAAACGTCACTTATCTCAGCGAGACGAGGGCACAGATCGACTACTCTCTGCCGCTTTCAGAGGTCGTTCTCGACTTCTATGACGTGCTAAAATCTCGAACGCGCGGTTATGCTTCGCTTGATTATGAATACGACGGTTATCGCGAGTCTGACCTGGTGAAGCTGGATATTCTTTTGACGGGAAAACCGGTTGATGCTTTTTCTGCCATTGTTTCGCGGGACCGCGCCTATGATAGAGGAAAGCTGCTCGTCGAGAAGCTGCGAAAGGTGATACCCAGGCAGATGTTTGAAGTGCCGATCCAGGCTGCGATTGGCGGGCGAATCATCGCTCGTGAGACAGTGAAAGCTAAGCGCAAGGACGTGACCGCGAAGTGCTATGGCGGCGATATCTCTCGCAAGCGGAAGCTGCTAGAGCGGCAAAAAGAGGGCAAGAAGCGCATGAAGCAAGTTGGTCAAGTCACTATTCCGCAGGATGCGTTCTTGGAGATTTTGAAGGTTGAGGAATGAGTGGGCTATATGTTCATACTCCGTTCTGCCGTACGAGGTGCATTTACTGCGACTTCAACGCATACGCAGGGTGTGAGCGATTGGTCGGTCCATACGGCCGGGCGTTGCTAGAAGAGCTGCAGGCGCCGACCGTTTTTAAGCCAGGCTCGGCGACCGAGGTGTGGGCTCGTTCAACAGTTTTTACTACCGTCTACTTTGGCGGCGGAAACCCAGCCTTGCTTGGTCCGTATTTGACGGCAACTCTTAAGCAAGCGACAGCCGACGGACGGATAGCTCCAGACGCTGAGGTCAGTCTGGAGCTGAACCCGGAGGACGCGGAGGCAGAGCTGCTAGAGTCACTATTGGCGTCCGGCTTCAACCGGCTTAGTCTGGGCTGGCAGGTGCTTGATGACGCGATCCTAGCGCAGTTGTGCCGTCGCCACGATAGCGAGGCGGCACTAGCATCTCTACCGGCAGCAAGAGCTGCCGGCTTTAAGAGTGTCAACATTGATTTGATATTCGGGTTGCCGGGGCAGACCTCTTTGGGATGGCGTTCAACTCTAGAACGCGCGGTCGCCGCCGGTCCTGACCATATTTCCACTTACTCCCTCACTATCGAGCCCGGAACGCCGCTGGCAAAACTGGTGGAAGGTTCCGGCGCACAGTGGCGGTTGCCGGCGGAGGATGAGACGGCTCGGATGTACGAGGAGGCACGGGATATTCTGGCTCGCGCCGGCTTTGAGCACTACGAGATCTCAAACTTTGCCCGTCCCGGGCACCGGTGTCGACATAACATCAATTACTGGCAGGGTGGCGACTATCTGGGCATAGGCGCGGGCGCCCACAGCCATCACCACGGACTTCGCTGGTGGTGCCGGCTTGCCCCGGAAGACTTTATTGACAACGCTGACAGAGTTCAAGGATTTGAGGAGCTTGACGACAAACAGCGTTTAAGTGAGCGGATATTTCTAGGGTTAAGAATGATCGAAGGAGTTGATCCCGGCGAGATCAAGCGCGATCTCGGCCTCTGTCCGGAACACGTGTACTCCTCTATCCTGAAGCGTTTGCGCTCGGATGGCATGATGATTCACGGGCCGAAGCTGGCGCTCACCTCGATGGGCCTGCCCCTAGCCGATGCCGTGATGACTGATTTTATGTGATTTGGTTAGCAGTCAGGCCCCCAGAGTGCTAAGATATGACGCTCATGCTTGACGATAGAAAACGGGCTATATTGTCCGCGGTCATCGAGGACTTTATATACTCGGCCGAGCCTGTGGGTTCACAACGGCTGGTTGACAAGTACAACTTGTCTGTCAGTTCTGCTACGGTCCGTAATGAACTATCCATTCTTGAAGAGCTAGGATATCTCTCACACCCGCACACGTCAGCCGGACGAGTCCCGACCGATCAAGGCTATCGTTACTATGTCGACACTCTCACCCCCGGAGGGGCCGAACAGCTGACGGAAATGAACGGGTTCTCGGCCCTGGAGCCGGCGCGACCTGGTGACTTGATGCGGGAGACGTCGCAGTTCTTGGCAAACACAACGCAGACAATGGCCGTGGTCTATGCTCCGGACATTAAGCGGGAGAGAGTCAAGCACGTTGATCTGATTGCCCTTAGCTCGGTCAATGTCATGATCGTGATCATCCTTAGTGATGGCTCGATATCCAAGCAGGTACTAGAGATTGCCCGTGAAGTGCCGCAGGAGACTTTGTCGCGGCTGCAAAAGCGTCTCAATGAGGCTCTAAATGGGAAACTTGTCGAGGAAATCGTTCGCTCTCCGCTGGCTACAGAGGATTTGCCGGAAGCAGAGCGTGAACTTTTTGGCGGGATCAGTACCGCTGTCATTGATTCCCTGTCGGCTGGATTGAGCGACAGGGTATATCATGATGGAGCGGCGCAGTTGCTGGAATATTCCGAGCTGGCTGATTTAGATGAAATGCGACGCGTCTTGGCGCTGATCGAGCATAACTACATTGTATTTGAATGGCTGCGAGCGGCGACTGAGGCCGGCGGGTTAGTCGTTAGTATCGGAGACGAGAATCGGTTTGAGTTGGTTGGCTACACGGTTATTGCCAGCGGCTACGCAGTCCGAGGGGAATCGGCCGGTGCCTTGGGTGTCATTGGTCCGACGCGGATGGACTATCGGCGGACGATCGCGGCTGTCCGACAGATTGCCGAGCAGCTAGGTAAAGCTCTGGAGGAGCTTGAGAGTTAGGTGAAGAATTGAAGAGAGATTTTTACGAGGTTCTCGGGGTCTCCCGCACAGCCTCGGAAGCGGATATTAAAAAGGCCTACCGGCGGTTGGCTCGGGAACATCATCCGGATGTAAACAACCACGATGATGAGGCGGAAGCCAAGTTCAAGGAGGTTGGCGAGGCCTACGATGTGCTGAAGGATCAACAGAAGCGACAGATGTACGATCAGTTCGGGCACTCTGGAGCTGCCGGTGGGCGCGGTCCTGGTTTTGGCGGGGGCGGGGCACAGGGGTTTGGATTTGAAGATATATTCGATGTCTTCTTCGATGGTTTTGGTGGGCGGCAAGGCCGTCGACCAGCGGCCGAGCCGGGTCCTGATTTGGCTACTTCGATTTCAGTTACTTTTGAGGAAGCTGCTTTTGGTATGGAAACAGAGATTGAGATTGTCCGCCCGGTCCCTTGTGACGAGTGTGGCGGTTCCGGATCAAAGACTAGTCCGGCAACGTGTTCGGTCTGTAGCGGCAGTGGTGTCTTATCTCAGACCCAGAGAACCATCCTAGGAAACATCTCTAGGTCGGCACCGTGTGGCAATTGTGCTGGTACCGGTCAGGTTATTACAGATCCTTGTGAGGCTTGTCAGGGTGAGGGTAGACATTCCCATCAGGAAACTGTGGCGATAAAAGTGCCGGCCGGGATAAGTGACGGGGTTAGGCTGAAAATGTCCGGCTATGGGGGCGCTGGTCGACGTGGCGGGCCTGTCGGCTCGCTCTATGTTGATATTCGCGTTGAGCCCCATGAGGTGTTCGAGCGGCACGGCAACGATGTTCTGCTGGCGGCGCCGATAAGTTTTAGTCAGGCGGCTCTCGGCGCGGAGCTATCATTGCCAACGCTTGATGGTGAAGATTCGCTAACGATACCCGCCGGGACGCAGTCCGGCGCGGAATTTCGGTTGCGAGGAAAGGGCATCCCATACCTTAACCAGAGAGGGCGGGGGGATCAATTGATCCTGATTACAGTTCGCACACCGCGACGCGTTAATGATGAGCAGAGAAGGCTTCTGACTGAGCTAGCTGAATATGATGCCGACGAGGCCGAGAACGTGGGAATCTTCGGGCGAATTAAGGAAGCTTTCGGAAAGTAGGGGAGATGGGCACAAAAGAACGGTTGGCCGCCGATATGAAAGTGGCCATGAAGGAGCGGGATCAGTTGCGGTTGTCGACTATCCGTCTGGTTCGCTCCGAGATAAAGAACGCCGAGATAAGCAAAGGGGAACCGCTAAGCGACGAGGAGGTCACCGGCGTTTTAGCTCGCGAATTGAAAAAGAGACGAGAGTCGGTAGTCTTGTTCGAACAGGGCGGTCGGCCTGAGTTGGCCGAAAAGGAAGGGCGCGAGGCCGATGTTATCATGGGTTATCTGCCAGAGCAGCTAGGTGACGACGAGGTCAGGGCGTTGGTCGATGAGGCGATCGCGGAAACGGGGGCTACCCGTATCCAAGAGATGGGCAAAGTTATGGGAGCCCTGATGCCGAAGGTTAAGGGGCGGGCTGACGGCACGGTCATCAGCAGCATTGTGAAAGAACGACTCGGCGGCGACTAAGGGCAGGCACTGCACCCTCCTATGGTATAATCTCTTCACTTTCTCAGACGGGAGCTTACGCCTTTTTGCAAGATACTGATACTAAACAAATTAAGTTGGTGGTTCCGGGCCAAGAGACGATGGTCGACCTGCTTGGACACCGAGATGAACTACTAAAAATCATCGAGGCAGAGTTCGACGCAAAGATTCAAGTCCGCGGCAACGAGATCAACATACGCGGGGGCGATACTGAGGCGAACCAGCTAGAGCGTATGTTTCGCGAGCTACAGGCACTGGTAGCGGCGCAAGGGGCCCTAACTAAGGAGCAGGTGCTCCAGGCGATAGAGCTAGTGCGTGGTCGAGAGGCAGTCTCCCCGAACACCCTGGTCCAGGACGTCATTTTGGTGTACCGCGGAAAGACTATCCGCCCGAAGACTCCGGGCCAGAAGCTATATATCGATGCGATCAGAAGCAACACCGCCACCTTTGCGATCGGACCGGCTGGAACCGGCAAGACGTACCTGGCCATGGCTATGGCTGTGCAGGCGCTGAAGAAAAAGCTGGTCAGCAGGATTATTCTGACGAGGCCGGCCGTGGAAGCCGGTGAGAAGCTCGGCTACCTGCCTGGGACTATTTTTGAGAAGGTCGATCCCTATTTGAAACCCCTTTATGATGCGATGTTTGACATGATGGATTCTGAGCAGTGTCAACAATTGATGGAGAAGGGGGTTATCGAGGTCGCGCCACTGGCGTTCATGCGCGGTCGCACTCTGAATGACTCCTTTATTATCCTTGATGAGGCGCAAAATACATCTCCAGAGCAGATGAAGATGTTCCTGACCCGGCTGGGCTTTGGCTCAAAGATTGTGGTGACCGGTGATGTAACCCAGATAGACCTGCCTCGCGAGAAACGATCCGGTCTATTGGCGACTGAGAAGATTCTGGCAGGCATCGAGGATCTATCATTTGTTCACTTGACGGCGAGGGACGTGGTCCGTCACAAGCTAGTACAGACAATCGTCGAGGCGTACAAGCACTTTGAGGACGGCGAAAAAGGCCGGCATGGTTAAACGGACCGCTTCCGCTGGTAGTAGATGGTTCGCCCGGCTTTTTGGGCAGCCAGAGAGTTCTGAAAAATGGATGTTGCAGCGACTGGGGATTGGGGCGGCGGTCTTTTTCGTGCTCTTTGTTCTTCTCGCCGTGGATTTTTCACCGAACGTTATCAGCGGGCTGGAGATCAGTAAGCCGAGCCCCTCGACCGTCCTGGCGCCAAGGATGATCTCTCTTGTTGATGAAGAGAAGACGCAGGAGTTAAGCCAAGCAGCGGCTGAAGAGATAGAGACAGTCTACGTTTTTGATGAGTCCGGGCTGGACAAGTCCAGAGCGGTCGTTTCAACTTTCTTTTTGCGATTGACTCAAGTATTAAGCAGCCGGGATGCCACTGATGTCACTGAGGCATCTCTTAAGCAGGATGTGACAAATATTTTGCCCGCCGAGTCGCTGGAAAGCGATTTGGATTGGTTGGTGACTTTACGGTCGGAGCAGATCAAAGATTTGCGGACCAGCGCGATAGAGATCACTTCGCTCTTGATGACCGACAAGATTCGCGCTAGCGGAATAGAAACAAAAAGGGAAGAAGCGCGCCGCCGCGGCTTGGTGCTGGAAGACCAGCGAGCCGGTCGACTAGTAGGCGTGTTGGCTGCAGGCTCCTTGCGTATAAACAACCTTGTAGACAGGGATGAGACGAACAATCTGATCAGGGTGGCGGTCGACCAGATCGAGCCGGTGACCGTGACTAAATTAGCTGGGGAGACGATTGTGACCGAAGGCGAGATCGTCACACCGCTGCAGGCCACCTTTCTGGACGAGCTCGGCTTAACCAACCAATTGATGGGGCGCACCTGGCAACAGACACTGGGCGAGGCGTTGATTTCTTTTGTGTTGGTAGTGCTGGGTATGATCTATTTGCGTGAATTCCAACCAAAAGTCTACCAGAACAACCGCCTACTGCTCCTGCTTTTTGTGGTGCTGGCAACCGTATCGGCGTTGGCCAAGGTGTTGGCACCGCTCTTTCCGCCGTTCATGATCCCTGTGGCCGGCGCAGCGATGTTGACCACCATATTGGTTCGTCCGACGGCGGGGATAATGATGGCTGTTACTGCCTCCATTGTGACAGGCGTGATTGTTGGGGACTCCCAGTATTGGGTGTTCACATTTCTGATCGGACTCTTTGCGGTCTATTTGTCTAGCGATATCTCGAACCGCTCTGATCTCACTCGTGCCGGCATGCTCTTGGTGGTCGTGTCCGGGGCAGTAGCTCTGGTGGTGGGTCTGCTCGAAAATGAGACCGGTATTAATTTGCTCCTCAACGGTGGTTGGGGCGCGCTGGGTGGCTTTGCAGCGATCGTTTTGACTATCGGCACCCTTCAGTTTCTTGAACACGCGTTCAATATTACGACTGATATGAAGCTCTTAGAGCTAGCTAACCCGACCCAGCCACTCTTAAAAGAACTGATGGTAAACGCTCCGGGCACTTATAATCACAGCATCATGACTGGTAATCTGGTGGAAAGCGTGGCTCCTGAGGTCGGCGCCAATCCGCTTCTCGCCAGAGCCGGTGCCTACTATCATGACATCGGTAAGATTCGCCGGCCGTTCTTCTTTGTGGAAAATCAGTATGGAGACAACCCTCACGATAAGACCCAGCCAAATCTGAGCTACTTGATTATTTCCGCCCACGTCAAACATGGGGTGGAAATGGCTCGCAAACATAGGCTGCCGGAGGAGTTGATCGAGATTATCGCTCAACACCACGGAACTACGCTTGTTAGTTATTTCTATAGTCGCGCCAAGGAGGAAGCCAAGCATGCTGACGTGGCTGAAGACCAGTATCGCTATCCGGGAGAGAAGCCAAGGTCAAAGGAGGCCGCTTTGATAATGCTGGCCGACGCAGTCGAAGCAGCGGTCAGATCTCTAACCAAGCCGACGCGCAATCGGATAGAGCAATCCGTGCGCCGGATAATCAAAGACCGAATGTACGATGGCCAGCTTGACGAGTGCCGTCTGACCATGGCCGACTTGGAAACGATTGCGCAGGGCTATACTCAGACTCTGACTACCATGTATCATTCAAGAATAGAGTACCCAGACACAGAGAAGCAGTCCGGGAAGCGGGGAGTGGTGGTTGGAAATTTTGGTGACAAACCAGTCAGAAATTGATGTAGACCTAGGAAGGCTACAACAGTTGGCAACATTTGTACTCAAATGTGAGGAAATCGAAGCAGGGGATGACGTTAGTGTGGCACTGGTTGATCCGGACAAAATGCAGGAATTAAACCGGCGGTACCGTCAGATCGATCGACCGACAGACGTACTCTCGTTTGACCTGAGTGATGACGGCAAATTAAGCGGCGAGGTCGTTATCTCACCCCAGGTGGCTGCCGAGAACGGCGCTATTGATGCCACCAGCGGCCCTGACGAGATCGACTCTCTGTTAATACATGGTTTGTTGCATCTATTGGGCTTTACGCATGACTACGACGAGGATGCTGAAGTCATGTTCGACCGGCACGAAATGATTCGTCGGGAGTTCAGTGCTAACAAGGGGAGCTCATAGACGGTGAGCCGCCGCCCACTCTTTCAAAGTTTCAATCACGCGATCGACGGATTTATTTTTGTTTTGCGCACGCAGCAGAACATGCGGATCCATCTGTCGATCGCCGGGCTGGTCTTGGCTCTTAGTCTGATCGTGGGAGTCAGCGGCCTAGAGTTAGTGCTGCTGCTGTTGGCGATAACCATGGTTATTTCGGCCGAACTTGTAAATACAGCGATCGAGGCTGTGATCGATGTCACCACCACCAGCTTTGATCCCATGGCCAAGATCGCCAAAGACGTGGCGGCTGCGGCTGTCTTGGTGACCGCGCTGGCCGCATTGATCATTGCCTATATCATCTTTTATCCGAAGCTGAGCTCTTTTTCATTATTAGCGATAGACGTGGTTCGATATTCGCCGATGCATGTCACAGTGATCTCTCTGATCTTAGTGATAATCTTGGTGATCGCGGCCAAGGCATGGACAAGAACGGGGACATGGCTACGGGGCGGCTGGCCTAGCGGTCACGCGGCGGTGGCGGGGTCGCTTTTAACGGCGATCGCTCTGGTTGGCCGGAGCCCGCTTCTGACCACGTTGGCGGCGATCATGGCCATTTTGGTTTTTCAGAGCCGCATGGAAGCGAAGTTTCATACACTGGCCCAGGTTTTGGCGGGCAGTCTGATCGGTATTTTGACGACCGTCCTGATTTTTCAACTGTTTTTGTCACCAGAGTGATCGGAGGCACTTGGATTCATCTAACGTTATAAGCCTTGTTGTTCTGGGCTTTCTCTTCTTGTTTCGTATATTTCTGGCTGCGGCCGAGTTGTCGCTCAGCTCGGTTAGTCGGATCAGGCTGATGCAGCGGGCCGACGAAGGCGATAAGAAGGCCCAGATGACCCTGGATCTGACCCAGAAATCAACTGAGTTTTTGTCAGTTCTCTTATTGATGACGCTGATGGCCGATACTGGAATGGCTGCGATCGCCGCCGTCCTGGCGTCCGAGCTATTGCATTTCGGGCCCGCGATAGCGACGGGACTCGTGACGCTGACGCTCTTCATCTATGCTGAGATGATCCCCAAGACTTTCGCGATCAATAACCCCGAGAGAGTGGCTGGGTTAGTTGTCAGACCGGTTTCTTGGTTGACAAAGATATTCTATCCGTTGGCATTCATTTTTATACGTATCGCCAATTTCTTTGTCACACTCTTCGGGGGAAAGATCGTCCGGCGTCCGTTTGTAACAGAGGAAGAGATAAAGATGATGGTTACCGTGGGCGCTGAGGAAGCTCAGATAGAGGAAGAAGAGAAGGAGATGATTCACAGCATCTTCGAGTTCGGCGACACGATCGTCAGAGAGGTCATGATCCCCAGGCCGGACATGATCGTGGTGGAAAGCGGGGCTGCTGTCGAAGAGGTGCTAGAGCAAGTTGTCGGCGCTGGTCACTCTCGTATTCCTGTCTATGAAGACTCGATAGATAATGTTATCGGACTCATGTACGCGAAAGACTTGCTGACATTTCTCAATGGTCCCCGCCACGAGCAGGAAGAAGCGGTTATAAAAAAGTTGATGAGGCCGGCATACTTCGTGCCGGAAACCAAACATGTTAGCGAACTACTAAAAGAGATGCAGCTAAAAAAGACCCATATGGCTGTCGTGCTTGACGAGTATGGTGGGACAGCGGGGTTGGTGACTATTGAAGACCTGCTTGAAGAGATTGTCGGAGAGATCTTCGATGAGTACGACTTGGAGGAGCCCATGGTTGAAGTGCTCTCAGATGATACCTACCGTATGGACGGTCGCACACCTATGGATGAGGCAAGAGAAGTTTTTGGAGTAAATCTGCCGGAATATGGCGGCGAAACTATTGGCGGCTTTGTCTATGATTTGTTCGGACATATTCCCTCCAGAGGCGAGGTCGTTAAGTATGATTCTCTCCGATTCGAGGTTGAAAAGGTGCACGGACGACGTATTTCAAAAATTGTTGTTACTAAGGACGAACCAGACGAGCTAGAGGGTGGGGATGATGACCGCAGTTGACGCAAAAGCTTTATTTCAGCAGGCTACTGAGGTGGCGGTGAGCGCTTATGCGCCTTACTCCGGTTTCGGGGTCGGAGCCGCGTTGCTGGCAAAAAGCGGACAGGTATATGTAGCGGTAAATGTTGAGAACGCCGCTTACGCCTCTACGATCTGCGCTGAAAGAGCAGCGGTGGCGGCAGCGGTGGCGGCTGGAGAGCGGAACTTTAAGGCTATCGCTATTGCCGCAGCTAACGGCAGTCCGATCAGCCCATGCGGTGCTTGCCGCCAGGTGCTGTCTGAGTTTGGTGTTAGCATAGATGTGGTGACGACCGGCCTGGATGGACTCCGGACAGAATCTTTAGAGTTTTTGCTGCCGCGGCCGTTTCACTTATGAGCGCCGCCGCCGTTTCAATTGATAGACTGTTGGAGCCGACCACTCCCGTCATGGAGGCTGTGGCTGAGCTTGAGGATGAGGTTTTCGGTCGGGGAGGTCTGAATGAGTGGCACCTTCCGGTTATCACTCGGCATGGCCATCTTTATCTCGCGCGGCAAGGCGAAAACTTGCTCGGAGCCGCAAGTTTTATTTGCTCTTTGGAGCCAGGCCGGGTTGTCCTGGTAGACATGGCGGTCAGTGAAGCATATAGGCGGACCGGTGTGGGCCGACGGTTGTTGACTATGTCGATGGATGGTTTGCGGCAAGATGGGATGAAGGTCTTGGAGCTGACTGTCTCTCCAGACAATGTTCCGGCTCGGGCCTTATATAAGGCGCTTGGGTTGAGCGAGGCAGGGTTCTTCTCGAACGAGTATGGGCCCGGCGAAGACCGCATCGTGATGAGGGTTGATTTGGATGTCTAGCATTTTAACCAGGACTGACCTACAACATTCCGGTTTCGTGGGGGTTATCGGTCGACCAAATGTCGGGAAATCGACACTCTTAAACAAGCTGGTAAAAAAGAAGCTGGCGATCGTCTCAAGTAAGCCCCAGACCACCAGACATACGATCAGGGCCGTAATCTCAGCGGAAAATTCTCAGATGGTTTTGATAGACACGCCTGGGCTACACAAACCCCAGGATGGCCTGGGAACCAGACTTAATTCGAAAGTCCGGCGCACGATGAAGGAAGTTGATGCCGTTCTGTTTCTAATCGATGGCGCGGGTGGCGTCGGCCGAGGGGATCAGTACGTGGCTAGGGAGTTGGTAGCGACCGGGAGTCCGGTCGTACTGGCCTTAAACAAGATCGATTTAATGGGCCCTGAGGAACGAGAATCACAGGAGAAAGCGGCTCGAGCGCTGGTTCCAGACACCAACCTTTTTGCGATTTCAGCGATGACTGGGGAGGGACTGGCAGAATTAACTGATTGCCTAATTAGCGGCTTACAGCCCGGACCGAAGTACTATCCCGACGACATACTGACTGATCAGCCTGAGGCTGTGCTTGTGGGTGAGTTGGTGCGAGAAAAGTTACTCGAGGCTACCAGGGAGGAAGTACCGTACGCTTTGGCTGTGGAAGTGACCGAGATGAAGAAAAGGCGCCGCCGGGACCTGGTCGATGTCCACGTGCGCATTCATGTTGAGAGAGATTCTCAAAAGGGGATTGTTATCGGCAAAGAGGGCCGGGTCTTGGCGGATATTGGTCGCCGCGCCAGACTGGAGATCGAGGGACTGCTTGGGAGTCCTGTGTATCTCGACCTGACCGTGAGGGTCACCAAGGACTGGCGACGCCGCGCCAGCAAAGTAGAGGAGTTAGGCTATTGAACAACGATAAGAGTAATATCGCCGGTTTGATCGATCACACTGCTCTCCACCAGGATGTCGACAACGTCGGCATCGAGCAACTCTGCGCCGAGGCCCTTGAATACGGATTCCACCGAGTTTTTGTTCCCCCATCTAGAGTGGGCTTAGCTTTGTCATTGACAGAGAGCGGGGGAGTGGGCGTCGGTTCTGTCGCCGGCTTTCCCCTTGGTTATGAATTAGCGCAGACAAAGGCGGTCGAGGCAGCTGAGGTCATCAAGGCCGGGGCCTTGGATGTTGATATGGTAGCGAACATCGGCTTGATAAAGGATGGTCGATGGGCGGAAGTAGTGGCTGAGATTACAGCAGTCTGCGCAGCAGCTCGTCTAGCCGGCGGTCGGAAGTCCGTGACGGTCAAGGTCATTATTGAGACTTGTCTGCTGACGGAGGCGGAAAAGGTGAAGGCAGCCAAGGCGGTAAAAGAAGCAGGCGCTGATTTTGTCAAGACCTCCACCGGCCTGGCCGGCGGGGGCGCGACAGTGGAAGATGTAGCCCTGTTAAGAAAGGCCGTTGGTCCGAAT
>CAXMSJ010000074.1:0-5283 GCA_964196305.1 uncultured Acidimicrobiia bacterium
CCCCGGCCTTAGCTCAGATGATCGATCTTTTTCGCGAAAAACCAGGCATCATCGTCGCCGTCCAGGAGGTTCCCCGGGAACAAACTCCACTCTACGGAATCGTCTCGGGCGAGTATATCGGCGACAATCTTTTTCGAGTTGATGATTTGGTTGAGAAGCCGGACGTGGCCGCTGCCCCTTCAAATCTGGCCATGGTCGGGCGGTACATTTTCCCACCCGAGATATTTGCGGCCATCGAGGAGACAGAACCGGACCATCGGGGCGAGATACAACTAACCGACGCCATGCGTCGCTTAGGACAGTCCATGCCGATCTATGGTTACCGCTTTACCGGCAAGAGGTTCGATATCGGTAGCCTCTTGTCATATCTGACTACCAATATCGAGCTGGCGCTGGATCGCCCCGAGCTCCGCCAGGACCTGTTGGACTTTCTCAGACGCCTTCTGGCCGATCAGTCGGACGCTCCGTAGCTAGCCGGTCTGCCGGAGATCCCTTCGCTGGAAAAGTACGACCGACAGCCCGATCAAGCCAATAGATAGCCCGGCGAGAATCGCCCCATGACTCCAATTCATGCCGTTGATCAGTGGATCGCTGCTCAGGTAGTAGTGGAAAGGCGACCATTGCGCCAAGTTGGCCAGGCTGTCATTCAGCGTGGCAAACGAGTTGAGTAAATGGAGGCCAAGTCCAGCTCCAATAGCCCCGAAGATAGCGACCTTTGTCCGTCCCGTGCCCGCGCCAAGGGCCAGCGCCAGAGCGCCAAAAACGAGCCCGACCAGAGTTTGCAGCAGACAAGTGGCGGCGATATTGCCGATGTTCATCCCCAAGTCGCCCAGGACAGACCCGAGAGCCACCCCGGCAAAGGTCGCCAGGCCGATGGCGAACGCATAGAGTACCATTGTCCAGCTTTTTTCCAGCACGACTCTGCTACGTGAAATCGGGTTGGCCAGCAGCAGCCCCATAGTTCGATGTGATTCCTCTCCGGCCAGAGCCCCGGCCCCGACGGCGACAGTGACTACCATAATGGCGATCGGGGCCATCAAGCCGAATGTCTCTATTTGGTACCAGCCCTCGGGGGTACTGATGTTTCCGCCACCCACCATAGCGAGCATGGCTTCCGGCAGGTCAGCTCCCAACTTCAGGGTTTCTTCAGGAATCGCGGCAAAGAAGGGCCCCATCATCAGGCCCATCAGGAAGAACATCACCGCCGCTGTGATCAAGAGCACCCCTTGATACTCCGAAGCGGTTCTGACCCAGATACTGGAGACTCGGGCTGAACCGGCTAGTCTCTCAATGGCTTTTTGCGTTAGCGGATTGCCTCTGAGCCTGTCTACCAGGGTCACACCGATCGATTGACTCTTTAGGTCGCGGCGGTTGACTCCGATCAACGCGGCCACGGCTAAGGCAGCGGAGGCAGCCAGCAGCACGGAGATATCTCCCCAGTTGATCCCATTGAGCAGCGGGTCGCTAGCATCGAAGTAGTGGCTCGGGAAGGCCATTACCAGGTCCTCCATTCCCTCGAAGAGAGGCAATATTCCCACCGCGAAAAGAGAGATAACCAGCACCCAGGCCGACACACCGATGGCCGCTCCTCTGTTTCCCGTCCAAGCGCCGACGGCCATAGCCAGGAAACCGTAAAAGAGGGAGTAGGCAAGCATGTGGAGAGTGAGCGCTCCGACATCCATGCCTTCAATACTTACATCCAGCATGGTCGCTATCGGATAGACTGTACTCCACAGCGCGACCGTGCTTAGGGCGGCGAGTACGATCATGGCGGCCGCTTTCGAAACAATGACATGAGTACGACTGAGCGGGTTGCCCAACAACAGCCCGATCGTACCCCGGCGCTCTTCGCCGGCAATGGAGGCGGCTCCCATCACCAGCGCCATGGCGGCCAGAGTGATGGCGCCGTAGGTACCGTAAAGAGCGCGGATAGCGATACTACCTACGTCTGCCGTTTCCGAAAGGCCTATGAGCGAGCGGTAGATCTCCGGCATCGACTCAAACAAGGTGAGGTCGATCTCGCGATAGGCTGACATCGCCATCAAGAGCATCAGGGCCAGGCTGACGACGGCGATCACCCACCCCCGCCAGCGGTCCAGAATGCTCTTAGTGAAAACGCCGGCCAGCATCATGTCGTGGCCTGCTCGTCGCGGTAGTAAGCGAGGAAGATCTCCTGCAGATCAGCTTCCTGAGTGTGGATGTCGACGATGGTGTAGTGGCTAGTCACGGCTTTCAGAAGGGCGCCCATGTCGCCGTCGAAGGACATCGCTACATGGTGGTTTTCCACCGTGGCATCGCGTACGCCCGGCACGGCTTCAAACACGGAAACCTCAGCTTCTTGGTTGAATTCAAATTCAACGCGGCGTATCGCTTTCGACCGGAGTTCAGCCACGGATTCAACGGTGATGAGATGACCGTGTCTCAGAATCCCGACCCGGTCAGCGACGCGCTGAACCTCGGAGAGCGTGTGGCTGGAGAGGAAAATGGTCCGTCCTTCGTTCGCCACATCTCGCATCATCTTCTGCAACTCGCGTTGGACCAGCGGATCTAGCCCGGAGCTCGGTTCGTCCATGATGAGCACCTCGGGACGGTTCATGAACGCTTGGATCAGACCCACTTTTTGACGGTTTCCTGATGATAAGTTACCCACCTTTTTAATGAGGTCGGCATTGAGCCTGTCAGCTAGCTCGTCGACATACGACCAATCGACGCCGCCGCGCAGATTGGCGAAGTATTTGAGCATATCTCGACCGGTAAGGTTGGGGTACATGGCCAGGTCGCCAGGAACATAGCCAACGTGCTTACGGATGGCAACAGATTTTTCGTCGGTGCGGAGCCCCAGGATAGTCGCCCATCCCTTGGTTGGCCGGATCTCATCAAGCATAGTCCGGATCGCGGTCGTCTTACCTGATCCGTTGGGGCCCAAAAAACCGAAGACCTCGCCCACGCGGACATCGAGATTTAGATCGACCAGGGCGCGGACGCTGCCGTAGTTCTTCGTTAGGCCCTCGGTGTGAATGGCGATCTGAGCGCTCATCTGGTTTCCTCTCTAAAGTTTTGACGTTTAATCCTTATACCCCAACCACAATCTTCATGCTTGATCTGGGCCGGGTTCATCTCTTAATAAGAGCATAAAGATCATGACGTGGGTGACAAGCAGAGCAGGCACAACGACCATCGGGATAAAGTAGGTTGCCCCGAGGGCTCCACCTCTAAGAAAGAGCAGACCCTGGGTCATGGCGTTCAAGAGGTCAACGGTTCCCTCAATATTGAAGATCCAGACCAAAAGAATCGCCAGGCGCCATTTTCGACGCAGGGCCAGGATAGCCAGGAAGGCCAATAAAGCAGCAAGTAGATCGCCATAAGCGGCGGGATTAGAAAATCTCGGGTCAAGGGGCTTTGCGGTCACACCAGGGATCAAGAAGGCCAGGCCGACGAATCGAAAGCAATGAAATAATAGAAGCGGCACAAATGCGTTGGCTCGCGGTAGCTTCAAAAGCACAGGCATCACGTACCACTTAGCGATTAGGCCATAGGCAACTAATCCCATGACTATGCTAAGCGGCAGAATCAAATCTATGAGTGTCAGCGTAGTATCCCCTTCAGCGTCTAATCCCCTTAGTGCTGTATGATATATTGAATACCTCGACCTGGGCAGGGGCACATAGACGTTCAATCGGAATTTGGCCGATATTATGGACAAAATTGATTATCTGAGAGAAGCAGAGCTATTTGAAGGCATGCCTGAAGCTAAAATTAAGGCGGTTAGCGCGTCTTTCGACATGATCAACTTCCCAAAAGGCAAGGTTATTTACAGCCCGGATGATCCGGGCGAGGTTCTCTTTCTTCTCAAGCGCGGACGGGTGCGCGTTTTTAGCGTGGCCCATGATGGCCGCGAACTGACGCTGGACGAAATGGCCAAAGGGGCGATATTTGGCGAAATGGCGCTCTATGGACAGAGTATGTATGGTAACTTCGCGGTCGCTTCAGAAGATTCTCTGGTGTGTGTTGTTCCCCGAAATTCAGCCAGGCGGATGTTGGAGAACAACCCGACTGTCGCTTTGAGATTAGCTGAGATCCTCGGGAAGCGCTTGGTGTCTGCCCAGAGTCGACTCGAGGGCTTGGCCTTGAAAGATGTGCGGCGGCGGCTGGCTTCGCTACTCCTTGAGTTAGCGCCAAAGCCAGCTGACGGCACCACGCTTGAACGCAAATATACACATGAAGAGCTGGCCAAGATGGTCGGCGCTTCCCGTGAATCAGTGTCTCTAGCTTTAAGTGATTTCCGGAAGCGGCAGTGGCTCGCTATCGCCGATCATTTTATTACCCTGACAGACAATCAAGCTCTCAAGGAATACGCCGACCTCTAGCCCACCCCCCGATCCTCAGCATTTAAACATTGTTAGCTAGCTCACAGACCAATTCTTTACCATGCGCAAAAATAGGCCAACGGAACATAAAAAGGGGTAGATCTAGCGCGTCCCCATGACTAACCGGAAGGAGGATGCATGACTGACGAAAAAGTTTGTGATTGCGGGTCCGGGAAACCGGCCAGCGAATGCTGCGCTCCATGTGCCTGTGGCTCAGGCAGGAAGGCCAGAGACTGCTGTTTTGCCGGCAAATAGAGTGAGACTAAAAGGAGGTTGGGATGATTAGTGTAGCCGGTATTATTATCGCTGGAATCGCAGCATCGGCGGTTTTTAGCATGTTCACCGCCATGGCTAGATCTATGGGTATGACCACCATGAGTATAGAGAAGACTCTGGGGGCGATGTTCGGCGACAGCCCGGGCGCTTCGGTTGCGGGTTGGGTCATGCACTTTATGTCCGGCATCGTTTTCGCTCTGATATACGCTATCGTTTTTGAGTTTATTGGAGCCACAGATGGCTGGTTGATCGGAGCCGTTATTGGGCTGGTTCACGGACTGATGATTGGCGCAGTAGTAATGCCGATGATGGGAGCCGTTCACCCTGGTGTGCGAAACGGGACGATAACCGCGCCGGGCTTCTTTGCGATTAACGCCGGCTCAATGACGCCCATGGGCCTCGTGGTCGGTCATATTCTCTTCGGAACTGTACTGGGCGGTACTTACTTTTTAGTGGCTTAGGGGCAACTCAAGATGATGGAGGGCAAGAAAAATGAAAAAGATGATGCCAATGATGATGGTGATGATGACAATCGTGATCGCCGCCACTGTTTTTGCGGTCCAAGGGGTTAACATGCACAGTCAAGTGGATGTGGAAGAAGCCGAGTTTCATGAGCTGAATGACGATTATTTTACCCAAA
>CAXMSJ010000075.1:0-6885 GCA_964196305.1 uncultured Acidimicrobiia bacterium
TTGAGGAACTTGATCTTCTGGGTCTGGCTGATCAAGCCGGAAAACGGCCGGCCGAGCTATCGGGTGGCCAGCAACAAAGAGTTGCCATCGCCCGGGCGCTCGTCAACAACCCCGCAATCGTCTGGTGCGACGAACCAACCGGCAACCTCGATTCGGAAACGGCCGACCAGATCATGGACGTCCTTTGCCGGCTCAACCAAGAAAAACAGCAGACATTCGTCGTCGTAACTCACAGCGATGAAGTCGGCGCTCGCGCCGACCGGATCATCAGGATGCGTGACGGTCGCATCCTGGTCCACTAGGAGGAGAATGATGAAAACATTATTTGGAATGCCGACCGAAAGCCTCCTGGTGGGGCTGACAGTAGCGCTCATCTTGGGACTGGGCCTCTTGGCCCTAGCCGCTTGGCGTAACCGCGTTCTGTTCTGGATCGGGGTCAGGAATATCTGGCGCCGCCCGGCGCAGACCGGATTGATCGTTCTGGGCCTGATGCTGGCGACCCTGCTCATCTCGTCTGCGTTGGTGACCGGCGACACGATCAGTTATTCGATTGAAAACAGCGCCGTCAATATTTTGGGAGAAACGGACCTCATCGTCGAGGCGAAAACCCAGGAGGGAACTAACCCGAGTGCGGCCGGCAAAGGTGACAGATTTATTCAACCGCAGATGTACGCAAAAGTCGCCAAGGCTCTTAAGAAAGGCGATTTGATCGATGGTCTGACTCCGGCCATACAGGAAAACCTACCGGCAGCCGTACCGAGCAAACGCATCCATCTGCCGAACCTGCAATTACTCGGTCTGGCCGATGACTATGCGGAATCATTTGACGCCCTCCAAACCGAGAGGGGTCCGTTGACCGTATCCGCTCTCGCTAGCGACGAGGCCTACCTAAGTGCCGACGCCGCCAAAAAGCTCAAAACAAAGACCGGCAAGGAGATCGACATCTTCACTACATCCGGCCCGAAAACGATCTCTGTCGCCGGCGTCTATACCGAAGGCGGCAAGCCCGCAACCGGACCGGCCATGGTAATGAGTCTGGCCGCAGCCCAGGATCTTTTGAAAATGGGTGAGGGTTTCAATACCATCCTGATCTCTGGAAATGGAGAAGGGCTGGCTGGCGCGGAGCATTCCAATTCCATCGAGAAGCGCCTGCGTCCGGTGCTCAAAGGCACCCGCTTCGAAGTGGACCCGACCAAACAAGAAGCGCTCGACCAGGCCGAAGAAGAGTCTGCGATGTTTACCGGCGTTTTCTTAGTCTTCGGCCAATTCTCTATGGTAGCTGGCATCATGCTCATCTTCCTTATCTTTGTCATGCTGGCCGCCGAACGTAAGACTGAACTCGGTGTGATCCGGGCGCTTGGCGGCCAGCGCCGCGATCTTCTCAAGTTGTTCGTCTTTGAGGGGGCTCTCTATGCTCTACTGGCCGGGATAGTCGGCGCGGTAGCAGGCGTCGGTGTCGGCTGGCTCATGATAAAGGTCATGGCCCAAGCCTTTAGCGGGGTCGACAATTTCACTTTGACGTTCTACTCAAACCCCCAAAGCACTATGATCGCCTATGCTATCGGGGCCATCACCACTTTTCTCATCGTCACGATCTCCGCCTGGCGCGTCGGTCGGATCAATATTGTCCGGGCCATCCGGGACCTGCCGGAACCACTTAAAGCCGGACGAAGCGTCAAGTGGCTCATACTGCTGGCGGCCACCTTGGTCCTCGGTATCCTGGTCACGCTAAGCGGTTTCAGCAGCGAGCAACGAGGGACCCTCGGCTTGGGATTGTCGCTGATCGTGATCGCCGCACCACTCTTGGGTCGCTGGCTGCGTCTGCCGGATAGGACCGCCTTTACGCTGGCGGGGTTGGGATTGATAACCATCTGGTTGGCCCCGGAGAGCCTCTTCACTGCCCTGGTCCCCGGATACGCTGATTTCGCAGGTGGACTGGAGCTCTTCTTTATGGCCGGCATAGCCGGGGTCACCGGAGCCGTCTGGACTGTCATGTACAATTCCGACATCCTGCTTAGGGGTGTCACGGGCCTTTTCGGTCGGCTCAAGGGAGTAGCCCCGATACTTAAGATCGCCGTCAACTACCCGATGAAAAGCCGGGTCAGGACGGGACTGGCGCTCAGCATGTTCTCGCTAGTCATATTTACACTCGTCTTCATGAGCGCCCTGCTGGGTTCGATCAACTCTATCTACCAGGATACAGACAAGCTGTCCGGCGGGTTTGATATTCAAGGCATCACGGGCTACGTTAATCCGGTCGATTCTGTTGAAAAAACACTGGCCCAAAACGACCAAGGTATCGCTTTTGACGATCTTGATGCCGTCGGCAGTTTCGCGATGGCCCCGGCCAAGATCAGACAAGCTGGACTGAAAGACAAGAAGTGGTCCGACTACGTATTACACGGTATCGATACCGGTTATGCCGACAACGTCAACTACGGTTTGCAACTGCGGTCCAAGGAATACAAGTCAGACCGGGCAGTCTGGCAGGCCCTGATCGAGGAACCCAATGTGGCTGTCGTCCATGCCGGTCTAGTACCGGCCAAGGTCAACTTCAGTGCCGGCGGTCCTTCCGAGCAATGGCAACTCGACGGGCTCTATCGTGAAGACAAAAAGATCTCGGATATCTATATCCAGGCCAAGAACGAGCGCACTGGAAAAACTGAAAACCTTAAGGTTATCGGCGTTGTCAACGAGATGTCGCTCGGCGTCTTCAATGGAATTGTCACCTCTCAAGCAACGATCGATGAAGTCATGGACACGAAAATTCCGCCGACTGTCTTCTGGTTCAAGTTGCCGGCCGGCGCCAATGTCGATAAATCGGCCGACTCACTAGCGAAAGCTTTCTACGAAAACGGGATGGAAACCGAGACCCTTAAAGATTCCATCGAAGAAACTATCGGCGCTAACCAGATACTCAACCGTTTACTGCAAGGCTTTATGGCGCTGGGACTGGTGGTCGGCATCGCGGCTCTCGGCGTCATCGCGGCCCGCTCCGTCGTGGAAAGGCGCCGACAGATCGGCATGATCAGGGCGATAGGGTTCCATCGCGGTATGGTGCGAAACGCCTTTCTTCTTGAGACTAGCTTTGTCGCTCTTCTCGGGATTGGCGTCGGTTCGATTCTCGGGCTGTTGCTCTCGGAGAAGGTCGCCGGCTTCATGGCCAAGGACATGCCCGGCCTTGTCTACCAGGTGCCGTGGCTGGAAGTAGGGGCCATCGCCGGTCTCGCCTACGCCGCCGCTCTACTCACTACCTACCTGCCTGCTAGACAGGCGGCCAAGGTCTATCCGGCGGAGGCGCTCCGATATGAGTGACCTCTATTCGACCAGGGTAGCGCGCGGGTCGCGCTGCCCTGGTCACACCAGAGAATGCAGGTTAAGCTAGGGTGATGGCCGCGAGAAATTTCATAGCCGATCGTATCGGACGGCTTCGCTGGAAGCTGACACTCACCTATACTCTAGCGACTGTCGGTACACTCCTCGTCGTGGAATTCCTAGCTCTCTTAGCACTGGTGCTCCTACTCTTGTCCAGTGGCACCACCGTCCACTCCTTGGCACCACCGCTCTTTGAAGCGGTTGATATATATCATGCTCCCTCCCTACGCATAATTCTTGAAGATCCAGATCCAGATCCAAAGAACGTGACCGACTGGCTAGAGCGCTTCGAAGAGTATCCTACTTCCTTTGAGACGATTGAGTGGCTTCCCACTGTAATGGACCAGGGATCTCTACGGGCCGTCCTTGTTGGGCGCAACGGACAATTTCTCGGCAGGTCTCGCCCAGATCTGCTGGAGGACCAAGTCGTCAATGAGCGCTTCGAACCAGCGGCATTAACGGGATCGACCGGACCGTTGCGGGCGGCTCTGGCCGGAGAGCAAGATATCGAGAGGTTGTTCTCGATCGTCGAGAATGAAACCAGATTCATCATGGCGGCGCCGATCTGGGACCAGGCCGAGAAGGAAGTTCTCGGCGTGCTGGTTCTATGGGTGAGGACTCCAACGCTAGTGCAGCTGGTGATAGAGGTGGTAGCCGTACTTCTGGCCAGCTTAATCTTCTTCACAATAATCGCGGCCTTCACCGGGACCGGCTTTGGTTGGCTAGCGGCCCGCGGACTAGTTAGCCGAATCGACCGGCTCTCGAAAGCATCTGAAGCCTGGAGTCAAGGAGACTTCAGCGCCCAAGTCGACGATCGCTCTCGGGACGAGCTGGGGAAATTGTCCCGCCGCCTCAATGAGATGGCCGAACAACTCCAGCAGCTCCTTGAGGCCCGCCGCGATCTCGTTGTCGCCGAAGAGCGAAACCGTCTGGCGCGAGATCTACACGATAGTGTCAAGCAGCAGGCCTTCGCCGCTGCCAGTCAGCTCGGCACGGCCCGCAGATTGCTCGATCAGAACCCGGCCGACGCTGTAGCCCATATTGACGAAGCCCAAGTACTGATCGATGGTTTTCGCCGCGAGCTGACCAGCCTCATCCAAGAACTCCGCCCGATGGCTTTAGACGGTCAGGGACTGGTGGGCGCGGTTCACTCTTATGCCGCCGATTGGTCGAAACATAACGACATCACCCTGGAGGTTCGGGTCGAGGATGAACGCCCGCTTTCATCCGATACGGAGCAGACACTTTTTAGAATATTGCAGGAAGCGCTGGCCAACATTGCCCGGCACAGCCAAGCTGAGTCTGCGGAGATAAGCCTGATCTTTGAAAAAACCGACGTCACCTGCGCTATTAGCGACAACGGGGTCGGCTTTGTCCTGGAGGATAACCATGACGGCTTCGGTCTGCGTTCAATGAAAGAACGAGTGAATATCCTGGGCGGCACTTGGAAGATAGAGAGCGCCGAGGGCAAAGGGACCAGTATTACTATGACGATTCCGACTCTTGAGTCACCAATTGCGACCAAGGAGACAGTAAGTGGCTGAGCCGAACGCAAAAAAACCGATATCGGTGATTATCGTCGACGATCATGAGATCATCCGCCGCGGAGTCCGGGATTGGCTGGAAACGCATGCTGAGTTCAACGTAGTCGGCCTGGCCGAGTCCGGCGCCGTCGCCGTCAAATTGGTCGAAGAGCATGTCCCTGATGTCGTTCTCATGGACTTAGTCATGCCCGAGATGGATGGGGTGGAGGCAACCCGTCTGGTCAAACAAGCCAGCCCTCGCACTCAAGTCGTTGTGCTCACCTCATATCACGACGACGAGCACATCTTCCCCGCCCTTCAGGCCGGCGCCCTCTCCTACATTCTTAAGGACGTCAAAATGGAAGATCTTGGTGAGATAGTCAGGCAGGCGGCGCGAGGCGAAGCTACGCTCAACCCCCAGGTTGCCGCCCGGGTCATCAAGGAACTGGGTAGCTCCAAGAATCAAGATTCCAATCCCGCCGCCGAGCTGACCCCACGAGAGATGGAGCTACTAAAGATGATCGCCCAAGGATCGAACAATAACCTCATCGCCGCCGAGCTTTTTATTAGTGAACACACAGTGAAGGGGCATGTCAGCAATATCCTCAACAAGCTACAGTTAGCTGATCGCACCCAAGCCGCAGTGTATGCCTGGCAACAAGGGATAATGAAGCGGAACTAAGTTTTCTTCATTGTCCTCAGCCGGGACAGAGGCGATCCTCCCGCTTCGTGACGATGTGTTCTCTATTAATCTGTTTTGCAACTCTCTGAACAGTGTCGGGACGACAGGATTTGAACCTGCGACCACCGGACCCCCAGCCCGGTGCGCTACCAAACTGCGCCACGTCCCGAAAAGAAAAAGCGTGCCTAAGTATATACAAATTCAAACCTTTTGTAATTGCGATTGTCGGTCATTTTTCTGACGAGTTGGGTGCTACTCGCGTATAATAGACATGCTTGGTAGCTATTATAAGGAGGCGCTAATGGCTGAAGTTGAGATAGGCAAGGTCACCCACTATTTTGGCAAGATCGGTGTCGCCGGAGTGAAGCTTACTGGTGACCTCAGTGTTGGGGAGACTGTTCATATAGTCGGCCACACGACTGATCACACGCAAAAAATCGAATCAATACAGATTGAGCACGACCAAGTGACGACTGCAGCAGCAGGCGCCGAGATCGGTTTTGGGGTGTCTGAGCATGTTCGTGAGCACGACACTGTTCTTAAACTAGAGTTGTCGGACTAGAGAAAAACCAATCACGCTCAGGGTGGCAAAGAGGAGCAGGGTGCCATGTGCCAACCAGCCCCGATACTTTTCCGGCACCCAGGCCCGTAGCCCGATCCAGAGCAGGATCGTAATGGGCACGATCGATGGAAACAAATAGCGTCCTTGTCCAGTCTGGGCAACGATCCTAAACCAGATGGCCCCGAAGAAGAGTGTTCCGGCTGAGAGCGCCAAGAACCCGAGTGATCGACGGTACTGGCTATCTCGGCTGCGCTTAGCGTCCAGAATGACCCCTAATATGGCGAGAGCGCCAAGGCCCAGAAACACCAAATAGAGTGGTCCCGGCAGAGGCTTTTCCATCCAGCCAAAATATCCCCAATAAGACTTAAATAACCAGCCGTAGAACTTTGAAATCGTGAAGAACTCTGAAAACGTGGCTGGGCCGAGCCCCGTGCCCCCGATTACGTACCATGGTGAGCCGTAGGTCAGCAGGTTGGCAACAAACCACCAGCCGGAAATGAGCAGCGCCAAAACGTATGCGGTGCCGGCTTGAAGTACTGCCCGAGCGCGGTCTTGTGGATAGATTAAAAGGAACGCCAGGCCCACCAGCGGAAAAGCGAGAAAGAAGGTAGCCTTGGTCAGCAGCCCGAGGCCAAGAGTGACCCCAACCATCATCTGGCGCCTCATGCTGGGTTGGCGTATTTCCAGCAGGATTAAATAAACCAGCAGGGACCACAGAAAGATTGTCAGACTATCGTTGTTGA
>CAXMSJ010000076.1:0-3947 GCA_964196305.1 uncultured Acidimicrobiia bacterium
CCCCTGAACGATGACGAAGAGGTGTCGACAACTACAGTGATCGGTCCGCGAGCCGCGCATCCGATAGTCATTGAGACACCGATCTTTGTGACCCACATGTCTTTTGGCGAGCTATCTAAAGAGCTCAAGGTTGCCCTGGCCAAGGGGACTGCTGCTGTAAAGACGGCGATGGGGTCGGGCGAGGGCGGTATTCTGGAAGAATCAATTTCTACGGCGTACCAATATATTTTCGAATACGTCACCAACAGATACAGCGTGACCGACGAGAATCTCCGGCGGGTTCAAGGGATTGAGATCAAGATCGGACAGTCGGCTAAGCCGGGGATGGGCGGTTCTTTGCCCGGCAAGAAGGTCACTGCTGACGTCGCTAAATTGCGGAATTGCTCGCCTGGCGTGGATATCAATAGCCCGGCCAGCTTTGCAGATATTCGGAACAGAGAGGATCTTAAGAACAAAGTGTCATGGTTGAGAGAGAAGAGCGAGGGTAAGCCTGTCGGCATAAAGTTTGCTGCCGGTCATGTCGAGGCGGACCTTGAAGTGGCCCTCTACGCCAAGCCTGATTTTATTACGATAGATGGACGGCCCGGCGGTACGGCTGGTGCCAACAAGTTTATCAAAGCCGCTACTTCGGTCCCGACGCTTTTTGCGCTGGCCCGGGCGAGGAGATACCTGGATGAGCATGATGCCGGCGATGTGACACTGGTCATCACTGGGGGGCTGAGGACATCCCCGGACTTTGCTAAGGCGCTGGCTTTGGGGGCCGATGCGATAGCGATCGGTTCGGCTGCTCTGATGGCCTGTGCCTGCCAGCAATACCGGATCTGTGATACCGGTAAATGTCCGGTCGGGGTCACTACCCAGGATCCGGAGCTGAGGCAGCGTGTGGATACGGACGCAGCCGCAGCCAGACTGGCGAATTTTATTCGAGTGTCAACAGAAGAACTGCAAGCTTTCGCTCGGCTCACCGGCAACGATGATGTTCACGGCCTGTCCGTGGAAGACCTGGTTACGACAGACTCAGAGATTTCGGAACATACCCCGGTCGAGCACGTCTAGGCAGTTACTTCGACCCTTTCCAGGTGCCGCTATCTTCGAAACCATTCCAATGAGCGCCATTGCAGAACGGTTTGTTTTTTGACTGGCCGCAACGACAGAGAGCGTAGTGGTCAGTGGTCTCCGGCGTGGAGTCCTGGTCGTCAGTCAAGCCAACGCCACCGGTAGTATAATACGGGCCATCCTTCTTAACGTTTATGGTCGGTTGCCCGCCATGCTTTTGGTGTCTGACCCCGTCCACCTTATAGCTGAGCGCTCCAGAAGGACACTGTTCGATTTGGGCAATGATCGCTTCAATCGTCGCTCCCGCTGCATCGATCCAGGGTTCCTCGTTCATCCTGAAAACGCTTGGTAGGTTGTCTGTGCAGAAACCGGCATGCGAACAGACGCCGCGATTGTCGACGATTGTGATGGTCGGACCGGCGTATTCATCTACTTGGTCAGGCACGCGGTCTGCTTCCTTTTCGCCAATGAATCCCACTCGCAGATGACTGCCGTCACAGTAGGGCTTGTTATCTGAGTGGCCACAGCGGCAGAGCAGCGTTGTCTCCTGTACCGGCAGCGGATTATTCTCACTATCTTTTAGATCTGTTAACGA
The DNA here is from genome assembly GCA_964196305.1 of uncultured Acidimicrobiia bacterium. Lineage (GTDB taxonomy): Bacteria > Actinomycetota > Aquicultoria > CAJVYJ01 > JAUVQD01 > DAOUYN01. The sequence goes on from CAXMSJ010000076.1 coordinate 1,652, forward strand.
CTCGACAGTGTATGGATTTCCGAGTCTGACAGAGACTTGCGGGCGCTTGTCTTGGCCTTCAGAATTTGACATATTTCCTCCTTGGTATCTTGGCAACATTTTACTCTTAAAGTTATCTTTTTCCAGGCGCTAAGAGATTGACACCGGAAAAATGGTTTTGCTACTATCACGTTAACTCAATAAAGAGTAGGGTGGAACCGAGGAGACCTTTTCGCCCCTACGGGGAGGGAAAGGTTATTTTTATTGGCTGATAAATTATCTTTTCAAGAGATCATCTTGACCTTGCAGGACTACTGGTCGAATTACGGCTGTCTGGTTGCTCAACCATATGATTTAGAGGTGGGAGCGGGCACCTTTAATCCGGCTACCTTTTTGCGCAGTCTTGGTCCAGAGCCCTGGCGAGTGGCTTACGTTGAACCATCACGGCGACCGACCGACGGGCGCTATGGTGAGAACCCTAATCGGTTACAGCACTATTATCAGTTCCAGGTGATTTTAAAGCCGTCGCCGGATGATGTCTTAGATATCTATTTTGACAGCTTGCGCGCTCTCGGCGTCGAACCTCGGGAGCACGATGTCCGTCTGGTTGAAGATGACTGGGAGTCCCCAACCCTGGGGGCTTGGGGCTTAGGCTGGGAGGTCTGGCTGGACGGCATGGAAATCACTCAGTTCACCTACTTTCAACAAGTTGGAGGGATCGAGTTGCCGGCGGTTTCCGCCGAGATAACCTATGGCCTGGAGCGGATAGCTATGTATATCCAGGAAAAAGAGAGCGTTTATGACCTTAACTGGGCCGGTGATATCACTTACGGTGATATTCATCATCAAACAGAGGTTCAATGGTCGAAGTATAACTTCGAAATAGCCGGCACCGAGATGCTCTTTAAACTCTTTGACGATTTTGAGTCCGAAGCCCAGCGGGCCGGCGAGGCCGGCCTGGTCTTCCCAGCGTACGATTATGTCTTGAAGTGCTCCCATGTTTTCAATCTGCTTGATGCGCGAGCAGCTATTAGTGTTACTGAGCGCGTCCGCTTTATCGCCCGAGTCCGTGATCTTTCGCGGATGTGCGCTGAAAAGTATGTGTTGGACAGAGAAGAGCGCGGCTGGCCGCTTCTCGATCGTTTTGGTGGTGGCCGATGAGTACCGGCGACGTCCGTCGGCTTCTCCTGGAGGTTGGAGTGGAGGAGATGCCGGCCTCGGCGGCACGGGCCGGATTAGAGCAGCTGGCCCAGACCGGGGCGAGACTCTTGGTCGAGAACCGTCTGCTAACCGCAGAAGCCGCGGCCGACTCGGTGAAGGTCGTGGGCACGCCGCGGCGATTGACATTGATAGTGGAAGAGATGCCGGAAGTTCAGCGAACGGAAGTCCACGAAATCAAGGGGCCGCCGGCCAAGATAGCGTTTGATGGTGACGGAAAACCGGCTCCGGCGGCGGTCGGTTTTGCGAAGGCCCAAGGGGTTGCAGTCGATGCTCTCGATGTTAGAGAGGTCGATGGTGGTGACTATCTTTTCGCGGTGAAAGAGCTAAGCGCTCAGTCTGCAGCCCAGGTATTGCCAGGGGTTCTTGGTAAATTAATCGAGTCGCTCGAGTTTACCAAGACGATGCGCTGGGGCAACGACCGGTTCAGGTTCATTCGACCGATCCGCTGGCTCACTGCCCTTTACGGCTCAGAGCTTGTTTCGTTCGAAGTGGGGGGAGTGTCCTCCGGGCGCCTCACTTATGGCCACCGGTTTTTGGCGGAAGGGCCGTTCGAATTAACTAATGCCGGCCAATACGAAAAAGTTATGTTAGCCGCGCAGGTGGCGGTAGACCACCGGGACAGACGTGATCAAATAGAGAGAATGGTCATAAAGGCGGCAGCCGAGACCGGGGGTCGGGCGTTTGCGGATCCGACCGACGTCAAGGTCCTTGACGAGGTGACATTCCTGGTCGAGGATCCGCACGTGGTAGTGGGCGATTTCGACCAGGAGTTTCTTAAAATACCGCGGGCGGCTCTGGTCACGGCGATGAAATCGCATCAGCGATATTTTCCCATAGAGGACAAGAGCGGGAGTTTGTCTCCGCGTTTCGCGGTTATCCATAATGGCGATCCGGCGGCTGCCGAGCGCATTCAACGAGGGCATGAGCGTGTTTTGAGAGCCCGTTTAGCTGATGCAGCTTTCTTTTTTGAGGAAGACACTAAGACACCGCTGGCGGCCAAGGTCGATAAACTTAAGACGGTTGTCTGGCAGGCAGAGCTGGGGTCTATGTACGACAAGACGGTTAGACTACAAGCGCTCGCCGGCCATTTGGCGGA
>CAXMSJ010000077.1:0-42867 GCA_964196305.1 uncultured Acidimicrobiia bacterium
GGTCATCAATAGCCTGGCCATCAATAATGAGGCGACCTATACGGTCTCGACCACAGTGACAGTTGAGAGCTCGGTGACCGGGGCTTCGGAGATGCGGTTTGCAGAGAGCCTAGGTTCGCTTGGTGCTCAGACTTACCAGGCGTATGACACTACGCACACTTTTGTCTTTACTCTGGGCGACGGCACCAAGACAGTGTATTCGCAATTTAAGGATTCTATTGGTAATGTCACCGTGGCCGGCAGCATCGGCTCGTTCGATGCCATCGTTCTCGACCCGCAAGCGCCGGTAGTGGCTTCGACTGACCCGCCGGACTTGGCCACCTTAGTTTCTACGACCAAGACCGTCACCGTTGATTTCACCGAGGCGAATGGGGTCGACCCGAACACCCTCGCCAACGACGACACCGAGCCCGGCTCCACCTTCTACCTGAAAGAGGGCGCAAACTGGACGACGGCGACTGTCTCCTATGATCCGGTTCTCAAGCGGGCCAGCCTCGATCCCGTGAGCGCTCTTAGCCAAGGCACCACGTATACCGCCTATCTGACCACGGGCGTCACCGATCTGGCCGGCAATGCCCTGGGGTCCGGATATAGCTGGAGCTTTTCCACGGCTGACAGCGCCCCGCCGGATACGGTTATTACAGATCCGCTGGGCGGGACTCTGACCGGGCCCGCCAAGCTCATCTTGGGAACAGCTGCCGACAACTCTAGCGTTTCCACCGTTACCGTCTCGATCACTCGCGATAGCGATGGTTACTATTGGAACGAGACGACCTGGACGGCATCAGCGGCGTGGAACACCGCTGTCATCACGGCCGGGCAAGATACCACTGCGGCTTCTTGGCAATATTCATGGGTTCTGCCGAGTGATAACGGTGGTGGCTACAGTATCTCAGCTCGTTCAGCCGACAGCGCGGCTAACACTGACCCGACCCCAGCCACGGTGGCGGTCAATGTGGATAATATTGCCCCGGCAATCACCAGTTTTCTGATATCTAATGACGCTACTTATACGAACTCGACTACGGTGACCTTGAATAACTCGGCTTCCGGGGCGGTGGACATGAGGTTCGGCGAGACTACCGCCACCCTTTTAATTGCAGCTTATGGCTCATACAACACGACGGCAGCGTTTTCGCTCAGCGCCGCCGACGGCACCAGGACCGTCTACTCTCAGTTCAAGGATGTGGCCGGCAATGAGACGACGCCGGCAATCATCGGCTCGTTCGACGCCATCATTCTCGATACTTCTGCACCGGTAGTGGCTTCGACTGACCCGCCGGATTTGGCTGCCCTGGTTCCCACAACCAAGACTGTTACCGTTGATTTCACGGAAGCGAACGGGATCGACCCGAGCACCATTGCCAACGACGACACCGAGCTCGGCTCCACTTTCTACCTGAAAGAGGGCACCAATTGGACGACGGCGACCGTCTCCTATGATCCGGCCCTCAAGCGGGCCAGCCTTCTGCCAAGCGCTGTCTTAAGCGATGCGACCACCTATACCGCCTATCTGACCACGGGCGTCACCGATCTGGCCGGCAATGCCCTGGGCACACCGTATAGCTGGAGCTTTTCCACTTCGGGCATATTCACACATGCGCCAGGCGATCCGACAAATCTCGCGGTGGAAGCAGCGGACATGGTCAACTTGCTGACGTGGACGGCCGTGACTCCGGCCAGTGACTCCGGTGGAGATTTCGATCCGCCGACTCAAGGTGGATATAATATTTACCGGAGCGCTACTGAGACCGGTCCGTGGACGCAGGCGAATGCCACCACTGTTACCACCACGACCTTTGCCGATCCATCCGATGGCTCACCACCGAGGGGTGTGTTCTTCTATGTGGTCAGAGCGATAGATGCTGCTGGAAGTGAGAGTGGCGACTCTAACAGCGATGACAACGGCAATGTCGATATGAGCCGGAGCACTGATACATCCGCTACAGTTTTGATGCGGAGTGCGAATGACTTTATCGACCTGTCTGTGCCCGCTCAGGGCGCGGCTACGACCTTGACAATCTCGACACCGCTTAGCTATCCGGGCGGCATTAGTCCGTTGACGCTCGTTTATCAATTTGAGCCGACGGGCACAACTCTTTCCCCGTCGGCTACGGTTACGTTCAAGACGCTCGGGGACCCAACAGACTTGCTGATCGCCGCCAACCGGGGGAGCGGCTGGCAAATACTGAGTGCCGGCAACTACACTTACGACGTTGCTTCTCAGACAGTTTCCTATGATGGCATAGATCAGTTTAGCCACTACACAGTGGTTGATTCGTCACTGACTCCACCACACGGAGGGTATCTGCCGACGACGACATTGTGCGAGGTCTGTCATATTCTTCATGGCGACCCAACCGCCGGCTTGCAACGTGAGCGCCGGTTCCTCCGGGCCGAGGAGGATAGCGCTTTCGCTGTTTTCGCCGGATCGTGGTCCGATGTCGCCGGGGGCGGACGGAGCTCAAACACCGCCACTGTCTCGGCGACAGCAGGAGATCAGGTCGACCTGTTTTTCCGAGGCAAAGAGGTTGGTCTGCGCGTCACGGAGACCTCTGGTTCCGGGCAGGCCCGAATATATATCGATGGGGTCGTGCAGGAGGATATCGATCTCTATCGCTCCGTCGACCGGTATCAAGCACTGTTGTTTTCCGAGGCGGCTCTGTTAAACGCGGATCACACCCTGACAGTCGAAGTGTTGGGGACAAAGAATGCCAGCTCGACCGGGTTTGCCGTTGAAGTGGATGCTTTTGATGTCATAAAGCTCAAGGACATGGGCCTAACGGCTGATGACGAGAAGGCTGTTTGTTATGTCTGCCACGATGGCACCGGCAGTGCTTTTGATATCTCGACACAATTTGCGGAAACCTCCGGGGTTCCGGTTCCGGTTTCAAGCCATCCGGTAGCGGTGGGCACAATCTTGTGCAGTGACTGTCATTCACCGCACGCTTCGGGCGAGGACTGGGATGCCGACCACGATGCCAATGAGGCCGTTCGTCTTCTCCGGTCCGACTTTCAGACGTATCTGGGGTTTGTGGTCGTTGAGCAGAACACCTGGCTAGACACGCCCGAGCCGGCCGACCTCATTTTTGGTGTGCCGGAGCAGCGCAAGGTTTTGGCACCTTACGAGGCCTGCGCCTCTTGCCACGGCGTCGGGTCGAGTTTGCCGGGCGGAAATATCACTGAATTTTATGACAATGGAGGGACGAAGCATGACAGCACAGCCACAGTCCCCGCCGGCACTAAGGCGAATATCGCTTGTACATCATGCCACGAGTGGCACGTCTCCGATCTTCCGGCTCTTTTGGAGTCGACTATCTCAGGAAGTGCCGTGACCGGTAATGATAATTCGGTTTGCTATGCCTGCCACGCAGAAAACAAGATAATTGCTTATGGTGATGCGACGCCAACCGGCGATATTCACGGGGCCAATGAAAGCACGCAGACGACAGCCAGTCCCGGCCTGTTCGCGCCGTACAGCTATCGTGATCCACAGATCCAGTGCACGGTCTGCCATGACCCGCACGGCACAGGCAATCTCTTGTGGATCCCGGAGACGGTCAATTCGACCGGACCGATATCAGTCAATTCGACGGCGGCGCCCGATTGGGCGGAGATGGACAGTCTCTGCCAAGCTTGCCATACGACCACCCACAACCCGAACACTGTCTGCACAGATTGTCACTTCCATGGGGCCAATGAAGATGCTACAACCACCACTCGTTTCTGATAGACGCGCACCCATCAATCGCTTCCTGGCGATTACTGTCATCATTCTACTGGTGGTGGCCGTGATGATGGCGGCCTTCGCGGTGGTCGAGGAGTTCAGCGGTCCAGTTGGCCCGGGAGAGATCGTTGAGCAGAGCATCGTTAGATATCGGTTGTTGCTGGCGGAGGATGCTGAAAATGTTGCTGCTCGTCTTGAGATCGCTCGAGCCTATGTTCGTGCCGGTCGACCAGAGCAGGCGGCAAGAGAATTCAAAATCGTCCTAGAGTCGGACCCCAAGGAGGTGGCGAGCCTGACCGGCCTGGCTCGTCTTTATGAGGACGGCGGCTCAGCTTCGCAAGCGCGAGCATATTATCTGCGGGCGACCAAGGTGGCCCCGGCTGATGAGCTGTCTTGGTTGGGCTTGAGCCGGCTGGCGTTAGCTAAAGAAGACTTTGAAGCGGCAGCTGGACACCTGCGCCAAGCGCTAGCCATCAAGCCCACTTTAGCTGATGCGCACTTCGAGTTGGCTCGCACGTACGAACAGCTTCATCGTTATCGAGAGTCTGAGCGCGAGTACGAGGAGGCCCTCCGGTATGTTCCCGACTACCCCGGAGCGGCAGCCGGCCTAGCCCGGATCGGACAGGCGGGCGGTATTGATGAGTAGAAAACTCTTCGCAGCGGTGGCCGGGGTCATTATTTTCTTTGGGGTAGGCCTGGTCGCCTACCTATACGTTGATGGAAAAGCCGAGTATCTCCAGGCGTACCAGCCGACGGACCTTCTGGGCTCACCGCAGTGGCTGTACCCGCTGGAGGGAGACCAGGGGCATCGGATTCTTAAGCCGATGGGACTGGTTGTTCGTCGCGGCAACATCTATGCGACCAGCGCCGACGGTCGCGTGGTTGTTTCTGATCGTCAAGGCAGCAAATATCGCGATCTGGTGACGATGGAGGATTCGCCTCCGCCAACCGCGATTGTTATCGACGATGAAGGCCGGACATATATCAGCTCGGCCCAAGGGAAGGACATCCGGGTCTTTGATTCAGAGGGCGAGCCAACCGATGAGGGGCGCCCCCGTCAAAGCAAGCTGAAGGTCCCGGTGGGGCTGGGTTATCACCAGGGCCACCTATATGTGACCGATGTTGGCGACCATAAAGTTAAGATATTCAGCGCCGGCGGCGAGCTGGTTAAGGAGTTTGGCGGTTTCGGCAGCCGCGTCGGCAAATTCGCCTATCCGAACGGGGTGGCTGTGGCGCCGGACGGTCGTATTTATGTGGCCGATTCTAACAACGGTCGTGTGCAGGTCTTTGATCGAGACTGCCAATTCGTCGAGACGCTGCCTCAGCCGACGGCAGAGAAAGACAAGGTCCTCATGCCCAGAGCTATGGCTTTCGACAGACTGGGGCGAGTTCACGTGCTGGACACATTGCGGGGCTTGGTTCACGTCTACGGCCCGGGCCATAAGTACCTTTTCAACTATGGTCAAGGAGAGGTGGCTGGGGCGCGGCTCCGCTATCCAAACGCCATTTCTATTGATGCCGAAACAGGCCTAATTTTTATCGCCGACCGGCAGAATAATCGAGTGGCTGTCTGGGGTGCAGAGCCAAAGCCTCGCTAGTCTGTCGGTGAATCCGTTGCTGGGGGTCGCCATGATTCCCAGCCTGCCAACACGATCATCCCCATGCCGAGTGCCATCAGCAGGAGCGTTACGACCGCGCCCAAGAATGGGATCAAGCGCACCAGCCCAAAGCCGATGATGCCAATAACGCCGGCGCCGATAGACCAATCTCGCCCGTTTGATCTGGAGAGTAGGGCGCTTCCTAAAGCCGCTGCGGCATAAACCTGCCCAAGGTAGAGAGCGATGGCATAGAACGCCACGATGATCAGGGCCAGCGGCGAGGCCAGTCCGAGTGAGAACACCACCAGGAGCAACGATGCTATCGGAGTTAGTAGCAGCACGGCGGCCCCAAGGCCAAGGGTGGCTCCGGGGCGCTCCCGAAGGACACGGCTGGTATTTTGGAGGGTCGCCGGGAAGAGCCAGTTAGCCGCCAAGACAGTTAGGAGCATCCCCAGCACTGACCAGAGCCATCCGACGGCACGGAGCCAAGGCGGTGGTGCCGGCACTTCAATTGGCGCGAGACGCTCCAGGTCTCCGGTAAGTCGGGCCGCTGTGGCAATTTTCGCTTTTTTGTCACTCCGATAGACGATATCGCCGTCGATCTTGGCGCTATCACTAAAGGTCAGGCTGTCAACAGTTAGTCTGAGGTCGCCGCCGATTTTTCCGTCAAAGTCGGCCGAACCTAGCCCAGCGAGGACATCGTCGTCGATCCGGCCATCGGCTTCGAGCACACCTGCTCCGGCGACCAGATCCCCGGCAATGATGGAATTCTCTTCCAGTATTAGCAGACCGGCGCCAGCCAGCACATCGCGGCCAATGCTTCCAGCGATCGTTACTTGCCCGCCGGCGGCGCGGACCGAACCGGTAACTGGCCCGCTAATCATGACCTGGCCGCCGGCCACCATGATGTTGCCATCGACCATCCCGGTGATTCTGACATTGCCGCCGGCGACGATCAGATCGCCAGAGATATGGCTGTCGATCTCGACCGTGCCGCCAAAGACATAGACATCGTCAGTGAGGCGCCGGTCAAGGCGAATCTCTTCGTCAGCATAAATCGTTGCAGCCAGGGCTGGCTGGGTGGCCCCGATGAGCAGCAACATGATTGTGATGAGAAACAGCTTCATTGCCTACTCTTTACCCCAATCTGAGGCGCGGGACTCAGTTTCCCCGGAGGACAGGCTCAGCTTGGTTGAAAATGGCCGCCGCTTCGCCCGACCAGGTTCATGGCCGTCAGTTGAACGCGTTCCTGTGGATCGGCGATGACTTCGCCGATCACTTTTGCCTGACGGTTCACTCCCAAGATCGAGACGGCAGCAGCGGCATCAGCGGCATCGACCACAGCGCAGAGGCCGACGCCCATGTTGAAGACCTGGAACATCTCCGCCGGCTCAACTGGCCCACCGGTGGCGATCAAATCGAAGATAGGCTGTGGCTCGAGCAGGTCAGTTAGAACGTACCCCACCTGGGCCTGGGCGCGTGTTAGATTAAGAAAACCGTCACTGGTGATATGGGCCAGGCTCTTGACCTTGACCGGGCTGGCCAGAAGATCCATTGCCTCATCTACATATATAGCGGTCGGCTCCAGCAGTTCTTCGCCCAGCTCCCGCCCCAACTCCGGAACATGAGAGTCGACATCTAGTTTCAGGTGGTCAAACAGGACTCGCCGGGCTAAAGTTAGGCCATTGCTGTGTATCCCGCTTGAAGCAACGCCGATGATGACATCTCCCGGCTGAACATCCGCCCCGATGAGCAGATCCTCAAGGTCGACTGTGCCGACGCAGGTGCCAACAAGGTCGAAGCCGTAGCCGGGCTTGATTCCGGTCACCATCTCTTTTAGTTGGGCTACTTCGCCGCCGGGAATATTGATGTGTGCCAGTTGTGCTCCGGCCAGCAAGCCCTGGGCCAGAGGCGTCAATAGATCCTCTCGGGCCTCCTGTACGGCAATATAGTCCACCATTGACAAGGGTCTGGCGCCGACACAGATGATGTCATTGACATTCATGGCGACGCAGTCGATGCCGATCGTATCGAAGCGGCCACAAGCTTCCGCCACCAATATCTTGGTGCCGACGCCATCAGTGGCGATAGCGATACCTTGCCCGTTGCCGATGTCGATGACACTGGCGTAAAAACCAAGGTCCACAGCGGCCGGTCGGATTTTCATGGTCTCCCGCACGGCAGCAATCAGCCCCTCCATGCCGGTGGTGACATTGGTCGTGGTGACCCCAACCTCGTTATATGTTAGTGATTTTTCGCTGTCAGCCGCCATTCGCCCATTCTATCAGAAAGGACCGCCACGTAAGAGCGGGCGGTAATGCGCTGCTCACCCTTTTTGTTGGTGTCTGTACTATACTTGGTCAACCACTAACATGGAGGCAAGCGTGAATATCAATCTTGAGGAAGACCAGCTCAGCGAAGCAGAGCTTATTGGCAACTCGAACCATCTCTGCTGGGTTTACGATAATGATGATGACCAGCTGGCGATCATGAAGCCGTTCGTTCTCTCTCATCTGATGGAGCGCCACAAATGTTTGCTGGTGGTGCCCAAAGAGGTAGCCGCCGGCCTCTATGATGCTCTCCGTAAGGACGACTTTAACGTTGAGCGCTATATCGATTCCGGTCAGTTGTCGGCGGTCGATCCAGCGGATCTTTTTTTCGCCGGCGGACCTTTTGATGTCGATGTCATTCTCCATCGTATGCAGGTGGCCTGGACTGAAGCTATCAGTGAAGGGTGGAGGCGCTTAGCGGTGGTTAGCGACCCTTCGACGGTACTTGAGGGGGCGGACGACAGAGACTGGTTGGCTCTCGAATTTCGCACTGATTTTGAATGCCTGACTCAACCCTGCAGCATGCTTTGTCTTTACGATGCCCGCGAGGCATCAGGGGCGTTTATCACGCAGATCATCAAGGTCCACCCGGTTGTCGGCTTGGGGAGGGGCGTGGCGCGGAACCCGTTCTACGGCCCCCAGGCCAACGAAGCGATCTAGGGGGTTACCCTAAGGCTCCGTTGCGTACGGGTTTAAGTGTTGGGGCGGAGCCAATCGGCGTTGATATTCTCAAAGAAGAGGAAGCCGAACATCAAGCCAAAGACAATCACCGCCGCGACTACCAGAACGACCGCCGGCGGCAAGCCGGGCTTTTTCTGATTTTTTGAGTCTTCATCTTGCATTGCTTGGCCCCTCGATTGGCAAATGGCGTTGATCGAATTTTACCATACGAGACGGAGTGGCAAGTGGTCGCCCGCTTGAAAAAAATACTCATTTAGTTTATAAATTGGGCGTCAATGATCGAACTGCAAAACGTCAAGAAAAGCTTTGGCGACACGCTAGCGGTAAGCGATTTGTCCTTGATGATCGGCGAGGGCCAAGTCGTTGGGTTTCTCGGCCCCAATGGGGCTGGAAAAAGCACGACAATGCGCATGATCACGGGCTTTCTCGCTCCCGATGCCGGTCAGATCTTAGTCAATGGCGAGAGTGTTTTGGAAAACCCCCGGGCGACCAAGTCGCTAATCGGCTATTTGCCGGAGAATAACCCGCTTTACGAAGAGATGCTTGTCCGGGACTACCTGCGCTTCACGGAGCAGCTGCGCCCCGGAGCCGGAACAGGAGCGATTGAGAGAGCAGTCGCCCAGACCGGCATTGAAACAGTTTATTATCGACCGATCAGCGAGCTATCAAAGGGATTTCGCCAGCGGGTCGGGCTGGCGCAGGCGATCCTTCATCAACCAGACATATTGATCTTGGATGAACCGACAGAGGGGCTCGACCCCAACCAGCGCGTCGAGATTCGCTCGCTGATTAAAGAGATTGGGCGTAAGCGGACCGTTGTTCTTAGCACCCACGTTCTGCAAGAAGTCCGTAGTACTTGCGATCGGGTGATCATTATCGACAAAGGTCGTCTGGTGGCGGATGCTGACATTGAGACCCTGATGAGCCAAGCCCAAGGAGCCAAGCACGTCGTTGTTGAGGTGCAAGGGTCCAAGCCGGATCGGGCCATCCAGGGCTTACCCGGAGTCCTTTCCGTCGAATCCCACTCCGGCGCAGCCCGCGGTCGCCATCGATTGACGGTGACGGCTGAGGGCGACGCGGAACTGCGACCCCTCCTCTTCGAGCTGGCCAAAGAGCATGATTGGACCATATGGGAGTTGTTTCAAGAAGAAGTTTCTTTGGAGGACGTGTTCCGCCATCTAACCGTTGGGACGGAGCGCGATACTGAAGTCACGGGTGGGGCCGATGACTAGACGCGTTTGGGTGCTGGCCCGTAAAGAGCTGAAGGGCTTCTTCGATTCATCTATGGCCTATGTCCTACTGACGGTCTGGTCGGCCTTGAGCGCGTACTTCTTTTTTCGGGCGGCCTACTTGATAGGAGAGGCCTCGATCCGACCGTTATTTGAGATTCTCCCGTGGCTGCTGCTCTTCTTTGTTCCCGCAGTGACGATGCGTTCTGTGGCGGCGGAAAAGAAAGAAGGCACTCTCGAGCTGCTTCTTTCCCACCCAATCAGTGAAGCGGAGGTTGTTGCCGGGAAACTCGTGGCCAACGTGCTCTTTATGTTAAGCGCTCTGTTGTTAACCCTGACTATCCCGCTGGGGCTCTCCTTGGGCGGACAACTTGATCTGGGGATGGTTGTCGGGCAGTACGCTGGGGCTATCTTCCTAGTGTTGGGCTTGGGTTCGATCGGGCTGTTTGCCTCATCTACCGGTCGCAATCAGACAACCGCGTTTATCGTGTCTCTGGCGCTTTGCTTCGTGTTTATCGCTACCGGGCTGGACTTTGTGCTGACGGCGATCCCCTCGCGGCTGACCGACACAGTTCGACAATTAAGCGCCCTGACTCACTTCGAGTCGATGGCCCGGGGGGTGTTGGCGCTGGCCGATGTGGCCTACTTTCTGGCACTGACGGTGGTGTTCTCTACTCTTAGCTATTTTCTCCTCCGTCGTGACCGAGAGGCTGTACAGACTGCCAGATATCGGACTCTGCGACTGGGCACGGCTCTAATTTCGGCCGTCAGCATCTTGGCGGCCTTGATCGCCACCAGCATTGGCGGACGGCTGGACCTAACGGCAGATCGCGTTTATTCTCTCTCATCAGCCAGCGTAAAGCTGGTACGACAATTACCGGAACCAGTGGCGATCACTTTATACGCGTCTAGCGAGTTGCCTCCAGAAGCAGAGGTCGCCTACCGGGATGTCCGAGACAAGATTGTTGATTATCAGGCAGTCAGCCGCGGGCGCGTCAAGGCTATAGTGCGGCGTTCCGGCAACAGTCCCGAGGACGCTCAAAAGATTGCGGAAGCCGGCATACAGGTCGTTCAATTCAATGTACTTCGTCAGGATGAACTCCAAGTCAAACAAGGACACCTGGGCTTGACGGTCGAATACCAGGACCAGCGTGAGTCGATGCCGTTTGTCGGCCAGACGACCGACCTCGAATATCAATTGACCAGTCTTATCCGAAAAGTCAGCAGCGATAAAAGGAAGAAAGTCGGGTTTATTCTCGGAGACAAGGCTCGCAGCCCAGTCGACCCGCTGAACATGGGGGCCGGACAGGACGATGGCTATTTAGCTTGGCAGTCAGGCTTACGAGAGCAGTACGAGGTGGAGGAGCTTGTCGTGGATGGCCGGGATAAGATACCGGCCGATACCGACGTCGTCATCATCGCCGGCTTTACGGACAAGGTGAGCACAGACACAATTCCGGCTGTCGCCAAGTTCCTTAAGGGCGGCGGTTCGGTGTTGGCCCTGGTGGACGCGGTCGACGTAGACCAGCTGACATTGCAGGTAGAGCCGGTTAAAAATGCCTTGACTGACTTTGTTGCTGATCAGGGCTTGGTGGTAGAGGAGAAGCTTGTTTTTGATATGGAGTCGAATCAATCTGTGGCCTTAGGCGCCCAGCAGAGCCAGTTTCTCGTACCGTATCCGTTCTGGCTCAGGGCGGGTCCGGCTTCGGAACACGCCGTTGTTCGGGGCCTTGGCTCAGTGACCCTCCCGTGGGCACAGCCGGTTCGCATCAAGAAGGACGCGGACAAGGTGGAGCCGCTGTTGACGACCACGCAGTTCGCCGGCGTCCAAGAAAAGATCTTCAACTTGGCTCCCCAGGCGGAGATGCAGGTCAACCCAGGTGATTTGCAGGAGTATACTCTGGCCGCCGCGCGCCAAGTGCCGGGAGGCGGTCGTCTGGTCGTGGTTGGTAATTCTGCCTTTCTGACAGATAAGTTTTTGGCCGGGGGTAGGAGTGAAAACGGTTTCTTCGGGCTGAATGCGGTTGATTGGTTGGCCCAAGATCTGTCTCTATCTCAAATCCGCTCTAAGGCTGCCCAGAGTCGACTCTTGGTTTTTAGCTCGGAAGCTGTCCGTGACCTGGTCCGATACTTCAACCTGATCATGGTGCCCTTATTGGTGGCATTGGTGGGCGTGGCGAGGATGGCCGGACGGCGGCGGCTGACAACTAAGGAGTATGGCGCATGAGCCAGACGACCGTAAACAGATTGATGCAGGCGGTGGCCGTTTTGGTCGTTGTCTATGCCTTGATATTGTTCAATCAGGGGCGCCAGACATCCTCGGGTCTTGCCCGGCCGGCCGATCTTGCCGGACTAAACACCACAGCAGATAAGCTGGTGGTAAAGTCAGGGACGACGACGGTTGAGCTAAAACGTGAGGGCCCAGACTGGTTTATTGACAAGGAGCCGGTCAAACAGGAAAAAGCAGAGGCCCTCCTTTCTTCCCTGGAGACGCTGGAATTCAGCCGGGTGGTATCCGAAGGCGGCGAGACCGCCATCGACTATGGCCTAGAAGCGGGAAGCAAGAGCATCGCGATTTTTCAGGGACAGAATGAGCTACGGCGCATCGAGGTCGGTCGGTCCTCGGGAATAGACCGGTTTTTTGCCCGGCTTGGCGGCGAATCGCGGATTTATGAAGCTGAGGGTGGATTAGCCGTTCTCCTGGATGAACCGTTGTCGTCGTGGACATCCAAAGATACGTCAGCCACCGGGCCCTAAGAGAAGCCATGCAGACCAGGATTGAGAGGCTAGAGCGACGGCGAAGACGGGCCGCTCGGCGCAGATGGACTGCCTGGTCGCTTGTCGGGTTGCTGGTCGCCCTGACCGTCGTCGAGTTGGTTCGCACCTCCCCTTCTTCTTTGCTGGAGACCGCGAAAGCTCGTGAGGTCAAGGTCAGCGAGACGACAGCTTCAGCGGAAAGCGAGCCCCAGCCCCCCGAGCCGAAGACCTTGCGACTGCAGGTCATCAGCGCTGCGACCAGCGAGATTATTCCCAGAGCGGTTGTGCGGGTAGCCCGGACATATCTGACGGCGGATGCGAGCGGGACCGTCGACATTCCCAGCGTATTTGCTGAGGTCGTTGAGGTAAGCATTCGGGCACCGGGGTATGATATTCTCCACCGACAGTTGGCTTTGTCTGCCGGCGACAACTTTGAGACTGTGGCTCTTGAGATCCAGGTATCGGATGAGTTGTCGGAGGCAGAGACGAGTGCGACCCCCGCCTACTTGACGATCGATGATGGTCCCCACCAAAGCTACACGTCGCAAGTACTGGATATATTGGCAAACGAGAAGGTTAGAGCCACCTTCTTTATTGTGGGACAGCGGGCGGAAGCAGCCCCCGACGTAGTTCGGCGTATCTATCTGGAGGGCCATGAACTTGGCAACCATACGTATTCACATGATTATGACGCTTTATATGCTGGGACCGCAGCGGCGTATATCGACTCGTTACACGATACGGGGGCAGTGATTGAGAAGATCGTTGGTTTTAAGCCCAGCTTGACCAGGCCACCCGGCGGTGAGGCTGGAAATTTTCGGCCCGGTTGGCGCGAGGCGATCCGGTCAGCTGGATATACGACCGTGCTTTGGAATGTGACCAGTGGTGACGGGACGGAGACGACCGCCGGAAGGATGTCGGAGACCGTTGGAGAACACCTTGACCGTTTGGCCCCTAAAGCGTCGCCGGTAATCCTAACTCACGATGTCCGTGCGACGATCATTGAGGCGCTCCCGGGCATACTCCGGGAGGTCAGTAGTCGTGGCTACCAGCTACAGGCTTGGCCCGACTAGCGACTATAGGCGCTCGGCGATCAGGGTGGCCAGTTCGGAGCGGACGCCTCGGGCCAAGGTGATGTGTCCGACGCTCGGTTCGCTCTTGAGGCTTTCAATGACATGAGTCAGGCCGTTGGTCACGGTGTCGAGCAACGGGTGGTCTATCTGGGACAAATCTCCGGTCAGGCAAGCACGGCTGTTGGCTCCGACCCGGGTAAGAACACTTTTTATCTCAGAGCGCTCAAGGTTCTGACATTCGTCGATCAGGATAAACTGGTTGGGGATCGATCGGCCGCGAATATAGCTTAGAACACCAACTTCGATGATCCCATCTTCAAACAAGTGATCGATACTGTCTGGGTTTCGGCCATCAAAATCAAGCAGGTGCTCGAGATTGTCCTTGAAAGGTTTCAACCACACCGACATCTTCTCGTCGAGCGAGCCGGGGAGGAAGCCGATATCTTTGCCCATAGGGATGACGGGCCTAGATACGAGCAGGCGCGAAAAGAGGTCTTGCTGTACCACTAGCTCCATCCCAGCCATTAGCGCCAGCAAGGTTTTGCCGGTCCCCGCTGACCCGGCCAGAGTAACCAGGTCAACTTTCTTGTCCATGAGCAGTTCCAAGGCGAATTCTTGCTCAATGTTCTTCGGCAGGACTGAATAGTTGAAGGTGTGTTTGGAAAAGGGCTTGAGGACTAGACGGTTTTGTTCGTGGTGGGCTCGGCCGACGGCACTCTGCTTGCCAGCCGTCAGGATGACGAGTTCGTTTGGATAGAGCGGGAGGTCGTCAAACCCCTCTCCGGATAGTTCGAGACTTTTCTTGCGGTAGTAATCATCGATTATTTCAGCGGCAACTTCTATCTTGATCTGCCCGGAGTAGAGCTCATCGATTTCGACGCGTTCCCGGCGGTACTCTTCTGCCTCAATGCCTAACGCGCCGGCCTTAATGCGCAGATTGGCGTCCTTGGTCACCAGAATCACCGCGCCCTGCCCACTTTGAGACAGGTGGTAGGCGGTGGCCAATATCCGGTTATCGGCCGTCTCACTGTGGATGACAGCCGGCAGGGAGTCGATCGGCGTGTGGTTTAGTTCGATTCTCAGTCGCCCGCCATCAGGCAGGTCAACGCCATCCTTGAAGTGCTCGGGATCCTTGGTTCTCAGGGTTTCCAGTTCGCGAATCGCTTGGCGGGCGCACTGGCCGCCCTGGTCCTGGCGACCCTTGAGGTGATCTAGCTCTTCGATGACCGTAATCGGCAGAACGACCTCATGCTCGTGAAACTTGTACATGGCCAGCGGGTCGCTGACCAGAACATTTGTGTCGATAACGTAGCGCTTGCGTGGGCTGCTCATCGTATGGTTATCATACTTGACGGTGGAGTGGTTTTCCAGCTCTGGCCTGATAGGCATCACGGGCAGCTCGTTTCCTGCGAGCCACCCGCGATACGATCAGTTTCCGGCGGGGAAATATGGGGTTTGGAGCTAGATCAAAAGGCCCTGGTATTCGAAGTTGACTATCTCCTGAGCCAACTGTTCAAGTGGAACACCGAGGTCGCGCCCACGCACGAAGCGTTCAAAGGACAGGTGGTAAACCATGCCGACCATTGATTGGGCGATGATCTTTGTATCTAGCTGCCTAAAGTAGCCATCTTGAATGCCAACGCGCAGATGGAGCTCAACATGCTCCACGAGCGCTTCTTTGAGGCTGATCAACATCTTGTCGATGGCTGGGTCGATACTGGATGAATCGGTCAGGATCAACCGTAGAATAGCTTCTTCCGATTCGAGCAGGCGAAACAGCTCGATCATCAAGCGCAAGCTGTTCTCCCGGGCCTCGTTAGCCGTTTTCACTTGCTTGCGCACGGCTGAAGCCGCGGCTAAGTGGTCAAGGACTCTTTGGCAGCAGCCGCTTACTAAACGGAAATAGATGTCCTGTTTGTTCTTGAAATATAGATAAAAAGTGCCTTGGGCTACTTTAGCCTCGCCGACTATGTCTGAGACCTTGGTGTCATGGAATCCTTGGCGGGCAAAGACCCGTGCCGCGGCAGCAAGCAAGTCTGAAGCACGGTCGGGGGTTTTCTCGACCGTGGCTTCTTCAGAGCCGACTATAGCGATGCGCTTGCTGACTGACATGTCAGTCATCTTATCACAGGATGCTCAGGCAATCAAGCGTTCTAGATGGACTTTCCGCTATCGACGGCGGCTTTAAGTTTTAGAAAGAGCTCGTGCGCTTCCTCGGGGTCGATGTTGTCGTGGACGACTGCCCGGACGGCGCGGATCATTGGAACCGGGTAGTCCGATTGCCAGATATTGCGGCCCATGTCGACACCGGCCGCACCCTTGGCAATGGCGTCGTGAGCCAACCGGAGCGCATCCATCTCTGTCTCAAGTTTCGGGCCACCGGCAATGACCACCGGCACCGGACAGCCTTCGACCACTTTCTCAAAGTCGTCGCAGTAGTATGTCTTGACGAAATGCGCTCCCAGCTCCGCTGCGATCCGGCAACATAGGCCCAAATATCTAGCATCTCGCTTCTCAAGCTCCTTGCCGACGGCAGTTACAGCCAGGACAGGGATGCCGCATGATTCGCCCTCGTCAACCAACTCAGACAAGCTTTGCAGGGTCTGTTGTTCGTACTCGGTGCCCACAAAGATTGATAGAGCCACGGCGGCTACGTTGAGACGGATGGCATCCTCGAACGAGACTGTTAGACACTCGTCGGCTAGTGTCGGGCCGACCACGCTGGTCCCGCCGGAGACTCGCAAGACTATTGGAGTATCTGTGCCCGGATCGACGGACGTTCGTAACACCCCGCGCGTCAGCATCAGAGCATCGGCGTCGGCCAAGAGCGGCTTTATCGTAGCCGCCGGGTTTTCCAGACATCTGGTTGGGCCAAGAAAATACCCATGATCAACGGCGAGCATGACAGTTTTGCCGTCAACCGGATCAATAATCCGATTAAGGCGGTTTTTCATTCCCCAGTCCATTTTTCCTCCAAAAATTTAAGGTCAGTTAATGATAGTCGTACCTTAGCAAAATCGGACGTATGGCGCTAATCAGCGATGTGGATAGACAATCACCTTGATAGATTCACGCCCCTCTTCGACCAGGTGGAACCCTTCTTCAATTTCTGAAAACGGCAGGCGATGCGTTATCAGGTCAGCTACCTTTACGCGCCCGGCCGCGATTAACTTGAGCGCGGTAGCGTGGTCAGCGCGGTCTCCGGCATAGGAAGACGTCAGAGTTATTTCATTTCGCCAGAAAATATCGTTGATCGGTTTCTCGATCTTCACCTCGTTCTTGGTGGCCGCGAAAAAGAGTATGGTTCCGCCGCGCTCCACTGAGTCGAGCGCCTGCGCGACGGCAGTCGGGGCGCCGGCGCATAAGACGACCTGATCGGCCAGGCGACCCTCGTTGAGGTCTCGAATCTTAGCGGGGACATCTTCTGTGGCATTGAAGGCGGTATCGGCGCCGACGCGCTTGGCGGCCTGGAGCTTGTATTCATTGATGTCGACTGCGAAGATGCGTCCGGCGCCGGACGCCGCAGCCAGCTGGATATGTAGCAGTCCGGCCATACCAGCGCCAATGACTAATACCGTCTGTCCGGCCTCGAATCGGGCGGCCTTCTGCCCCCGGATCACACAGGCCAGTGGCTCCACAAAAGTGGCTTCGTCAAACCCGATCTCCTCCGGGAGGCGGAAGAGACCCCGGTCGACATTGAGAGCCGGCAGCCTGAGATATTCCGCAAACCCCCCGGGGTCGAAGTTTGTGGTGCGCAGAGTGTCGCAGACCGTGGCATGGCCACTCAAACAGTAGTGACAGGTCTGGCAGGGCACATGGTGGGCGGCAGTCACTCGGTCGCCGACCGCGATGCCTTTAACCTCGTCGCCGATTTCTGAGACGGTCCCGGCAATTTCGTGCCCCAAGATCAGCGGAGCCCGGTGGATGCGATACCATTCCAACACATCTGTTCCGCAGATCCCACTGGCCTCGACCTTGATGACCACCTCGCCGGTTGCTGCTTTGGGGTGGGGGCGATCTTCTAACCGGATGTCGCTGTTGCTGTAGTAGACTGCAGTTCGCAAAGCTAGCCTTCCTGTCCTTCCCTATAGGTGGCAACTTGGTTTCGTCCACCATTTTTTGCAGCATACAGCGCTTGGTCGGCTTGGTGTACTAGGTTTTCAGGCGTTTTTTCATCGTCGGGGATCAGCGAGGCGACCCCCAGGCTGATCGTTGCATATCGCCCGATAGCAGAAGATGGATGCTCTAGGCTGAGGCTCTCGACCGCCGCTCGCAGGATCTCGGCGACGTCGAGCGCCCCTGGCGCATCCGTGCCCGGCAGGACGACCACAAACTCTTCGCCACCGTAGCGGGCGACGATATCGCCGGGTCTCTTTAAGCCATCCGAGATAATGCCGGCCACGGCTTTCAGGCATTCATCACCTGCTTGATGTCCGAGGCTGTCATTGAACGCTTTGAAAAAATCTATGTCAGCCATGATCACAGACAACGGGGTTGATTCACGTAATGAGCGACGCCATTCATGGTGTAGAAACTCGTCAAAACTGCGCCTGTTGGCCACACCGGTCAGGCCGTCGATCGATGAGAGGCGGTAAAGCTGCTGATTTGTCTGCTCCAGCGTCTTCGCCTCTGCTTCGACCAGATCGACAGTCGGTCGAAAGACGAGGTAGCAAATCAAGATCAAAGCAGTCAGGGTGACCAGCATAATGGCCAACGCGAAGTACTGTAGCTGTTCGACATCTTGTCGACTCTCATTAGTATGTATTTGAACAACCTTATTGAGCGTGACCAGCAGCTCGGGGGCCAATTTTCGCAAGGCGATAGCATCGGGATTGTCGGGAGTCAGGCTGTTGGCATCGGCTGCGACCAGGGATTTAGCATGCCCGAGGTAGGCCGATGTCCGCTCTCGTAAGCGCTCTGGCTGTTCCAGGTATATGAGCCGGATTTTCTCGGATTTTAGCTGGGGAAGAACGGGGTTTTCCGGCGGATCATCAATTGGTCCGCCATTAAGGAGGGCGTCGGCCGAATCTTCCATGAGTAACGTGGTTTGCTGGAGATTGGTCCAGACCGCCTGCCGCTGCTTTTGCGGAGCATGAACCAATTCCACTCCCAGTAAAGCGATCCGCTGGGAGAGCATGCGCTGTCGACCGCTGAGGTTGACTAGATCGGCTGCAGCCAGCTGGGTTGTGATCAGCAGTTGCAGCGTTAAGAAAGAGATGATCGACAGCGCGGCAATGAGCGCGATCGCAAACTGGTATTGGCGCTTAAGTGTGGCGGCTCTCATTGCAGAGTCATCTTATCATTTATGGAGAGGGCCGTGTCTGCAGGTGCGGCGGTGGGTGGAGCTAGTCCGCCGCTGCCTTTATGAAAGTTCCTGCTTCATACTCTTCAAAAGCGGTCACTAGCTCAGCCTGGGTGTTCATGACGATCGGTCCGCGCCAGGCGACGGATTCGCCGAGCGGTCGACCGGAGATCAGAAGAAAGCGCACTCCGGTGTCGCCGGCTTTGATATTGAGACCATCGCCGTCACCGAAGATAACTAGCTCTTCAGGGCCGACGGCCGAAGTCTGTTCGGTGTCAAAAAAACCGGAGCCGGCGAAGACGTACACAAAAACCTTGTGGCCGGGCCGGACATTAGGTTCAAATGCGCCTTGTGCTTCGATCGAGATATCCAGATAGGTAGGTTCGGCGATGATGTCGCCGACCGGACCGCGGGCTCCAGCCAGTTCGCCGCAGATAATTCTGGCGGTCACACCGGGGGCTGGTTCGACCACCGGCACTTGGTCTTTCTTGATGTCCTGGTAGCGCGGGGCCATCATCTTGCGGTCGGCGGGGAGGTTGATCCAGAGCTGGAACCCCTGGAGAGAGCCTTCCTGACGCCGGGGCATTTCCTGATGGATGATACCGCTGCCGGCGGTCATCCACTGGGTGTCCCCGCTGCCGATGACCCCCTGGTTTCCTAGGCTGTCGCCGTGCGCGACTTCGCCTTGAAGCATATAAGTGACGGTTTCAATGCCGCGATGTGGGTGCCAAGGGAAGCCGGACATGTAGTCGCTGGGGTTGTCTGAATGGAAATCGTCGAGAAGCAGAAAGGGGTCAAGTAAGGGCACTTCATAGTATCCGAAAGCCCGCTTCAACCTGACCCCGGCACCCTCGACCGTTGGCTTGCTTTTCAGTATCTTGGCTATCCGGCGCTTGTTTTCCATGCCTTATTATACCCAGAACGGGGTCGCGCCGGGGCTGATCTTGGCTAGGAGACTCCCACCAGGGTGATCTCAAAGGTCAGCTCTTTTCCGGCTAGTGGGTGGTTGGCGTCGAACTTGACCACGTCCTCGCCGACCTCACAGACTGTTGAGTTCAGTGGTTGTCCTTGAGGGTCTCTTAGTTGCACTTGATCTCCAAGACTGGGCTTGAAGTCGGGCGGTAGTTCCTCCGCAGCGATCTCGATTATCTGGTCCCCCTGATGGGGTCCATATGCTTGCTCGGGCGGAATGGTTGTGGTGCGGGACTCGCCCGGCGCCAGCCCCATCACAGCGCTGTCGAAACCGGGAATGACTTCGCCAGAGCCGACGGTGAATTCCAGCGGCTCACGACCCTCAGAGCTGTCAAAGACCGTTCCGTCTTCGAGTGAACCTTTATAGTGAACCTTTACAGCGCTGCCGTTTTCAGCTTTCATGCCTGTTCCTTCCTTCAGCTTATGAGTATATTTACCCTATCATATACCCGGCGGCCGTTCTCTTTTCGGCGGACCTCAGCGTCTCTGCAGTTGGCTAGCGTTTGGTGAGGGTGAACGGGCTCAGCACAAAATAGCGACCGTCGGGTAAGGCAGTGCTCAGCAACCCTCGGCCGCGTCCGCTCAGTGACTCCGGGGCATAGCTGCCGGTCAACTCGACTCGATAGCTAGTCTCAGCTTCAAAAAAGCCGTTCTCAAAGGTGCCAGTGATCGGCCAGAGCTTGGCCTGCATATCGACACACCCATTGACCGGAACGATCGGATAATTCCGGCGCGAGTAAAACCTCCCACTGACTAAGCCGTTATTTTGCAGCTGAATAACCACTCTGACTTGCTGAGGGCACCGGTAGATCTGCCCTGACTTGACGGGGAAAACATCGTCAAAGGTTGCGGTCCCTTCGTAAATCGGGCCATCCTTGGGGTTGTATTCGGGGGCACCGGTCGGGTCCTCCGGCGCTGGTTCGTCCGCTTCAGCCACTAGTTTATTGATGGCTCCGCCGAGCGCGACTTCCCAGTTTTCCTCGAGGAAATCGATGTCTTGATAAGCTCCGGATTTGATCTGGTCCCGAATTCGCTGCCGCAAGTCTTTGATGTCCGGGCGCTTCTCCAGTTCCTTCTGCTTGATCACGCGCTCGATATCTCCGTTGATGAAGCTATCGATAACATCATTCGTGTCTCGGCTGTCGCCCGCCATAAACGTGGAGATTAGGGCGGGGTCGATCGCCGCGTCGATCTCGACGGCGATTTCCTGAAAGACCCGGTTTTTGGTCTTGTTGAGCAGGTTTTTGGCCGCTCGATTGTCAAACAGGCTAATAATATCGGTGATTGGCAAGCTGTTGGCTTGATTGTCGAGTCGGGCCGCAGTATCGTTCAAGGCGTTGATCATTCCCTGGATCGCGACTACACGGCCTTTGTACTCGTCCCATTCGAGTTTTTTCTTGGCCAGCTCCTTGGCCAGGGCCGCTCTTTTTGTCTCAAGTGTCCGCGTTCTTCTGCGAAAGGCCTGGGCCTGACGGCGATATTCTTGACGGACCGCTGCTGCCTCTCTTTGTTTGCCGACATCGCTTGAGGCTTGCTTGAGCTCCGCGGTCCTCCGAACTATCCGCTCGAATTTTGATGCTTGGCGCAGGAGCCAGATTTGGGCGATCGGAGCTGACGGGCCAAGCGGACGGGTTAGCCTCTCGGGTGCTTTGACGACCAAGCCGCTCTCTGACTTCGGACCGCGAAAGATATTAAAGGCGACCGCAACCTGAGGCACCAAGAAGAGCAGGCAGAATGAAATGAGAATTAGCATCGAGGCCGTTTTGAGTAGCCGGGCTCTGGGGTTCATCTAGTCTTTCACCCCGAGAGTCTGCATGTACGTCAGGTGGCCCTGCTCAATAGTGAAGGTGACCGTATCGCCCAGGTATGATCTGACCTCGCCTTGCTCGAAGATGTTGTTGGCAAACTCGATAGGCGCCACCTTGTCGTCGCCCAAGGCTGCGATAGTGGCCTGGTAGTTCATGGAGAAGTCGAAGTTCTCAATTCTGGCTTCCGAGTAACGCACGTCCTTTCCCGGATCATTCAGTGCCGAGACCGAGAGGATGTCCCCAGCCACAAAGCGGATCTTTTTCCGGTGCTGTGGGTAGTACCAGATCTCAGTGCGGGAGAGCCCTTCTCCGTCCTCTCCGCCAATCGGCAGATAGGCCAGAATGAACTGTTGCGGTCGGCCAAAGGTGTCGATGATCTCTTGCTGATCGCTAGTCAGGAGCCGCTGCTGATCTCCCGGGCTTTCCTGACCAGAACGCTCGGCGGTCGGGTCTGGTGCGGCACTGTTCTCTGGTTGGGCGCAGCCGAACAAAGTTAGGGTCACGATCAGAAAAAAGGTAGCCAGTTTCCGGTACTCAGATTGTTTTTGTTTCACGGGTCTATCTTAGCAAACGGCCCAGGCCTCGGGGACAGGGTAATGATTGTTGTTCTGCAGGCCCCCATGGTATATTCCTGCTAGTGCTGGGGTGCTATCGAGCAGGGGGGCTTTATGGACAGTATGCTGATCATCACGACGACCATCGGTTGGATCCACATCATGGCGGTAGCCGTAGTTATCGGCGGGTCATACTTCATGAACTTTATCATCAAAAAAGTGGCCAAAGATATGCCGGTCCCTGAGGGTGGGCAACTGAAGAAGAAAGTCGGTCCTCTCTTTGGGCAGCTCGCCGGTATCATGACCCTGCTGATCATTGTCACCGGAGTGGTGCGTTCTGTCGGCATGGGGCTGTTTACGCGGTCGGTGCTGATCGAGACGGGGTACGGCAACCTGCTGATCGCTAAACTCATTATTACCACCATTATTGTGCTCAACAGCGTTCTTATGACGCGCAACGGGATCAAGCTGGCGGCGCTGACTAGTGCCGAGGGTCAGCCGGACAGGGATGCCATCGGGTCCATAAGCAAGCAGCAAGACGAACTATCAATGACTAGCCTGGCCTTAGCGGCGGTCGCGGTAGCTTGTGCGGTAGCCATGCGCATGATCGGCTCACCGGTCTAGGGGTAGGAGTGGCCTAGTTGATACGAAAACTGGCTCGCTACCGGGTTCGCGATGGGGCCCAGAGTGACGCGGTAGCGGCTATTGAGGACTTCGTTACGGCCATCGAGCGGGACGAGCCGGGAACAGTCTATTCAGTCTATAGGCACAGTGATGGAGTGACGTTCACCCACTTCATATCGTTTCCCGGCACTGTAGCCGAGGCGGCACACAAAGGTGCTGTACACACCCGAAGATTTGTCGATACCCTTTACCCGCTCTGCGAAGAACCCCCGGTCTTCACTGACCTAGCGCTGGTCAAGTCCTCCCATATCACCTTTGATTGACTAAGCTCGGCCCGCTGGGCCGGCGGATGGAAGATGCTCGATCCGTGCTCTTTTCAGACGTAAAGAGTTGAGCACCACGGTCAGTGAGCTGACAGCCATTGCTCCGCCGGCGAACATTGGGCTGAGCAAGGTGCCGGTGAACGGATACAGGACTCCGGCCGCTACCGGGATAAGGGCGGTGTTGTAGAAAAATGCCCAGAAGAGGTTCTGTTTGATCGTCTTGATCGTCCGCTTGCTCAAAGAAATGGCTTCGACAGCTAGTCGCAGGTCGTCCCGGATCAAGGTTATGTCTGAGGCCTCAATAGCGACATCTGTCCCGGTGCCGACGGCGATGCCGACATCCGCTTGAACCAAGGCCGGGGCATCGTTAATGCCGTCTCCGACCATGGCGACGATCGCCCCATCCCCTTGGAGTTTCTTGATCTCGTCTGCCTTATCGCCCGGCAGAACCTCGGCCAGCACCGTGTCAATTCCGACTTCTTTTGCAATGGCGGTAGCGGTGCGAGCATTGTCGCCGGTCAGCATGGCGACTTTTATTCCCAGCATATGCAACTCTGCGACGGCTGCTCGTGAATGTTCCTTAATAGTGTCGGCGACGGCGATGGCCCCAGCCAAGCGACCATCGACAGCGACGTAGACCGCTGTCTTGCCTTGATCGGAGAACTCATCGATGCGGTTCTTCAGTGGTTCGCTGTCGATGCCTAGCCCCTCAAGTAGGGTCGAATTGCCGATAGCCACGGCTGTTTCGCCGATCTGCGCCCGAATGCCGTGACCGGTCAGGGCTTCAAAGTCCGTCACCGGTGGCAATTCTAGGTCCTGTGCTTGGGCGGCCCGGACGATCGCTTCGCCAATTGGGTGCTCGGAGCCCTTCTCGGCGGCGGCCGTGAGGGCCAACAGAGTGCCATCTTCAAGCCCACCAGAAGAGACGATATCGGTGACTGCCGGCTCGCCTTTAGTGAGCGTGCCGGTTTTGTCAAAGACCACGGTAGTTATTTTATGGGCGGTTTCCAGGGCTTCGCCACCCTTGATCAGGATGCCGTTTTCAGCTCCACGGCCGGTGCCGACCATGATGGCGGTCGGCGTTGCCAGACCCAGCGCACACGGGCAGGCGATGATCAGAACCGCTACGAAATTAAGGAGAGCGAACGTCAACGCTGGCTCTGGGCCAAAGAAGTACCAGGTTAGAAAGGTACTCGAGGCGATGACCATTACTCCTGGCACAAAGTAGGAGGCAATGATATCGGCTAGTCTTTGAATGGGCGCTTTTGATCCTTGGGCTTCCTCGACCATCCGGACGATCTGGGCCAAAACGGTGTCGCCGCCGACCCTGGCAGCTCTAAACTTAAAGCTTCCGGAGCCATTGGTGGTGGCCCCGACGACTTCATCATCCAGTCTTTTTGTCACCGGCAGACTTTCGCCAGTTAGCATCGACTCATCAACGGTCGAAGATCCTTCGACGACGACCCCATCTACCGGGATCTTCTCGCCGGGGCGGACGACGACGATGTCATTGATGGCCACCTCTTCCAGCGGCAGGTCGAGCTCCTCGCCACCCCTTTCGACTCTGGCTGTCTTGGCCCGCAGCCCCAGTAGCTTGCGGATTGCATCGGATGCTCGGCCTTTAGCCCTGGCCTCCAAAGAGCGTCCCAGCAGAATTAGCGCGATGACCGCGGCCGATGTATCGAAATAGATGCCGCCTAAGTCACCGGGAAATAACTCTGGAGCGAACGTAAAAGTTAAGCTGTAAAAGTATGCGGCGGAGGTGCCAAGCGCGATCAACGTGTCCATTGTGGTCAGACCATGCTTGGCGGCACTCCAAGTGCCCGCATAGAACTGGCGTCCGGCCCAAAATTGTATCGGGGTCGCCAGGATAGCTAGGACATAATGATTTTGCAGCAGGGCCGGAGCCCACGGGAAGATCTCGGGCATGCTTCCGATCATAATGAGCAGGGCCCCCACGGCGCTTCCCGTTAGCTTCAAATTGAGCTCTCTCAGTTCGCTTGCCCTGATCGCTTGTTCTCTATCGGCGGCCAGCTCAGAATCGGAAAGCGCGATCGGCCGGAAACCGGCGTCCTTGATCGCGTCCTTGATCCGACTTTCGCGGATCACCTCCGGATCGAATTTAATGCGGGCCTTTTCGAAAGAAACATTGAGGTCGAAGGAGTCGACACCGTCTAGAGACTTAAGGATATTGTCCACGGCCCCACCGCTTTTTGGAGAGTCCATGCCCAGCACCGACAAATGCAACTCATTTCGAGCTCTTTTTTCCGGCAGAATGAGGTCGTAGCCGGCATCTTTGACGACAGCGCGGATGGCTTTCAAGTCGATCTTGCTCTGGTCGAACTCGATCTGCGTACTCTGCGCGGCCAAGTTGACGGTGGCGTTCTCAACCCCCTCGGTCTCCCGCAAGGCGGTCTCCGCCCGCCTGACGCAGGAGGCACAGGTGAGGCCGGTGATCGGAACGGTAGTTTTCTCCATGACATACCCTCTTTCCAAGAATACCCCTATGGGGTATATTGTTACCCTAGAGTACAGGTCTGTCAAGATATTTTTTGTTGGCCTGGCGGGGAAACAGCTTGATTAAAGAACAGGAGGTGAGAGAGGATGGCGCCGGCATATTCGGTTGATGAAACCAATATTATTAATCGGCTCAAGCGGATCGAAGGCCAAACCAGAGGCTTGCAGCGGATGGTGTCCGAAGGCAAGTACTGCGTGGACATCCTAACGCAGATATCTTCCGCCTCTAAAGCGCTGGAAAAAGTGGCCCTTATCATTTTGAAAGATCATATCAATGGATGTGTGCGCGATTCGATCGAGCGGAACGATTCGGAAGAGAGCGTCGACGAGCTAGTGAATGTGGTCGAAAAGTTCTTGCGGACCTAAGCTGGTTAGCAACCGTCTTGAGGGCGCGCAATAGGCGCCGTATAATAATATTGTGTTGAAGGGAGCCTGATGGAGAAACTGGGGTATGCGATCTTGCTGGTCGCAACAGTGGCCTGGCTGGCCAGCATGATCTGGGAGATGGTGCCGATCTGGCCGGAAGGGGCGATCGGGCTGGTCACCCTAGTGGGGCTCGGCCTACTTTTTACCAAGGCTCTTGCCGATCGCGTTAAAGCAGCGCGGACCGACAAATATTCGAAGGATGTTAAGAGGTAAATGGAGCTGTTAGAAACGACCCAAGATGAATTCGCGGATTATGAAATAAAGGAAACCCTAGGGGTGGTGCGGGGCAATACTGTCCGTGCTCGTCACGCTGGGAAAGATATTATGGCTGGGCTGCGAAACATAGTCGGGGGCGAGATCGAAGAATATACAAAATTGCTGGCAGAGTCGCGGGAGCAGGCTACCGACCGGATGAGGGATGAAGCCAGGAAGCTCAATGCCGACGGGATTGTTTGCATTCGCTTTACGACCTCGTCGATCATGGGGGGCGCTTCGGAACTTTTTATCTATGGAACCGCCGTTAAACTAGCCAAGAAAGCGACCGGCTGATTACTATGTCGCCAACTGGGTCGACGTGAGCACTGAAGAGGAAATAAAAGCGGTGATCGAGGGCCACATTGCCAAGAACCGCGGCTCGTATGCGGCTTGGTATGTGGGGATATCCGCCGATCCCCAGAAAAGTCTTTTCAGCGACCACGGGGTTCGCCACAAGGGTGATGCATGGATATTTCGCCAGGCGCAAACCAGCAGCGCCGCCCAGAATATAGAGAAATACTTTTTAGACCATGGAGCTGACGGTAACCTCGATGCGGGCGATGACGATCCGAAATTTGTTTACGCTTACAAGAAGTACCGACATACAACACCAAGATCAGCCAAAAGAGCTATTTTTCTAAAGCTCCGGCGTCTTGTTGGCCGGGGCTCCACTGACTGAGCTTTAGCCCGGCCTTGATCGGTAATCATCTCGGCCTTTCCAGTTCCACCATTTCAGCAGTTGATCGTCATGTTTGTCATGGGAAGCGAAGTAGATTGCGCCCCGAAAGACATATAAAACACAGCGATCAACAGGTCGTCGCTCTGCTACAGACAGGCGCTCATACAGTTCTTCGGCGTTGCCATCTTTTAGCTCCGCGATCGAAGAGATGCCGATGCTCAGCAATTTCTTGGCTAACTTGGGTCCGATGCCGGGTATCTGCCGGAGTTCTTGTAGGGCTTGAGCCTGCCCATTCATACTTTAGGACAAACTAAGCGCAAGTACACTTCACTTGAGCTTCTCCGCAATTTTTACACTTTGGCATGCAGTGCTCGCCGCCGCAGCTGTGATCTTCGACGTGAACACTCGCTTCAGCGCCGCAGACATCGCATTTGAACCCTTCTGTCGCCCCGCCGCATGTTGAACAATTAGACATAGTCATCACCCCCGACTTTGAATATTCAAAGTAATCAGTTCCCAGCATAGCAGAGAGGATGATTTTTTGTCTTGCTTGAAAAGACGACCGGCAAGCCTGTAAAGTAGGAACGAGCCGGTGAGGCCGGAATGGCAAGCAATCTCTGGAGGGCCACAATGTCCCAAAAAGTGATCTGTGTTCTGGGCGGGGGTATCGGCGGCGTCGTCGCTGCCAACACGCTCAAAAAAACGCTTGGAGGTACTGGTCGGGTCATCCTGATCGACAAGAACCCGGACCATGTCTATGCCCCTTCGTTTCTATGGGTGTTGGCGGGTAGCCGCGAGCCTGAGCAGATAAAGCGTCCCCTGGCTCGGCTGGAACGCAAGGGCATCGAGTTCATTAACGAAAGCGTTTCCAGTATCGATCCGGAAAAGAAGTCCTTAACGGCGGGCGCACAGACGATCGACTACGACTATCTGGTTCTGTCGCTCGGCGCTGAATCAAACATGTCGGCTATCCCCGGTCTGGATGAGGCGGCGATAAACTTGTATACCCTGGCGGGTATCGAAGGTCTCAAAAAGACCCTGGCCGAGTTTAAGCAAGGAGAAGTTATTCTCTTGATCCCATCAAACCCGTATAAGTGCCCCGCCGCGCCGTATGAGGCGGCCTTCTTGCTCGATACTCTCCTTCGTGGGGGCAAAGCGCGCGGCAAGATCAGTATCAACATTTTTACGGTAGAGCCGCTGCCAATGCCGGGGGCCGGACCGAAGATCGGGCAGACCATTAAGGAGCTGCTGGAAAGCCGTGATATTGGGTTTAATCCAAACATCGAGGTCGAGTCTATCGAGCCGGCAAGCAAGGAAATCACCTTTAAAGACGGCCAAAAGGCCCGGGCTGATTTACTGGTAACGATACCGCCACACCAGGCACCTGACGTTGTCAAAGAGGCCGGACTGACAAATGAAGCCGGCTGGGTGCCGGTGGATAAGAACAGTCTGGAGACCCGGGTCAAGAACGTCTACGCTATCGGCGATGTGACCACGATCAAGCTAGACGGGAGATACAAGCCGGAAAAGCCGCTCATGTTGCCAAAAGCTGGAGTGTTTGCCCACGAAGAGGCGCTGGTCGTGGCAGCCAGAATTGCTGCTGATATAAAAGGAGAGTCGCCTAAGAGTGAATTTACGGGTCATGGCTCCTGCATGCTGGAGCTCGGCGATGGAACCGCCGGTTATGCCAATGGCGATTTCTATGCGGTTCCCCACCCCCTGGTTGAGATGAAAAAGCCCTCGCGCAAGTGGCACTATTACAAGATTATATTTGAAAAGTACTGGTTTTGGCGCTGGCTTTAATCAATATTCGCCGCAGACGATTGCTTCCGATCGTACCAACACTTTGGCAGCGGTAAAGGCGGCTTGTCGGTGTTGTCGCAGTCTAATGGATTTGGAAAGATCGTCCGGTATGAGCGATTTGTGATGCGGTCATTTCTCATGAAGGTGAACTCCGATATGCGCGGGATATCAAGCTCACCTCGCTGCAAGGAGCCGCAGCAATTGTTCGGATGGATATGTACGCAAGTGTGAGTCTGCAAGATCTTTTCAAATACGCGGATGGCTAAGCTGAAAAATGGCTTGCTCCAGAGCTGGTCTAGTTGATGAAACTCTACGACGATAATCCTCAGCCGGCGCATCAAAGCGTCGGACGTTGAGAGAAACACTTCATACTCATATCCTTCAATATCAATTTGCAGTAGAAGATCTGAGCCTGAACCCGGCAGGGATGAATCCACCCAATGATCGAGAGTCATGAAGTCGACATTCGAGGTGGCCCCAATATATTTCTGGCTGAAATGGAACAGTTCGTGTTTTTCTGCCGGCTCCTCTACGGATTTGTCGGCCAGAAAGACCTGCATGCCTAGGTTGGCACAGTCTTTCTCGAATCCTGATATCAAACTCACTCCAGGGGAAAAACAAGCCTCTATTCCTGCCAGATCATCCGGCACCAGATATCCGCCGTCACTGGGAGGGCCGAGTCGGACCAGCTCTTTGCCGCCGGATATGGGGTGGAGATTTTGGACCAACGATTGTAGTTTGCTCTCGTTTGTTGCCTCGGTCGGAAATGTGTCTGTCGGCAAATGCCTACCTCCCTCTCTGCTATGCACTGTTATTATAGAATAATCAACAATGAAAATAGATTATAAAAAAATAAGTGCCGGAGACCTGCATTATCTGGAAGCCAGTAGCAGGCATCCGGCAAATACGTATTTTCATTTTTCGTTCGCGAATTACTATGACCCCAAGAACGTGAATTTCGGAGTCTTGCGAGTACTAAATGATGACGACGTGAAACCCGATAGCGGGTTTAGCACTCATCCTCACAATAATATGGAAATCTTTAGCTATGTTGTGGCCGGGAACCTTACTCATCGTGATAGTGCCGGGAATCATGAGGTGCTTGGGCGCGGACATGTGCAGTGTATTTCCGCCGGGACCGGCGTGACCCACTCTGAGCTCAATGAACAAGCAGACTGGTGCCGTTTTTTACAAATATGGATCAGCTCAGAGTCCATAGATTTACCGGTTAGATATGATATTCACAAGTACGCTTTTCCAGAAAGAGAAAACAAGTTACTACAGATCATGACCAGCTCAAAGCAGAAAGATCGAGCGCCACTCTATGTCCACCAAGACATAAACGCCTATGTTGCCGAACTTTCCGAGAATGAGGCGTCCGTATCGTTTAGGTTGGATGAAGGTCGCCAGGCCTATGTTTATTGCTTTGAGGGAAGTATAAACATTGATCGATACCCCTCTTTGGGAGAACGTGACTCATTGAAAGTATTTGGTGGCGCGATCATGGAGTTTTCGTTGGCTTCAGAGCGCGCTCATTTTATCATCATTGAGATGCAGCAGCCGTAACTTTGTGAAGCTCGTAAAACGTGTGCACCAGCTGTGGATCAAATTGTGTTCCAGAGTTAGCTATTAGTTGACCCAGGGCCCCTGGTTTTGACATAGCCGGGCGGTATGGCCTAGTTGAGGTCATTCCGGAAAAGGCTTCGGCTATGGCCAATATCCGCGCTCCAAGGGGAATATCCTCCTGAGACAAGCCATCGCCATACCCCGTACCATCAAAATGCTCGTGGTGATGACGGATGATCGGGAGCGCTTCTTTCAGCTCCAAAACCCCATGCAAAATGTCGGCCCCATGGCTCGGATGCTGGCGGATCATCAATTTTTCCGAGTTATTTAGTGAGCGCTCCCGACCCAGCAGATCCTCAGAGAGACTGGCGACCCCGATATCATGGAGTAGTCCGGCCAACTTGATTGTCTCCACTTGCGACTGAGGAAGATCCAACTTGGCTGCTAACGAGACAGCGTAGTCAGAAACCTGAGCAGCATGGCCCTGATTGAAAGCATTTCTAGACTCGACGGCCATAGCTAACGCCCGCACCGTGTTATAAAGGGCTTGGCGAGATCTATTTTTGTTCTCATCATACAGAGCGCGCAAGCCTAGCTGTCCAAGAATCTTGGTAGTTTGAGATAGATTCTCTTTCGACAGCTCGCGTCCCTTGACCGAAGTGCCGAGATTCATGACGCCGATCAGCTTGTCGCCCAGCGTGACCGGGATGGAGAAGGCGGTTTCAACCTGGCTTGAGAGCAGGCCGTTTCCACTAACGTGTCGGGCGTCACTGTCTTTGATGCAGATCGCTTTCTGGTGGAGACCAACCCATCCGGTGATCCCATCCCCTAAGGCGATCCTTATTTCGGGAGTGTCTTCGCCTAAACCTGCGGTCGCCGCCAAGACCAAGCTGCTATTCTCCTCATCAAAAAGCAGAAATGAGCCGCTATCGGCCCCGCTTGTTTCGACTGCTGCTTCTAAGACTGATGTAATCCCACCCGTGGTATCTACCTCGACGTTGGCACCGTTGGTAGAGTTAATTACTTGCTCCAGCCTGTCGGCGTGCGTCTTGCAGCTGCTAATTTCAGTGACGTTCTTCAGGATATATCCTAGCTCCAGAGCCACACTTGCAGTTCCGGCTTCATCAAGGCTCGTGAAAGACGCTAGGTCATGTTTCGCTAAGATCAGCAAGCCCATCTCGTCGACCTTGACCATTAGGATCGAGGTGGCACCGATCTCGATCAACCCTTCGGTTAAGCCGTCATCCGGGCGGACGAGAAGGTCGGTTTTGACGTTGGGGATGTTGATCTTGGTCTGATCGGTAGCAAGAAGAGCTCCGACGGTCCCGGATATCTGGTATTTCGATCCACTCAGCCGTTCGGTTTCGGGGCCGATGGCGGCTAAAATCACCAGTTGGTCTGATTCTCGAAGACCGAAAAGAACTGTTTCCGCTCTAATGTATTGGTTCAAATACGAGATGGCTTCTTGCGAGATGCTGGGAATGTCGCCATTGTCCAGAATCGTGGGATCGATCGCCTCAACCAGTGATTTCTTGGCAACCAGAGTGCCTGAGCGACTGTGTCGCTCTTTTAGTTCTCCATGTTCCTCGACTGCCGCCTGTGGCTTTCGAGTGGCTTTTCCTCGCACCGCACACCACCTTTTGGAATCTTAAGAATAGTCGATATTCTGATACAGGTCACACTTTGGACTGGCGCCAAAAACGTAATGCCAGACCGAGCGCAATAGCCGCCGCGACAACTATACCTAGAATGAGGGCGACCGGAGATCCATCAGCCGATGGCGATTCCTCAGCTTCCTCCACTACTGCGGGCTCAGCTGGGGCGGCCAGAGTATCTGAATCAATCTGGCTCGACTCCTCCTCAGCAGGCTCATCCGCCGGCATTTCTTCACTGGCTATGGTTACGTCGACCGCCTCTTCGTCAGTTGCATCAAGTTCGTCCGTAACTGTTAAAGTGGCCGTATATCCGCCGGGCCTGGCGTAACTATGTGTTACTTGCCGCCCCTCGGCAGTGGTGCCATCTCCAAAATCCCAGGCATAATTGAAGATAGGGTAGCTGGCTGATGAGTTCGTGCCATCAAAGTTGATATCCTCGCCGGTCATAGCGGAATTCATGTCTGTCACGATCTGGGCTTTTGGAGCGGTGTGGGCGATAACGACGGCCAGTTGGCCGATCTCGACCCAAGGACCGGACGGTTCGTTGCTCCCCATTCCCTCCGGGTCGATGTCGATCGGGCGCACCTTGATAACGTACAGGCCATCGGCAGCGTAGGTATGGGTGATCTCGCCCTGGTGTCCGCCCCGGATAACCTCGCTGCCATCCCCAAAGTCGATTTCAAAAATCTGGCTGTCAACCGAGTCTCTCCAAGAATTGCCAAAAGAGTTCGGAGTCAGCTTGAATTCTTCGCCGACCTCAACGGCGGGCTCGGCTAAAGCCAGCTGTGGGATCGTTAGCAGGAAAGTTAGGATTAGAAACAGGACAGATAATGCTCGCATGTGGTACACCCCTTTAGACGGATTAGTTGATTTACCTACAACCCTACGCAAAATGCTTGCGATCAGTCAATCAACTACATATTCTAAGCTCATGAGCAAAACACTACCGGCACACCGGTCCGAATACGCCGCCCTCCTCAAGCGGTTTCCTGCCTACGCCAGATTGAGCAAGCATTTGGTGACAGAGGCGCGCCTGACAAGAAAACAGAAAGTTATCCTGAGCACCGGACTAGTGTACCTGGCTTCGCCGATCGATCTGATACCCGGATTCATCCCGGTTCTTGGCCAACTCGACGACATCCTGGTGCTATTGTTATGTTTGCGCCAAGTTGTTCGCGAATATGATGAAGAAAAAGTTGACCAGATGCTCGCCGCTCAAGACCTGAGCCGCGAGCAGATAGATGAAGACATTGTCTTGGTGAAAGAGACGATGAAAGCTATTGCTAAAAAGACCGCCTCGGTCGTTTGGGGCGGACTCAGCCGAGCGGGCCAAGCAGCGCTAGGCAAGATCAGGTCCAGGCCTTAAATCGCAGTCGTGGTACTCCGATGATAAAATAAGGATATGACGCAGGTCTTGAGCATTCTAATAACAGGCTTTGAGCTAGCGGGCTTGTTGGCCCCGACCACGTGCGCGAGCGTCTCATCCGGATCGAGTTTGGCCACGGGTCATCCTAGCGCTGGAGTTTTTCGTCGGCGCCGAAATATCACTTGTTTTTGAAAATAAGGTTCGCTATTTGAGCATGACAAGATGGTCGTTGTCGAAGAGCGGAACGACCGCGATCCCGAGTTTTTCATAAAGTACCGGCGGCACTCCAATATCGGCCAAGTACATCTCGCCGACGTATTCTTTCGCCCTTGGCGCCAGCAAGCCGATTTTAGGAAGCGCCAAGGTCATCGTGGCCTTGGCGTGAACACAAGGCCCGGGAGCTTCTCCTGTTGTAGTGTTGAGACCTGAAGGGGTGTCGAGGGCAAGGGTTGGTGCCTCAACGGTGTTGATGACTTCAATCATCTCACCCGGCCATCCCGTCGCCGGCCCGACGATACCATACCCGATAAGAGCATCGACTATTACGTCAGCCTGGCTCAACGAAGAGAGAGTTGAGCGTTTGAGGCCCAGCTCTATCGAGACTGGAAGTTTTTGCACGATGCGCCATTGTTTTTCCGGAATACCCGAGAATGTGTCTGACTCCGCCAACACTTGAACGCCGGCACCCCAATCGCTGAGATGTCGGGCAGCGACTAGCCCGCCGCCACCATTGTTCCCTCGCCCCACGGCCACGGCAATGTGTTTGCCGGCAACACTCCCACCGATGACATGCCGGACTAGTTCGGCCAGAGTGCGCCCGGCGTTTTCCATCATTTGTATAAGCTGGATTCCAAACTCTTCAGCCATGAGCCGATCAACTTTGCGCATCGTCTCCGTGGAGATGGCCGGCGCCGCGACTTTAATTGGGAATCGACGGTTCATTTCAGTATTATCACACGACTATTACGCATGGGCTTAGGAGGGCAACAGCAATAACTTAATACCCACAAGAAAAAGAAAGGCAGTTACAACAGTGCGAAACTGTTCTTGTGGAATTTTATTGATTATCTTTTTTGCAAAATACGCTCCGATAAATGAAGCTGGGATGAACAGCAATAAACCACGAAGAAGCGCGTTATCCAGGCGAACCCCGCTGGCGATGTAGGTCGCAATTCTCGATGAGTCGACAGCAAAAGCTATTGCTCCTGCAGTTGCGATATAGATTGCTTTTGGTAAGTCAAACGCTGTCAAAAAAATGCTCCGGATGGCGCCGCCAACGCCGAATATCCCTGCAAAAAAGCCAGAAAGAGCACCGCCAAAAACGGCCACGCGATTGCTTTGTTGCAGCTTGAATGAGGGCTTAATAAACAAGAAAGTGACGTAAACGATCAAGAATCCACCGAGAATTTGCGAAAGCAAAGTATCTGAAATTGAAAAGATAGCGCGTGCGCCGATAAAGGTGGCGATAATTCCGGGAATCCCAAAACTCAAAATGAGCTTCCAATTTATCCCTTGTCGAAACAGAAGGATTTTCCAAATGTCGCCGAACCAGTGAATAATGCCGACGAGCAGAAGTGTCTGAGGCAGTGGTAGATACAGCAACAAAACCGGGACCATGGTCGTTGAGGTGCCGAAGCCGGTAAGCGTGCCTATGCCGCTCGCGAGAATTGTTAACAGTCCGATGTAAATAATTTCCATAAATTAGACGGGTTGTTTTTCTCCAACTCCAACTTGCTATAATATTAAAGTAACACAACAAGCAGCCCTGCCGGACGGCAAAGTGCTCCGTCGGCGCTCTCAAGCGCTATACACTTAACTGGAAAGGTAAAAATGGAAAACAAAGCTCTTCAAAAAAGTCTTCAGGATGTCTTTGCCGCAAAAAATCCTGAATGGGAAGATATTAGAATTGAAAATCTTGAACTGCAATCATTCGAAAAAACGAATGTACTATCGGATATTTACTTTTTTGATTTATCGATAAACGAGAATTCACAAAACAAACAATTCAACTTGGTTTTAAAGCTTGGTCTTGGGACTGATAAAAGCACTGATGCGGTTTGGGCAAGCGAACAACAAGTAATGAGCAAGTTGTATGAATGCGGATACTCTGTCCCGCGAATCTTTGGCTTCGGAGAAAGCTTAGTTCCCGATCGTGGTGCCTTTTTTGTGATGGAACGGATAAGAGGCAAGAATCTTAGTGAGTTGATAGATGGGAACATGGATAACGCCCAGGCATTAAACGGGCATTTGGATCGCTACGCTGAGTTGATGGTCGAATTGCACAATTTTAAATGCAATGAAGAGATGCTAAATATTGGTCGGAAAAATGAAATGTTTACATCGGGGCATGCTGACCCAGTTGCTATTTTTGTAGAGGATTACCTTAAGTTCGCCGATCACATTAAGTACGATACTTTGAGCAGTATTCTTACTTCGCTATTGTCGGAATCAAGAAAGCTCGAGATACCCCTGGAGCTCGGAATTACACATGGGGATTTTCAAACAGATAACGTGCTAGTGCAAGAAAGTGGCGGTTTTTGCGTCATTGACTGGGGGTTTGCCAGAACAGCTGACATTAGACTGGATATTCATTGGTCCAATTTGCTGAATAGGTTCAGGCATAATGAGCAGGTTAGCGAAGAAATCTATGCTCTTTATTTAAAACGTCAAGAAAGAGTATTAACAGACAATCCCTTTTTCGAGGTTCTTTCCATGGCAAGACTACTGATAGGGCTGGCCCAATTAGCGTTTCGTTCAAAAAATTATCACGAAAATGTTAGCAAGTTTATTCAGCACGTGGACACGGGCTATATGAAAAGAAGAATTTCAGAAATCACTGAACTAACCCTACCCGATCTTGAATCTGATTTTAGGCAAGCTACGGGAGTCAAAGTTTGATTTTATTCAACAGCGCCGTCGCTCCTGCCTGGGTCGAGGCCCCGTAGTCGCCCCCGCGACAGACGTGGCCAGAAGTTCCCTGATGGCCGACCAAGATGGGTGTTTCTTGAAATCCGGTAAAGTTGCTCGAGTCGAGCGCCGTTCTAAACAAGTGCTCAATGTAGATGCCCGCACGATCTCTAACAGCAAAGTGGCATTTTGCAAGAGTGCTCAGATAGAGTGACTTGCTGCATTTATAGAATTCAGTCCGCAGCCTGTCCGGATCATCGGCGTGAAGCTCAAAGACAACTTCATCTGCTTCATGCAAACGCTGAATAGCACTGTAGTTGTTGACGTATTGCCTGCCGGTCATTTTGAAAAATGTTGGTTCCTCACGGAGCAGAGCGCTGTGTTCTAACGCATGTACCAGGATCTCCCCCTCGCCATAACCTTTTCCACGGGCAGATACGGTGTTCGCATCACCCTGGAACAGGAGCACTTCTAGTTCAACGCCGGCACTTTTCGCTACTCTTTTTATGGGCTCAAAAACATTTCCAGGATTTGAGTTATCGCACAGGACTATCCGGCTTACATGCGGATTACGAAACCAAGACAGCAAGCTGCAATAGGTCTCGAACAACCTGCGCGCGGGGTCGACGATGCTTAAGCGAAAGACATTCGCAGCCGGTCGGATTGCGGAGGTCAGTAAGATGATGTTTTGATCTGTCACCCGGCTCCTTCTCTATACAAGCGGCCCGATCATACGCGCCAAAGCTCGGGCCGATCTAGCGCATCTGCACAGGTAACTTTTCCACTTACGCTGTCAATTACACCAGGCCGAAGTTCTTGCACCATCCACGCATTTGCATGTTCTTCTGGGATTGGGTAAGGGGCAGCAAAGCCAAGAGGGCTCGCCGGCCTGAATTTATGACGTGTATAGTATCTGGGATCACCGAAAACAAATACTAGCTTGACTCCTGATTTCGACAGAAGCCCCAGGCCCTCTTTAATAAGTTGGCCGCCGACACCTTTATCTTGCTCTTCAGGAATGACAGCCAGCGGAGCAAGAATCACGGCTGATATTGGACCATCCGTACCAGCCAATTTTGCCTGTGTAAACAGTAGGTGGCCAACTGCTCGTTCACCATTTAGCGCAATGAGTGACAATAAAGGCATTGCGCTTGAATCGCACAGCAAATCATTTACAAGTTCAGATTCTTCATCGCTACCAAAAGCTCGGCTTTCGACACGTAACACATCACGCAAGTCTGATTCTGACGATTCTCTAATTTCCAGTTCAATTCACCTCATTCGTGATACAAGCGCCACCCTAGAGTTTTGTTTTTGAGCGTAGCAGAGTGGATGCGATCGTGCGGATAGCAAGCGACGATTTGATATACTGAGTGAGGGCACTATCAAGGAGGAAGCTTTGACTGAAGAACGAACGCCGCCAACACCAATAGCGCTGATAGGAGTGATTGTCGCAGTCTTGTTTTTAGCGCTTATTCTGGGCGCCGAGGATCCCCCGGAAGAGACGATTGGTAGTTTGATCGGTCTTAGTATTGCCGCCTTGATTTCTTGGTGGGTTCTCAAAGATGCTGGAACTCGGGGCCTATCCAATAAAGGCGCTCAGGGCTGGGCCATTTTCACGTTCATTATCGTTATCCTTGGCTTACCGGCTTATCTGATCGCGAGGCCGAAGCGTGAAGTCAATCAGCAAGAGACTGAGGTGTATAGCACCGCAATGATAGCTGACAAGATAAGAGAGGTTGCTGTTCTTCGGAGCGAGGGGCTGGTCACCGACGAGCAATTTGAATCCAAGAAAGCGGAGTTGCTAGAAAAGATATGAGTTCATGAAAACGATGACATGCCGACAGCTAGCTGGAGCTTGTGATCAAGAATTTCACGCAGAAACCTTTGAAGAGATGACGGAAATCACCAGCGGTAACTACACAAAGTCATATATCGTTAAGTTCTCACTGCGGTGATTTACGTGTTGCCGCAAGCCGTTGGCAAAATAGAGCTCGAAGAGCGGAAGGGTGTGGAGCTTTGGGTCACCATTCGAACGCTCTACCTTGGATGCTCAACAGTCATTATTCAGTAGTCTTCTTGCCCAGATCTGATAAATACGAGTCGACCCACTCGATATCTCCTTTCAACAGGAATATGGGCCTGGTCGCCACTCCGAATCGATGGGGCGGACAGCCGCTGTCCCGTAGGAATTTCAGGAGAGCTTCGTAACCAGCGATCTTCTCTTGCAACGTCGACCGGTATTGCTCAAGTGCCGTTCGTGTCGCTTTGTGAGAGAGCAGGCTTGAGTTATAGGTAGCGATGTCGATTTGCCACTTCATATGTTCCGGCTCGCTTAAAAGAGCCTTTAGTTTGCCCCTAAGAACCTTCTTACCCTCAGGGCTTATCGTGTATAGCTTGCGAAGGCGGTTTTCAGAGCTGATCTCGTTTGTTCGTTCGACGAAACCGTCTTCTTCAAGATCTTTAAGCAATTTGTAAATTGAAGACATCGAGAGATCTGTCCAGGAGCGCATATCGCGATATTTCACTTCCTGCTCTATTTGATATGGATGCATCGGTCCCTCGGACAGCAGCCCCAAAAGGGCAGTTTTAGTGTTCGTTAACTCGCTCACAACTCTCTCCAATCCAAATCTTGATAATTATACGTATCTAATATTACTTACGTACAATATTATATACATATAGTATTCGCGTCAAGTCCTGTCAGTGAAGCTAGAGTGCTACAATTAGGGCGGCCCCCGAAGGGGCCGCCCTTGCGCCGAGTCAAAAGACCTAAACCATCAACTTCCGGGGGAAGTGTGCGTGTACTCGATCAAGACTCTGCCGGCTAGTACGTTTTTGGAATTGCCATTGAATTTCACTTGAAGAAAGTAGCTGTAGTTGAGATTGTCTACAACGTCTTTGCCTGTTGCAATAGATGTGTCTACCAGGTTTTGCCATCCAGAGGCAACTGACCCAGCTGATGTTGCGTGGCTGGCTAGGGGCGACAAGTCCGCCGCGCTGCCTGAAACACTTCTTCTCAGCAGCATCCAAGCTATACCTAAAGACGGGTCGTTGTCGTGCGTTTCAAAAGTTACCTTGGTCACTTTTGCGTTATCTGGAAGCTGGACAGGTGCAAAGAATTTTTGCGTGCCTACCCCCGTGGAATAGAGGGAATAGCCGCTATTCTGTGAATACGTGTGGTTTTGTGTTTCAGGGGTAAAAGCGCTCGCGTGAACTGACACGTGGCCCGTTTTTGTCGTGTTGAAATTAATCTTAGAGTCAGAGATGGCAGCTTTCGGGGAGATGTCCCTATTCTGAATGGTGCCGTCAAGGATCTTGTAGGTATTGACAGCACTGCTATGGATATCTTCCTTCAAGATGGTGTAGTCCTTGATTCTAGAAGAGCTAATCTTGTTGGGACGGATATCACGGTTGAGGATCGTGCCATCCTTGATATGAGTGCTCGTCACCGAACCTTCGCTCACCGAGGCAATCACAGGGGCTACTACCATCGACAATAACAGCATTACGGAAAACAGGTAGGCAGTTCCATTTACAAGCATCTTACTCGTTCTCTTTCTTTTCATTCCAGGCACTCCTTAGGGTGGGTGAACGTTGAATTCAGTATACCGAAAGAGGTCGGTTGACAGAGACGCTTGGGGGATGATCCTCGAGCTTGGGCGTGGTCGTGTCAGTCGGCTTGGGGCGCTTCCGGCACTAGTGGGTCGAGTAGTTCCGCTAATTCTCGAATATGAACAGTCGCTAAAACCCAAATCAGCCCGGGTGCGATGTCGCGATACTCATGCGCAAGCACATTTCTCTGTCCAATAATCTTGCGCCATGGAATCTTTGGGTGGCCATTCTGAAACTCTATCGACACTCGATTAGCGGCTTCTCCGATTATTTCGACCTGACGCTCCGTAGCTGAGCTCAAAAGCAGGTCACCTTGATACTCCTCAAAGGTCTTGTTCGAAATGAAATCAGCTACATTTCGGGCTGCCTCACGCATGTCCCACAAGCACGCAGCATCTCGATCACTAGGCCGCATATATGATTTGGTTGTTCCCTAGAATGGCATGACGGCGAAAAGGATTTCGCAGACCTGTTTTTTCCACCACATCAATTTTGCGCCCAAAGATTGCCTCTAGCTCATCTTTGACTTCAACAATATCAAATAATGACGCTTGGTAGTCCGGCAAGAACTCAATCAACACGTCGATGTCGCTTTCTGGAGTAAAATTTCCAGTTAAGACCGAGCCAAAAAGAGCCAACTCTTTGAGTGCGTGCCGCTTGGCCAGTGACACAAGCTTGTCGGTCGGTACGTCGATCCTGATGTTGATGTTGTCTGACATAGAAACATTATAACCTTTGCTTGGCAACGTAACGATATCAAGGCGTAGATTCCGAAAATCTGCGGTGAACAAGCATGGTTCTGGATCGGAGTTGATGTGGGCCTTAGGGGGTGATCTTCGAACCTGGCGCGCACGGCCTTTTCGTGAAGTCTGGCTAATCTAGTTGAAAAGGCTTCATTGACCTAGCGATAGCGACCAGCGTATCTAGCTGCGTGCCATCTTTGCTGTGTGATCCAGTAATTATGTACATTACGTTTCCTTGCTGCCACATAACGACCGGAAGTATCGGCGTCTTGTCGTAATCACTAAAAACATTGAAGCCAGGCGGGCGAGCATACCCTTCAATTCCGTTGATATCTATGACTTTTGGATCTATCTCCGCCTTGGATATGCCTTCTTGTCTCTCTTTTTTGTAGCTCTCAATCATCTCGGTGGGATCCATTTTCTCATTGGCCACATTGATCCTTATGAGAACGGCCTCTCTACGATCAAAGCTCTTTGGGTCTAATTTTTTCGAGCCATCATTAAAGTACATATGAATCTCAGGTGGCAACTTGCCATAATTGGGATCGTCGTGATCGACAACTGGCATCAGATAGATGCCGGTTAAGCTCTTAATTTCAGCAGCAGCACTTGGATCAACTTGTTGCAACTGCGTAAAGTCTGGGTAGATAAACCCCTCTCTCAGGTCGCCGAAGAGATGGTCGAGCACCTTGAACGGGGTAGTAAATATGGGCGGGTCATCATGGGCAATCAACTCTTCAAACTTTCGGATCTCAGCCTCTGTCGATTGATCTCTTGCCTGCATGAGTCCGCTACGGTTTCTGGCGGGTGCTTCAAATTCAGAAGTTTGAGTTTCTAAGGTTATACCAGTCTGTTTTGTCCCAGATGCAATGTAGTACCCAGCAGCTCCAGTTGATAAGAGGAGAAACAGAGAGATGGCTGCCAATTTCTTTATATTACTAGCTTGCATCACCATTACAAGAGTTTAGCGGCTCAATGTTTGGTTTACGAATGGATGGGCTGCGGATTTGAGAATTGAGAAGATGTGGCGCGGT
The DNA here is from genome assembly GCA_964196305.1 of uncultured Acidimicrobiia bacterium. Taxonomy (GTDB): domain Bacteria; phylum Actinomycetota; class Aquicultoria; order CAJVYJ01; family JAUVQD01; genus DAOUYN01. The sequence goes on from CAXMSJ010000077.1 coordinate 41,545, forward strand.
TTGATGGCGACTCGTTGTTTTGAACCCAAGCTTCCTGAGTTCTTTCTTTATTCTCTGCGACCGGCAACCCCGAAAACACCTTGCGCACACAGGGCTTCCCTTACCAGCGATTTTACAGCCATTTGCGGATTCATCCCTGAGAAAGACGGGTATAACACGCTTATGAACAGCCAACAACTTATCAAGCTTAACGGCAAGACAGCCATTGTCACCGGCGGTGCTATGGGTATCGGTTTTGGTATCGCTTATCGCTTGGCGGAAGCCGGAGCTAGCGTGGTCGTCGCTGATTTAAACGAGGAAGTCGGTCGTACCGCAGTCAAAGAATTGACCGATAAGGGTTTTAAGGCGGCGTTCATAAAAACCGATGTTGCCAATGAAGAGGAAGTAAAGGCAGCGACCGACTTTGCTACAAAAACATATGGGGGCATTGATATTCTGGTCAATAATGCCGGCATCTTTCCGCAAATTCCAGTGATGCAGATGGAGACAGCCGATTTTGACAGAATCTTAGACGTTAACCTTAAAAGCGTTTTTCTTTTTACCAGAGCCGTGTCCAGCGTCATGATCGAGCAAGGTAGGGGCGGTAAAATTATCAACATCACCTCAATCGATGCCCTGCACCCTTCCGCCGTCGGACTTGCGGTGTATGATGCCTCCAAACATGGTCTTTGGGGGTTTACCAAAAATACTGCGTTGGAGCTTGCGCCGCATAATATCTACGTTAACGCTATCGCCCCTGGAGGCATTGCGACGCCAGGCACCGGAGCCGGCATGCCGGTGAGCCCCGATATGCAAGCGTTAGTGAAACTGTTCTTGGAAAAAATCCCGATGAAGCGCATGGGCGAGCCGGACGAGATTGGGAAAGTTGCTCTGTTCCTTGCTTCAGACCTCGCCAGCTACATGACCGGATCCCAGGTCGTAGTCGATGGCGGCGTTCTACTTTCGTAGCTATAGATTTGGCCACCGTCAATGCGGGAGCAGCCCCCCTTACTCCTCTTCGGCGATGTAGCCGGGGCTTTGGCCATATGGCCAGAAGTCCTCTTTGTCGCCCGCTTCCCATTTCTCGCGCAGACCTGGAGCGCTTAGATCCCAATCAGAGCGGCATTTTCGGGTGATAGTTCGAAAGTCCTGGCGTAGCTCTTCAGTCGTGGGGCGCCCCCAGTACCAGTAGCCCATGTAGATACTGTGAACAACAAGATTTGGCTCCAGCATGATCGTGTGCGGGATCATCGGCTTGTGGAAGGCGTCCGTGTACTCCTCGATATCGAGATCGCCCTGGACAACTCTCTCCACATCGCTTAAGAAAGTCCAGGAAACCCCCAG
>CAXMSJ010000078.1:0-47676 GCA_964196305.1 uncultured Acidimicrobiia bacterium
GCGAGACCAGTGGAAGACTGTTCCGACTACTTCGCGCTCGTAGGTCCAGAAAAGGTGCTTTGGCAGGGTAGAGGCAGCTCGTTCAATCGTGTTGTGCGGGAGCATCTCGCCCGTCACTACTTCGGCTCCGAGCTGCCGCAACCTTTTGATCAGATTCATGCTGATGTATTTGTCGTAAATATTATAGGGATGACCAGCCACCCCAATCTTCAAGCCTCCGGCAACCGCCTGGGGCGGCTTTTTGCTGTCCAGGATATCGATCGTCGTCAGTCCCGAGGCGGTCTGGTCGTGAAATTCGTGAAGCGCCCGAACGCCGGCTAGATATGCTTGGGCTATCTTGGTGCGACTATCTGTGAACTGCCTGCCAAGCTCTAGGACCGTGCGCAAATAATGGCGTGTTCCCTCTTTCCAGTTGATAATCGGCTCGATCAGCGGCGGCAATGGGGCCTCAACTGCCTTGGCCATGTCCGGCAGACCGAGAAATTTGGGACAAGTGTACGCTGATTTCTCCACCGCTATCATGCGCGGGACGAAAATGGCCTCGACCTTATCAGCCAATTCCAGAAGGTGACCATAGAACACCTTTACCGGCAAGCAGAGCTCATTCTCAGCCTCGATGGAACCCCGGCTCAGAATTTTCTTAGTCGTATGGCCTGAAACGACCACCTCCGCGCCAAGCTGCGTGAAGAAGGTCTCCCAGAGCGGAAAATACTTATAATAGAGAAGAGCTTGCGGATAACCGATTCTCAATTTACCAACGCCACCACCTACGCGAACCTCTTGCCCGCGCTTTCTTTGCCCGTATTGTCGCCATCACCTAGACTCGTTGTCAAATCCGAGGCGCGGGCAAGCTATTATATCTTATGAAGAGGTTTTACCAAACCATCAGCCTTGTTAAACTAATAGGGCGGTGAAAATTAAGACAAACAAGATAGTGATGATTCTCGGAGGCATTGGGGTATGCATCGCGGTTTTAGCGGCATCCGGATGCTCGCAGTCACGTCTTCAGACCAAAGAGAAATGGCTGCTGGATACCGTGGTCACGGTGACAGTCGATAGTGATACAAAGAGCGCGGAGCAGATCGACAGCGATATCGACGAAGCGTTCAACCGCGCCAGTACGCTGGAGCAACGACTCGATCGCCACCATCCCGGCAGCGAGACGGAAGAACTCAACCGCATCCGCCAGATACACGCTTCCGAGGATCTGTGGGAGGCACTGCAGATCGGCAGCGAGGTCAATCAGCTGACTGACGGGGCGTTCGATCTGACTATCGGGTCAGTCACCGCGCTGTGGGACTTTTCTGAAAACAAGAGTGTGCCGACTGAAAAAGCGCTGGACCGCGCGATGCGGGTCTTCCGCGGACCCCGAATGATTTTTGATCCCTCAGATAAGCGCCTCGTTCGGCTGAATGAACCAGATTTTGAGATTGATCTCGGCGGAATCACAAAAGGTCTAGCTATTGACCGAATGGCTGAAACTATGGCGACGCTTGGTCACCGGAACACTTTAATCAATGCCGTCAGCAGCATCAGAGCCGTGGGACCCAAAGCCAATGGAGAGCCTTGGCGGATCGGCATCCGGTCGCCACGGCCGAAGGCTACTCCGGGACTGATCGCCATCATCGAACTAGATGAAGGGGCCGTCAGCACTACCGGAGACTACCAGCGGGTCAAGATCATCGATGGTCAACGGTATCATCATGTGATCGACCCCAAAACAGGCCACCCCGCCCCCGGCTTCATGAGCGTCACTGTGGTCACCAAGAAAAGTGCGGCCTATGCCGATGCACTCTCGACTGGTTTGGCCGTCATGGGACGAAAAAAAGCGCTGCGCTTAGTTGAAAAAACGACCGGCGTCGAAGCCATATTTGTTGATGCCAATGGAAGAACGTGGGTCTCAACGGGGCTTAAGAACCAGGTCCATGAGCTCCAGCGGCAGATCAAGCTTTTGCCTGCTTCTTGACCCTGTTTGTGCCAAAATATATAATTAAACTCAGTTCTTGACCAGCGAAGAAAGGAGTTCGGCATGGCTGAATCCCTAGAAGGACGACTGAAGCATCTCCGGTCCGAACTGGAGGGCCTTAAAAAACTTTATAGCCAAGAAGAACGACCGGTAGCGATTGATATGGAGATCGAAATCCTACAAGAGCAGATCAGCTTCCTTGGCGAACCAGCGTGCGACCAAAAAGCGTCACACTAAGAGCCCTGGTCGGCCAAGTCGCCGACGACCGGCAAGTGGTAGCGTTCACCCCGATAAGCGCGGACCATCAATATGATCCAAACGACGAAAACAGCCAGGCTGATCAAAAACGATACCAGTGAGCCGAGCGCGCCCATAATGATATTCAAGCCAGGCACAGCGGTAAACAAAGCTAGAAACGCCCCGAGCCCACCGAGAACGACGAAAACGGCGATATTGAAGAGGATGGACTGTAGCGCATGAAAGCGGACGAAACGGTTCTCCCGCTCGATCAGATAGAAGATTAAGCCCGTGATCCAACCCAAGGAATATGATAAAGCCGCCGCGACGTTGGGGTCGAGCCCTGTCCCCCGAGGGCTATTGCTCACTGGTATCACCTGAAGTTATCTTGAAGGTTACTTTTCCATCGTCCGCATCGGCCCAGACCACGCTGTCCGGCGGAACATCACCGTCGAGTACCCGTAACGCCAAAGGATCCTGTATCAAGCGCTGGATCACCCGCTTCAGCGGTCTTGCCCCGTAGACAGGATCGAAACCCTCTAGAGCCAAGAGTTCCTTGCAAGCATCTGTTAGCTCGAGTCGGATCTTCTTGTCGGCCAGCCGGGTACTGAGCAGCTCTATCTGGATATCTACTATCTGCGCGATCTCCTCAATGGTCAAACCGTTAAAAATGACCGTCTCATCTATCCGATTGAGGAACTCGGGCCGGAACTGACTCCGGAGTGCATCGTTGATCTTCTGGTGCATCTCATCCTGCTTATCCGCCAACTCGTAGATCCATTGACTGCCAACATTTGAAGTCATAATGATAACAGTATTACGAAAATCGACTGTCCGGCCCTGACCGTCAGTCAACCGGCCATCGTCGAGGATTTGCAATAATAGATTGAAAACATCCGCATGGGCTTTCTCTATCTCATCCAGGAGTAGCACCGAATACGGGCGGCGGCGGATCGCTTCGGTCAGTTGCCCGCCTTCTTCGAAGCCGACATAACCGGGCGGCGCCCCGACCAACCGGGCGACAGAGTGTTTTTCCATATACTCGCTCATATCGATGCGGATCATGGCCCGCTCATCATCAAAGAGAAACTCCGCCAGAGCTTTGGCCAGCTCGGTCTTGCCGACACCGGTCGGGCCAAGAAAGATAAAAGAACCAATGGGGCGGTCAGGGTCGCCCAGACCGGCCCGAGCTCGCCGGATTGCGTTAGCCACTGCCTCCAGGGCTGGTTCCTGCCCGACCACCCGCTGCCTCAAGCGGGCCTCCATTTCCATCAGCTTGACGATCTCGCCTTCGATCAACCGGGTCACCGGGATACCGGTCCAGTTAGCAACAACATCGGCCACGTCATCCGCATCTACTTCTTCTTTAAGCATCTGCTGGTCAGCCTGGAGTCGTCGCAGATTCTCATTCTCGACCTCGAAATCTTTCTCCAGTTCGAGCAGATCGCTATAGCGAAGCTTGGCCGCTTTAGCCAGATCGCCATCCCTCTCAGCCTGGTGCTCCTCGAGCTTGGCGGCCTCTATTTTCTCCTTCAACGCAGAGATCTTCTCTATAGCTCCCTTTTCGCTTTGCCACTGCACCTTCATTACGTTCTGATGTTCGGCCAGCTCCGAGAGGTCCGCTTCAATCTTCTGCAGGCGCTCTTTGGAGCTCTCGTCGGTCTCCTTGGCCAGAGCAGTCTTTTCTATCTCCAGCTGGATAATCCGCCGATCCACCTCGTCTATCTCGGTCGGCATGCTGTCGATCTCTATCCTCAACCGGGAAGCAGCCTCATCGATCAAGTCTATCGCCTTGTCCGGCAGGAACCGGTCTGCAATATAACGATCCGATAATGTAGCTGCCGAAAGTAGCGCAGCATCGGTGATCCTTATCCCATGGTAGACTTCATAACGCTCTTTCAGGCCACGCAGAATGGCCACAGTATCTTCGACAGACGGCTCTCTAACTAATATTGGTTGGAACCGTCGTTCGAAAGCCGCATCTTTTTCAATATGTTTCCGATATTCATCTAGGGTCGTCGCCCCCACAGCTCTTAATTCACCGCGCGCTAACGCCGGTTTCAGCATGTTTGAAGCGTCAATGGCACCCTCGGCGCCCCCGGCCCCGACGATAGTGTGCATCTCATCGATGAATAGGACTATACGACCGGCCGCCGCCGTCACTTCCTTAAGTACCGCCTTGAGCCGATCCTCGAACTCACCACGAAATTTCGCCCCGGCCACCAGAGCGCCGACATCAAGCGAGATGACTTTCTTGCCTTTAAGGCCTTCCGGGACATCGCCACTGACGATCCTTTGCGCCAGCCCCTCGATAATGGCCGTCTTTCCGACACCCGGCTCCCCGATCAAAACAGGATTGTTCTTGGTCCGCCGCGACAAGACCTGAATGACCCGACGGATCTCATTGTCCCGCCCGATCACCGGATCGAGCTTGCCCTGCTCGGCCAAGAGCGTGAAGTCGCGACCATACTTTTCCAGCGCTTGATACTTCTCTTCCGGATTCTGATCGGTAACCCGCTGCGACCCGCGAATGGAAACCAGGGTGTTGTATATCTCCTGTTTGGTAACTCCGGCGACGTTCAACAACTCCGCTGCCCGGTCGTCGCCTTCGGCTACGGAGATAAACAGATGCTCCGTGCTGACATATTCGTCTTTCAATTGTTCCGCTTCTTTGGTCGCTGTCTGCACCAGTTTGGTAAAACCAGATCCAGCGTAAGGAGGAGTGTTGGCGCCGGTTACCTTGGGCAGCTTGCGCAAGTCGATCTCAACTTTTTCACTAATGGCGCCAGGGTCGGCACCGATCTTCAAAATGATCCGCGAGGCCAGTCCTTTGTCTTGACGAAGAAGAGCTAAGAGCAGGTGGAGTGGTTCCAGTTGCTGGTGGTCGAACTCCTGGGCGATCGTCTGCGCGCCCCCCAGAGCCTCCTGCGCCTTAATGGTCATTTTCTCTAGATTCATGCTCCACCACCCCGCCTGACTATCCTTGCCAATTGCCGCGCCTTCGGCACTAAGACCAGCTCGTACCGGCGGCGCTTGGCTGAGCGACTGACCTCGATCTCCAAGCGCTCCGTCGTCTCGACTATCTCTGTCTCCATGCCAACTACTGTCCGCTCGATACGCTCAAGGCGGGTCTGAAGGTCCATGATGATCTTGACTCCCGCCAGATTTACTCCCTCGTCTTGGGTCAATTGCTGTATATATTTTAGACGTTCAATATCGCGCTCGGAATAGAGCCGCGTGCTCTTGGCGGTGCGACCGGGTCTGACTAGTTTTTTCCGCTCATAAATGCGCAAGGTCTGGGGGTGCATCCCGATCATCTCGGCCGCTACACTAATCATATAAACCGGCTTCTCGTCACTCTTGTTTCTCTCTGTCATCTTCGCTACCTCAACGCTCCTGGGCCTGCGCCATCACAGCTGCCCGGGGGTCACTATCCATCTTCTCAGCGAACCGGGCCAGTAGTTCTCTTTCCGCCGGCTCTAGCTGCTTTGGTACCTCTACATGGACTTTTACCATCATATCGCCAAAACCGCCGCCGCGACTCTTCTTAAATCCCTTGCCCTTGACCCTGAAGGTCTGGCCGCTCTGGGTTCCTGGTGGAATCTTTAGGCTGACCTTCCCGCCGACAGTAGGTACTTTGACTGTCGCCCCCAGGGCCGCTTCAGTAAAGGCCAGCGGCACTTCGATGTGCAAGTTGTTCCCAGCCCGCCTAAAGAGACCGTGTTCGCCAACCTTGATGATAATAAAAAGATCTCCGGCCGGAGATCCCCGGTGACCAGCCTGTCCAAGATCTCGATATTTCAGTTTTCCGCCGTCTTTGATACCGGCCGGGATCTTAACAGTCACCGTCTTCTCTTCCGGTAACGTTCCGGCTCCGCCGCAGGTCCGGCAACTCTCCTTGACGACCCGGCCCTCTCCGCCACAAGTAGGACAGGCCTGGTTAACGCTGAAGAACCCCTGATTCTGGGCGATCGTCCCCCGCCCGCCACAAGTCTCACAAGTAGCTAACTGCGAACCAGGCTTGGCGCCACTGCCCGAGCAGGTCGAACACGTCCGCCGCCGGTTTATCTTGATCCGCTTAGTAGTGCCCTTAAAAGCCTCTTGGAATCCCAGCGTGATCGTGTAATAAAGGTCGTCTCCCTTGGCCGGGCCAGCGCCCCCAAACACGTCGCCAAAGACAGACCCGAAGCCACCGCCGCCGCGAGTAAAAATATCCTGCCAGCCAGCGCCGCCGGGGCTACCGCCACCCGTCCATCCGCCGGCTCCGGGACCACCAGCAGCGAAGTACTCTCGCTGCTGGTCATATTCAGTCCGTTTCTGGTCATCCCCCAGCACATCGTAAGCTTCAGAGACATCCTTAAATCGCTCTTCTGCGGTCGCATCGTTAAGGTTGGCATCCGGATGATGCTCTCGCGCTAGTTTTCGATAGGCTTTTTTGATCTCTTTACGATCGGCGTTCTTGCCGACGCCGAGCACTTTGTAATAGTCTTTGATTTTTCCAGCGCTCACTGCAACCAGCTACTTCGCGACAGTGACCTTCGCATGCCGTATGATCCGGTCTTGAAGGACATAGCCCTTCTCAACCACTCTGACCACTGTGCCCTCGGCATGTTCATCGCTGTCTTCCTGCATGATTGCCTCATGCCGAGCGGGATCGAAAACCTGACCGACCGGCTCCAAGATCGACAGCCCCTCCTTGGACAACACTTCAAAAAGTTGCGCGTAAACCAGCTTTAAGCCTTTCTTGAACTCATCTAGTTGCTCGCCCTGGATCTCGTGATCAAGAGCCCGCTCGAAATTATCGATAATCGGCAGTAGGCCGACAATCACTCCTTGCGAAGCGAACTTCAGCACCTCGCCCTGCTCGCGAATCATCCGTTTCCGGAAGTTCTCGAACTCCGCTTTTAACCTTTGCAGTCTGTCGAGATAATCAGCCGCTTCGGCTCGGGCGACTTCAAGGTCTGTCTTGGCCTTATCAACCTCAGAATCTAGCTCCTCGGGGGACTCCAGTTCTTGGTCGTTATCAGCTTCTTCAGGTTTCTCTTTATCAGTCAACGGCTTCTCCTCCGCACGCTTACTGCGCTTCTTCCTCGTCAACAACCTCTGCGTCGATGACTTCCCCGTCCTGGACGTCTTCCGCGCTTTCCTGTCCCTCTTTCGCCCCAGCCTCTTGGGCCTCCTGGGCCTCCTGATAGACAATCTCAGACAGCTTATTTGAGACTTCTGTCAGTTTCTCCGTCGACGATTTGATTTTTTCAACATCTTCACCCTTGAGGGCCTCTTTGGCCTCATTCAAAGCCTCATCGATATTGCCGTGATCTTCTTCGCTTACTTTATCGCCCAGATCAGTAAGTGTCTTCTCGGTGGAATAAATCAGACTATCGGCTGCATTCCGCGCTTCGGCGGCTTCCTTGCGCTTGGAATCCTCTTCCGCGTGCGATTCAGCTTCTTCGACCATCCGATTGATCTCATCGCCATCGAGAGTTGTGCTCGCCGTAATGGTTATCTTCTGCTCTTGACCCGTCCCTAAATCTTTAGCGGAGACGTTAACAATGCCGTTGGCATCGATATCAAAGGCCACCTCGACCTGCGGGGTACCCCTGGGGGCCGACGCTATGCCGATCAAGTGGAAGCGTCCCAGCGTCTTGTTGTACGTGGCCATCTCGCGCTCGCCCTGCAATACATGGACCTCGACCTGTGTCTGGCTGTCCTCGGCCGTGGTAAATATCTCGCTGCGCTTCGTCGGGATTGTAGTGTTCCGCTCGATCAGCTTGGTGAAAACACCACCCTTGGTCTCAATACCAAGAGACAGCGGCGTCACATCGAGCAACAAGATGTCTTTGATTTCGCCCACCAGGACTCCCGCCTGGACCGCCGCACCGACAGAGACAACTTCATCGGGATTGACGCCCTTGTGGGGGTCTTTGCCAGTGATCGTTTTGACCATCTCGGTCACAGCCGGCATACGCGTCGAGCCACCCACTAAAATGACATGGTCTAAGTCTTGACCACTAACCCCTGCATCCTTCATGGCGCGTTCGACCGGGCCACGGCAATTTTCAAGTAGATCGGCGGTCATCTTCTGGAACTCAGAACGCGACAATGACATCTCGAGGTGTTTTGGGCCATTCTGATCGGCGGTCACGAACGGCAGATTGACCGACGCTTCGAGAGTGCTGGACAGCTCTACCTTGGCTTTCTCGGCCGCCTCTTTGAGACGCTGCAGGGCCATCTTGTCCTCTCGGAGGTCGATACCATTCTTGGCCTTGAAATCTTCCGCCATCCAGTCTATAACCCGCTGGTCGAAATCGTCCCCACCCAGATGATTGTTGCCGCTGGTCGCTTTGACCTCAAATACCCCGTCGCCGATCTCTAGAACGGAGACATCGAACGTGCCACCGCCCAGATCAAAGACAAGGATTGTCTGATCGTGCTCTTTGTCTAACCCATAAGCTAACGCTGCGGCAGTCGGCTCATTGATAATGCGTAAGACCTCCAGGCCGGCTATCTTCCCGGCGTCCTTGGTTGCCTGGCGCTGCTGGTCTTCAAAGTAGGCGGGGACAGTGATCACCGCTTGGGTGATCGTCTCGCCCAGATAGGCTTCCGCGTCCCGCTTCAGCTTTTGCAGCGTCTTAGCGGAAATCTCCTGAGGGGTGTATTCCTTGTCGTCTATCTTTACCTTGTGTTCCGTGCCCATCTCGCGCTTGATGGAAGAAATCGTCCGATCTGGATTAGTGATCCCCTGTCTCTTCGCCACCTCACCGACAAGTACCTCGCCGGTCTTGGAGAACGCCACAACCGACGGGGTCACCCGACTACCTTCGGCGTTGGGGATAACTGTTGGCTCCCCACCTTCGAGAACCGCTACCGCCGAGTTGGTGGTACCGAGGTCGATACCTAAAGCTTTTGCCATATCAAATCACTCCTTCTCAAATTACATAAATCTGACACATGCCATTATAGGATATCTTAGTGCCACGTTGTCAAGTTTATTGCGACAAAAGAACTCACCGTTATTCTACCCAGTTGGGAGGAGGACAAACTAAGGGGTGAAGCTAGCTGGTGATGTCTGACGTTTTGAGATCTAGACCGACTGGTTGTCCCTCTGGAGCGGAGACGGTGTTTCGAATCTCCTTGGCTCGGTACAACGCCTGGTCGGCTTGGTAGATGAGATCTGATTTGTTCGTAGCACTGCTGGGATAGTTGGCCACGCCAACGCTGATGGTCAATTGTATCTTGTGCTCGGTACCTCCACCGGTAAAGATGGCCTTCTCCACTCCCTCTCGTAATTTCTCTCCGACCAGAAGAGCATCTTGAAAGTGGGTCTCCGATAGCACAGCCACGAACTCCTCGCCGCCATACCGGGCCACCATGTCCGTCTCACGCGTCAGTTCCTTGAGGAGGCCGGCAACTTCACGCAAGACCTCATCGCCGCACAAATGGCCATAGTTGTCATTTACTGTCTTGAAGAGATCAAGGTCTACCATGATCAACGACAACGGCTTTTCATAGCGGAGCGCCCTGGTCCACTCTTGGTCCAGTCGTTCGGAAAAATACCGGTAGTTGTATATCCCGGTCAGGGCATCGCGAGACGCCCATTCTTTTGTCTGCCGATAGAGCCAGGCGTTCTGGATAGAGATGGCCGCCTGTCCGGCCAAGGCCTCCAGAAACCGCAAGTTCTCATATCCGTAGGCATGAGAAGTGTTTTTCCCGACCATCAAGACCCCAAGCTTTTTTTCGCCTACCCGCAACGGTACGACCATGAGCGACTTAAGCTCGGGCGAGAATGGCATCTGCCATTTGTGAGGAATGCTCGACAAGGACGTGGGCGTCTGGGAATCTAACACGTGACGGAGCAAGCTCCGCTCGTTATCGATAGTCATGTCTTTTACAACCTGATCATTAAGGCCTTGGTGGGCCTGAATGCGTAAATTTTCCTGACTGTCTAACATGAACAGTGCCGAGGCATCCGGCGTGAGATCTAACGCTACTATGTTCAGCACCAGCGGATAGATCTCGGCCACGTTCAGGGTAGAGTTGAGTGCCCGCCCGGTCTCATAGAGAGCGCTGAGATCTACCGCTGATCGACGCAGACGATCGGCAATGAATCCCGAAGCGGCAGCGAGAACCACGAACATAATCGCATGGAAGTAACCTTGTTCAACCACGCGCCCGTACAAGCGATCGAGGACGAAATAGTAGCTGATAAGGCCGCCTGCCAAAAGTACACTAAAGAACAATGATAGCTTGTGGCCGCCCCGCATGGCGCCAAGAGAGACGGGCACATAATAGAGCATGACCAGCGGGGTAGTAAAGCCATCGGCAGCCGCCAATAATACTGTCACCAGCAAAAAAGCCGCCCCAACGGTCAAGTAGTTGCGCGTCTCGTAGGAGACACTACGAGAATAAAGCCAACGAGAAAGGAGACCGCCGTCACGCAGATCCCAATGGAAAGCTGCACCAAGGAGAATAATGAGCATCAGAGCGGTCTGGCGCACTACGGAAAGACCGGAGGTCAGAGTTAGCCCCAGCAGCACGGCAACAATCACCGGTAAATAGTAGTACCGGATCTGCTGATCTAGATTTCTTTTAGACCACTTCATCTGCGTTAGTCTGATATCGACAACTTAGCGACGTTTCTTAAGCGAAATTGACTCAACCCCCAGGTAGTCAAGGAGTGCTTCAGGTATGGTTATCGACCCATCCGGTTGCTGACAGTTTTCCATGATAGCAGCAACCGTTCGACCAATAGCCAGCCCAGAACCGTTCAGTGTATGCACAAATCGCGGCTTATCCGACTGATCACGATACCGGATATTAGCTCGTCGGGCCTGGAAGTCCTCGAAGTTACTGCACGAAGAGATCTCCTTGAAGTCCTGGTAACTTGGCAGCCATACTTCCAGGTCATAGGTCTTGGCGGCGGAAAACCCGAGATCACCAGTAGATAAAGCGATCACCCGGTAGTGCAGGCCTAAGGCTTGCAGGATGCCCTCAGCCTCTGCGGTCAGAGACTCAAGTTCATCATATGAGCTTTCCGGCTCGACAAACTTGACTAACTCGACCTTGTTGAACTGATGCTGCCGGATCAAGCCCCGCGTCTCCCGACCGTGTGCGCCGGCTTCCCGCCGGAAACACGGAGTGTAAGCGGCGTACTTGAAGGGGAGACCGCCCTGGTCGATGATCTCGTCTCGATGGATATTCGTAACCGGCACCTCCGCCGTCGGTATCAACCACAGGTCATCGTCGGCGCACTTAAACAAGTCGTCGGCAAACTTCGGTAGCTGCCCCGTACCGGTCAGGCTGGCTTCATTGACCAGCACCGGCGGCAAAACCTCGGTGTAGCCATTGATATCGGTATGAGTGTCGAGCATGAAGTTAATCAACGCGCGTTCTAACCGGGCTCCGACCCCCTTATACAGGGCAAACCGCGCTCCTGCGATCTTAGCTGCCCGGTCAAAGTCGATGATATCTAAATCCTCGGCTAGCTCCCAATGAGCCCGCGGCTGGAAATCAAAAGCAGGCCGTTCGCCCCAAACGCGAACAACTTGGTTGTCGGTTTCGTCTCGGCCTCTGGGAACCGAGCTGTGCGGTAGGTTTGGGATTTCCAGCAACAAGCTGCGTAGTTTTTCCTCTACCGGTCGCACTTCACCCTCCAGAGTCGCTATCTCTTCCCCCAAACGAGCTGGAGAGACTTTGGCTTCTTCGGCCGCGGCCAACAAGTCCGCAACGGGCTCACCGGCCTTCTTGGCCTGGGCGACCTGGCGCATGATCCGACCGATAGCTTCCGAGGCGCTATTCCTCTCGGCGCGCTTGGCTTCGAGCACCGCCAACAGTTCTCGACGCTTGGTGTCCGCCGCCATTACCGCTTCTAGATCAATATCTGCGCCACGGGCAGCCATCGCTTGCCGCACGCTCTCGCCGTCCTCACGAATCAGGCGAATATCAAGCATCTATTTCCCTCTCTTGGCTCACGCCGGCACCGGTTTGGCCCGCGGATAGGAGCCGAGCACCTTTACTTCGCGTAGCTTGACGTGAAGGGACTTCAAAGCGTCGGCAATCAGCTCATCTTCAGCATGGCCTTCCAGGTCGACAAAGAAACAGTATTCGCCCAACGCCTGCCGGGTGGGCCTGGAGGCAATCTTGGTGAGATTGATATTTCGGTCCGCAAACTCCTGCAGAATCGAAAGCAGGCTGCCCGGTCGATCCTCCTGGATAAAACAGACTATCGAGGTCTTATCAAACCCAGTGGGAGCCGGGGTCCCTCGCCCGAGTAAAACAAACCGCGTCTGGTTGCCGACGACATCATGGATATCCGTATCCAAAACAGATAGGTCGTACAGCTTCGCGGCCAGCTTGGTGCCGATAGCCGCCCAGGCTTTACCGTTGGCTCCCGCCACAATCTTGGCCGCTTCCGCCGTGCTGTTGGACGCCTCTATTTTCGCCTTGGGCAATTCGCGCATTAGATAAGCCCGGCATTGGGCCGTCGCCTGCGGATGAGACATAACGACCTCGATATCAGCTCTGTTGAGCCCGGAGCGACCGAGAAGATTGTGTGAGATCGGAATGATCATTTCTTTCTCGATCTTCAGCTGGACATCGAAGGCCAGCATGTCCAAAGTCGTGTTAACCGACCCTTCAATAGAATTCTCGATAGCAACGATACCCTTCTCGACCGCCCGGCGTTCTACCGCCGCGATCACATCTTGGATCGACGGAAAAGGTACGGTATCGACCTCGTTAGACGAATAGGCCCGCCTCAAAGCCTCCTGCGTAAACGTACCGGCAGGACCCAAGAATCCTATCTTAAAGCTCAAGTCTTTGCTCCCTGAAATGCTTGCCTGATGGACTCTTCTTCTTCCTCGGACAAGGAAAACTCAGAGCGTCTATCTCGAATCGGTTTGGCATAAACCCGACTGTCGTTCCGCCCGTTGATCGAGCTGATGATTACACCATCGCCTCTCTCGTTTAACAACGCCACCGCAAAACTAAGGCTCCCGCCTACTTCGGAAAAAGCATCGAACCGCACGACCCCGATATGACGAGTTGTCTCCTCGAGCAGGCCCCGATGGCGACCGTCGACAGTCTTGAGGCGTTCGTTCTCCGCCGTCAGATGGGCTATATTCTCGACTGCCTTTTGGAGCACGTCCAGAGATTTTGGCGAACCCCTAAGGGACACCCCGGCCCGCTCACGAGCTGCCTGCCCGCGTCTGATCGAGACTGTTAAAGCGAGCACCCAGACCAGCAGCAAAACATTGACTGCCACCAGCACCGCGACCGTTGAACTAGAACCTAAGAAAGACGGCATTTCCGCTCCTCGAATTGGCGCTTAGATTATACACAATAACCACGAGCATAGCCTGGTTTTAATGGTGCCGGAGCGGGGAGAATATCCTATTAATCAATCCGTTCGGTTGAAGAGAAAAACAGCTAAAGAAATCATCGCTGCGCCGAAGGCGGCTAGCACGGACACGCTGAATGCCAGAGAGAACTGCGCCGAGCCGGGACCCAACATCAGAAACCTCAGAGCATCGACTCCATAGGTCAGCGGATCAACCCGGGTCAGAAAATGCAACCAGCCGGGCAACCTCTCAATGGGAAACATGGCTCCTGAGAGCACGAACAGGGGCATTACCAAGAAGTTCATGATCATCTGGAAGCCCTCCATCGAACGCATGCGCGCCGCCATAGCGATGCCCATGCAGGTGATAGAGAAGGAGATCAAGAGCATCACCGGAATAACTGCCAAGACCACCAGAAACGACAACTTGACCCCGACCAACGGGGCCAGCACTAAGATGATCAGAGCCTGAATGATCGCCACCGAGCTGCCACCGAATGCCTTACCGATAGCCACGGATGAACGTGAGATCGGCGCCACCATCACCTCTTTGAGAAAACCAAACTCGCGATCCCAGACGATCGACACCGCCGAAAAAACCGAGGTGAACAGAAGCGACATCCCGATGATCCCCGGATAGATAAAAGCCAGATAGGGCGTGTCGAGCTGTGAACCAACACCACCCTCAATGTCCAAGCCCCGAGCCAACCCGTTGCCGAACACGAACAGGAACAGGGCCGGCTGGGCGAGCGAGGTAATGATCCGAGACGTATCCCGACGAAATCTGATGATGTCCCTCAGCCAGATGGAGTAAATGCCGCGTAGATTGTTCATCATCATCTTCGGCTCGCCCTGACGTGCTGACGCATAGTGTCCATCGCCCCGGCGGCCTCGTCTCTCATTGTCCGGCCGGTCAATTTCATGAACACATCATCGAGCGTGGGTCGGCGAACACTGATCGAGTCGATCGGCACATCGACACTCCGCATCAAACGGGGGAGGAAGCTCTCCCCGTCCGGGACTTCCAGGATAAGCTTAGAGTCTTGCTCAAGAGCTGTCAGTCCAAAATGCTCCGTGATTTGCGCGGCCACCTGGTCGAGAGCGCTAGAGGCAATGGTGACCATGTCTCCACCGACCATGGCCTTAAGCTTGTCTGGCGTGTCCAAGGCAATAATCTTTCCGTGATCAATGACAGCGATCCGGTCACAATTCTCAGCCTCATCCATGTAGTGAGTAGTTAAGAAGATCGTGATGTTGTCTGATTCTCGTAGTTCCCGAATGTACTCCCAGATACGATTGCGGGTCTGAGGGTCTAGCCCCAGGGTCGGCTCATCCAGGAAAAGCACCTGCGGATGGTGGAGAAGCCCCCGGGCAATCTCCAGACGCCGCTTCATCCCGCCCGAAAAAGTCCGGACGACATCATGTCGCCTCTCCCAGAGATCGACCATGTCTAGAACGTGCTTGATCCGCTCCTCACGCACGGCCTTGGGCACGCTATAAACCAGAGCGTGAAAGACCAGGTTTTCCAAAGCCGAGAGGCGCTCATCTAGACTAGGATCCTGGAAAACAATGCCGATAGACGAACGGACGCGGGCCGGATACTCGACCACGTCGTGACCGGCAAGAAACGCCTGACCTTGATCCGGCTTTAATAGCGTACACAGGATGTTGATCGTGGTACTCTTGCCCGCTCCATTCGGCCCCAGAAAACCAAATATCTCGCCCGCAGGAATATCAAAAGAGACGCCCCGGACCGCCTCGATCTCTCCAAACTTCTTGAATATATCTTTGACTTGAATCACTCGCGTTCAGCTCCAGCCTGTATTATATAGTATGGGTTCACACGAACGAGAGTGAGAGGATCATCTATGCCCAACCAGGAAAAAGAACGACTCCGATCGGAATTCAAAAAGCGTCGACAGCTCCTTAGCGATCGGGATAGAAAAAAGGCGAGCCTGATAATCTGCGACTCTATCCTGCAAACGGATGAATATGCCGCAGCCGCTGGAGTGGCTGCCTACTGGCCTTTGGCTCTGGAGGTCGATATTCGCCCGGTTATAGACCATGCCCTCAAGCACGGCCGCCGGCTCTATCTGCCCAGAGTGGTCCGTCACCCGCGCCAGCTCGAACTCTGCCTTTTTTCCGGTGATCCGGAATCTCTGGCCCCAGGCCCGTTCGGTCTGCGGCAACCCTGCACGGAAACGATGGACGCAGCTGAGATCGATATGGTGATCGTCCCGGCTCTGGCCTTCGACCTCCAGGGCCAACGGCTCGGTTATGGAACCGGATATTACGACCGCTTTCTAAAAACGACAGACGCTTTTCGGGTCGGGGTAGCGTTCGATGACCAGATGGCAGAAAGCCTGCCAACGACCCGGCACGACGTCGCTATGGATATTGTGATCACTCAGTCACGCCAACTGTAAAATAAGTCTTGCCAAACACAGATATTTGGTATATATTCCTTTATGGGAATATGGTTATATGGTGAAATAACAGATGGCTGATTTTTGCAGAGTTTTCCAAGCGATAGCAGACGACAAGCGACAACGAATACTGGTCTTGCTGGAAGAGCGAGACCGCTGTGTCGGGGATCTAGTCGAGCGGTTCTCTCTATCACAATCGGCTGTTTCGAAGCATTTGTCGGTCTTAAAAAATGCTGGATTGGTCATTGACAAGCGTTACGGTCAGCAGGTTATCTACTCTTTGCACCACCAGAATCTGCAGGACTGTTGTCGTGAATATTTTATGAGGTTCGAGTGCTGTAGCAGTTTCTTCGCACAGCCAACCGGCAAAAGACAGGGCGAAGGTTGATTTATTCGTGAAGGGGGGTGTCCTACTATGAAAAGATATATGGTCCCACGAGTGGCTCACTGTGAATCAGGGTGTAATCCCCTGTCCCTGGCAAGACGTTAAACTGCTTATCTATGGGAGCCCGTTCGAGTAACTTTTGCGAGTCACGGTTACTTGAGCGGGCTCCATTATTTTGCCAGCTGTTCAACCGTCACTAGCGAGAACCCCCGCTCGTAAAGCTCCTTAATGATGTGTGGCAACGCCTTAACTGTGTTTGTGCGATCTCCACCGCCATCGTGCAACAAAACGATCGCCCCCGGTCTCGCCTCAGCCAGGACGCGCTCCGCAATAGCTTCAGGGGATAAGCCGTCCCAATCACGAGAATCGATGTGCCAGCGGACAGTGTGATATCCGCGCCTGGCCGCTATGACCCGCAAAGAGTCACTGACAGATCCATATGGGGGCCGAAACCACCGCATCGGCTTCCCGATGAGCGGGACGATCGTTGAGCTAGCCGCGTCCAGCTCCTGAATAACCGTCGCCTCGTCGGCCCCATCTAGTCGACTGTGGGAATATGTATGATTGGCCACTTGAAACCCGGCGGCATCCAGATCCTGGACGGTCCTGGAAAATAACGCGGCCTGACTGCCTAGAACAAAGAAAGTTCCTGTGCCATAGAGGTCCGAGAGTATTTCAGTGATCTGGTTGGTGTATGGCGGAGTCGGCCCATCGTCAAAAGTCAGTGCAATCGGCTTGTCCGGCTTGTCAGCCGTACGGGCGATTATGAAGGGCCGGGCCTCAGATAGATTACGAATCGAGACGATTTTGCCGCTTCTAGCCCCCCTGACGATCAGTTTCTTGCCCGCGACCCCCACTGCTCTAACCGTCGTGTATTCGCCTTCCCCTTCGACTTGGTCGGCTAGAATCACCTCGACCACTTCCGTCTCAACACGCTCAGTCCGATCCAAAGCGGCGACCGCCTCTAGTCGGTCGCCGTGGCTGAGCAGACTAGCCGTCGGCACCACGCGACCATTCAGAGCGGCCCGGGCCGTCCAGCCGGCCCCGCGACGCACGATGCCCCCATCGACGTCAACGAGGTCGCCAACTGGCCGCTCCATGCCCAAGGCCATCAGCGCCGAGTCAACCGTCGCCAGGGCCGGTAGCAACATGGGTCTGTCATTAGCCAGGACCAGAACCGGCGCACTCGGCGACACCAGCAGGGCCTGAAAAAATAAAAAGAGGGCAACACCGAGAGACGGAGCCCAAACCGTATTAGCTGTCATAGAGAAAGCTTAGCATGCTACTAATTTGACCAGCAAGTTTGTCGTCGCTTTCGCATATCATCACGCTATAGCGTATCTTGGCAAATAAGTTATGAGATTTGGCGCCCATGTATCAATAGCAAAACACCTCTACTTGGCGGTCGATCGCGCTCAAGCGATCGGCTGCGAAGCTTTTCAGATGTTCCCCGGCAATCCTCGCGGTTGGAAAACCGGTCCTTTCTTAGAAGAAGAGGTAGCAGAGTTCAAGCGCCGCCGGAGCGCCCGCAAGCTCGGGCCCGTTATTATCCACCTGCCTTACCTGGTCAACCTGGCTGCCAAAACACCGGCCGTGCTGGATTCTTCCATGGCTTCCCTGAAAGACGCTATCGCCAAAGCGGTAATTCTTGAGGCGGAATTCCTGGTTATGCATCCAGGTAGCCACGGCGGAGCCGGAACGGATGCGGGGATCGCACGGCTAGCGGCCGGACTGCAAAGAGCGCTCCAAGAAGATCTCGGCGGAGCGCGGCTCTTGCTGGAAAACACCGCCGGCAGTGGACACACCCTTGGCTCGAACATGCGTGAGATCCGCCGCGTAATCCAAGCGGTCGATAATGACAGCCGGATCGGCCTCTGCTTCGATACCTGTCATGCCTTCGCGGCCGGCTACGACCTGGCCACCGAAACCGGGTGGACGGAAACAATGGCTGAGATCAATCGGGAGATCGGCCTCGATCGCCTCGGGGTAATCCATGTCAATGACTCCCGTGGCGAACTGGGCTCACGCTTAGACCGCCACGCTCCGATCGGCCGCGGAAAGATCGGCCTAGCGGGCTTTGAGCGAATCATCAACGAACCGGCCCTCGCGGATCGACCGTTCATCATAGAGACACCCCGAAAATCTCCGAAAGATGATATCCGGAACCTTGACGTACTGAGAAAGCTTAAGTCAGCGCCGCGCGGGTGAAGATCGGCTCATAGTCATAGCCGGCCCCGACCAGCGCCTCCCGGCCACCGGCTTCACGATCTACCAGGGCAATGACCTTAACGATGCGGGCGCCCGTTTCTTCAACCGCCTTGATACCCCTGAGGACAGAGCCGGCACTGGTCACAACGTCCTCAACAATAACAACTCTCGCGTTAGCCGTCAGTTCCGGCCCTTCTACCTGACGCCCCAGCCCATGTTCCTTACTTTCCTTGCGAATGATAAACCCTGTTGCCGACTGCTCCCTGATCAATCCAAGGTGGTAGCAGAGAGCCCCGACTATCGGGTCGGCCCCCATCGTCGGGCCGCCAACAGCGTCAAAATGAACCTCGGCCAGGATGTCACTAATAACGTTGGCGATCAAAAAGGCTCCACGAGGGTGGAGTGTCACCTGTCGACCATCAATATAGAAGTCGCTGACCGCTCCAGAGGATAACAGGACTGGACCTTTGCTGACTGCCTCTTTAACCATTACCCGGAGGTCTTCTCTCATCTGAGCTACTGTCATATTGCTCCTTTTAACCCTCGTGTTTTCTCGTGTGCCTGACCTCGAGCCGCCCGGGCAGCATTGATTTCAGCTCCGAGAACAAAGATCAACCCAATGATGTAAAGCCAAAATAGCAGCCCCATAATAACCCCGACCGAACCATAGATCGCATTGAATCTGGCGATACGAGAGGTATAGACGATAAACAACCGCTTGGCAACCTCGAGGATTACGGTCGTAAAAGCGGCCCCGACCCACACATCCGTGAGCCCTAGTTTCTTGTTGGGCACCACGGCATAAATGATTGCCAGCGCAGAAAACGTGATCACCAAGGACCCCCCAAACGCGGTCGCCTGAAAGGCAGCCAGCGGTGGAGTAGCTGAAAAAGTCTCTCGCCAGAAAGTCTGAAGCGTCGCAAACATGGTCGAGAAGAAGGTGGTCAAGATCAAAAGGAGAATGACAGCGACCACACCGGCCACCGAGAGCAGCTTCGTTTTGACGAAATGCCTCGGAGTCTCGACGTCCCAGACCCGGTTTAAAACATACGTAATAGCATCGAAAACAGCTGTCCCGATCCAAACCAGGGCCACCAACCCAACGATCCCCGTACTCTCGCGGTTTTTAGAAATGGCCTCAACATTGTGACGCACAACTCCACTGAACTGCGGTAACGCCTCGTTTGTGTAGTCGAGGATGATCTCGGTCATACTGGCCTCCGCCACGAAATAACCGGCCGCGCTGATCGCCAAAAGCAGTACTGGGAAGATAGAGAAAAGGGCGTAATACGACAGGGTGGCGGCCAAAAACGAGCCGGCATCTCTGGAGAACCGAACATAGACTTCAACTATGAAATCCGTGAAAGGCCGCCCCTGGCTCAACGAAACAATTCCCGAAAAACGGCTATTCTTGGGGCTTGGGTTTCGGGTCGTCTTGGAGGATCTCTTTTATCTCAGTGACCTTGCCGGTGGCGGTGTTGATCTTCTCTCTAGCAGAATCGGCCGCCGAATCAACTTGGGCTTTTAGTTTTTCCCGAGTCTCGTTGATCCTGGCCTTCAGTCCCTCCGTGCGCTCGCCGGCAGCGTCTCGACCGACATCTATGGCTTCTAACACACGCCCCCGCTGGTTTTCATAGGAACCCCGTCCCTGCTCCATTAGCTCGTCTGTTCTTCGTCTAAGATCATCGCGAGTCTCCCGGCCGGCCCGCGGAGCAAACAATACGCCCACAGCCAACCCAACCAAACCGCCAGTCACAAAAGCGGAAAATCTATTACTCACAGCTGACACCTCCAAATGAAATCGCTCTACTGTCTTTATATTCTAGTTCTTGGCCCAGGAAAATGCTACCAGAAATCAACGCGCCAGGGCCATACGAACCAGCTTGTCCACTAGGTCAGCGAAAGCAATGCCGTGGGCGGCGGCAGCCATCGGTAGTAAGCTGGTCTCCGTCATGCCGGGACTCGTATTCAGCTCAAGCACATAAGGCTTTCCCTCCGACATGATCAGGTCGACCCGAGAGACGTCGCGACAGCCAAGCGCTTCGTGAACATTTAGAGACAGTTCTTTCACTTCAGCAGCCTGTGCATCGTCCAAGCGGGCCGGGACAAAATAGTCGGTCGCTCCCATCCGGTACATAGATTCAAAATCAAAAAACTCTTTCTTGGTGACGA
This sequence comes from uncultured Acidimicrobiia bacterium, assembly GCA_964196305.1. Classification (GTDB taxonomy): domain Bacteria; phylum Actinomycetota; class Aquicultoria; order CAJVYJ01; family JAUVQD01; genus DAOUYN01. Next base: position 20,733 of record CAXMSJ010000078.1, read on the forward strand.
TCTCGATGATAGGCAGGGCCTCGGCCGGATCATTGCCGATAATACTAACCGTTAGCTCCGTACCATCGACGTACTGCTCCAACAAAACCTTATCGTCGTAACTAAGAGCCCCGATCAGTGCTTTGGGAAGATCCTCTGCCTCGTGAACGATCTTGATGCCAAGCGCCGAACCCTGGCCGGCCGGCTTGACGACCAGGGGAAGACCGAGTAAGTCGATAGCCTTATCGAGAGCTCCGGCTGCTCCCATCTCTTTAAAAGAGGCGGCGCTCAGCGTCAGCCAGCGGGGAGTCGGGATTGAGTGCCGCGTCAATATCTCCTTAGCCAGGACTTTGTCGAAGCTGACAATATTAGCGTAGACGCCCGGGCCGGTGTAGGGGATGCCCAACAACTCCAATAATCCCTGGACCGTGCCATCCTCGCCATATTTTCCATGCAGAGCAATGTAGGCGACATCCGGAGCGGCGGCAATCAGGTTGTCTACCATCCGCTCATCGACATCCAGCGAAAACTGCTCATAGCCCTTAGCGGCCAGCGCCTCCGAGACACGATGCCCGCTCTTGAGCGAAACCTCCCGCTCAAGCGACCGACCCCCCATTAAAACCGCGACTTTCTCGTTCACAAATCTACCCCGCTATTCCGACTTCAATTTCAAATTTACAGCAACCGAATGGTAAAGAGTAATCTGGTCCTTAACAACGTCCGAAAGCCGCCGGACCCCTTCGTGTATCTCCTCTTCTGAAGGAAAACAGAACGCCAACCGCATAAAGTTGGCGCCGCGACCGTCGGCAAAAAAAGCGCGACCGGGAATAAAGGCGACCTTCTGGGAGATTGCATCGGCCAGCATCTCCGTCGTGTCAATGAATTCCGGCAGTCTGACCCAGACAAAAAACCCGCCCTCGGGACTGGTCCATTCGGCCTCATCCGGAAAGTACTCATCCAATGCCTCAAGCATGGCATCGCGGCGCCTCCGATAAGTGTTAACTAATTGGGCAATATATTCTTCCAGATCGTTTTGGTTGAAAAACTCATCAACGACCCTCTGCGTAAACGACGGAGAACAGAGATCCGCCGCCTGTTTGGCGAAGATTATCTTTTCCAAAATGGGGTGCGGAGCCACCAGCCACGCTAGGCGGAGCCCGGGCGAGAGTATCTTCGAGAACGTACTGAGATAAATCACATTCTCGTCCAACTCTCGAAGAGACGGCAGGCGCTCGCCCTCAAAACGGAGTCGCCCATAGGGATTGTCCTCAATTAACAAAAGTTTATGCTGCTGGGAAAGCTCGATCAAGCGCCGACGTCGATCCAAGCTCATTGTTACCCCGGCTGGATTATGAAAATTGGGGACGGTATACAGGAATTTCGGTCGCACGCCTGCCGACGCCAACTCCTTGAGCCTCTCTTCAAGCTCCGAGACGACCAGCCCTAACTCGTCAAGAGGAATGCTAATCACTTTCGGCTCATAGCCGGCAAAAGCATTCAGGGCTCCGAGATAGCTGGGCGCCTCCACTAAAATAACATCACCTGGCTCAATAAAGACCTTGCCGAGAATATCGAGCCCCTGCTGAGAGCCGCCGGTGATAATAAAATCTTCCTTGTCGACCTTGATATTTTCGCCGGCCATCAAACGACAGATGTGCTGCTTGAGACCAGTCTGGCCTTCAGACGCTCCATACTGCAGCGCAGCGTTGCCATGACTGAGCATGGTCTCAGTCGCAGCCGCGACAATCTTTGTCATCTTGAACTCTTTGGTGTACGGATTCCCGCCGGCCAGAGAAATGATGTCTTCGCGCTCGGTCACGCTGAGCAAATCGCGAATGGCCGAAGACTTGAGCAGGGAGGCCCGATTAGCATATAAATCGGTCCACTTGTCCAACTGATATCTGGGCATACTATCCTTCCGGAACGCGAGGGGCTGAAGTGAAGAGCTGGTGGTTATTTCTTGGTTGCCGGCTCTTCGGTCACTTCAGGAACATTGGCCTCGGGATCGTTGGCCCGCGCTTTGGCCGTGATTGACTGGATCAGGGCTTTCTCTGACTTCTTCCCCAGAGAACTCTTAAAGCCGGAGAGGATAAACTCGACAATCATGACTCCAAGCAAAACGCCGGTACCGGCGACATCAAATTTTCCGTCGTACGGTGTTTTTATCGACTCCAGCATGTCCAGGGGGGCGACCAGCGGATCCGTCAACGAAATAACAATATCGTAGCCGGGGGCTGTTTGGAGACTTCCAAAGAAGAGATAGATGATCCGCACCAACAACACGACCCCGACGATGATCGAAAAGAGAACAAAAACCCTGAGAACGGTCGCCAATCCACCGTATACTTGATTAGACACATTCTGCTGCTGATCCACGGCCCCATCCTCAGGTCATCAACCGAGCATCTTAACCCGGTCGGTTGGACCTCAGTCTACCCCGTTTGGCTGCGCAAGTGAAGTAAACTGGAAATTTCGTAGCCTTGAGATAGACATTGAGATATAATCCGAAAACTGAAACATGGAAAACGGGCGCAAGCCCAACGGGCTTCTGGGAGGAACAATGAAACCGAAAATCATTATTGACGAATGCATTGGTGACGGAATCTGCGAAGAGATCTGTCCAGAGGTCTTTGAGTTAAGGGATGACGGACTCGCTTACGTCATTGACGAAGACCCCGATGCCGGCCTACAGGACAAAATCGATGAAGCGATCGAAGAGTGCCCGACTTCCGCGATCATCATGGAAGAATCGTAGGGAAGAGCTACGAGCTCTTTTTTGTTTTTTTCCTGGGTTTCTTAAGAGCCGCCGCTAGGACCTCATCCATATGGTCGGCGAAGATAAACTTCAGTTCCGAGCGAACCTTCTTGGGCACCAAGTCCAAGTCTTTTTCGTTCTCGGAGGGGAGGATTATTTCTCTGAGACCAGCCCGGTGAGCAGCGAGCATCTTCTCTTTTACGCCGCCGATAGCCAAGACTCGTCCCCGCAGCGTGATTTCTCCAGTCATACCCACTTTCCGGTTGACCGGTGTCTTAGTGAGAGCTGAGACCAGGGCAATAGCCATAGTGATACCGGCGGACGGCCCGTCCTTGGGAATAGCCCCACCGGGCACATGAATGTGGATATCCAGCCTGCGATTGAAATCCGGCTCGATACCAAGCTCTTTGGCCCGCGACCGAATATAGCTCACAGCGGCGGTAGCTGATTCTTTCATCACGTCTCCGAGTCTGCCGGTGAGCATCACGTCCCCTTTGCCCGGGAGAACCGTGGCTTCGACAGACATTACATCGCCGCCTACCTCTGTCCAGGCCAGGCCAGTCGCCAGTCCCACGTGGTCTTTCTCTTCCGCCATTCCAAACCGGAATTGAGGGGGTCCTAGAAACTCGTGCATGTTCTTGTCTCCGGCCTCCACTGATTTCGCTTTATCTTCGACGATCTTCCGGGCGGTTTGACGACATATTGCCGCCACCTTCCGCTCCAAATTTCGCACCCCGGCTTCACGTGTGTGCTCGCGAATTATCTTCCGTAAGCCATCGTCGGTAATCTTCAGGTGCGACTTTTTCAATCCGTGTTCGGACGTCTGTTTCGGCACTAAGTACTTCTTGGCTATCTGTATTTTCTCTTCTTCCGTATACCCCGGAAAATGTATAATTTCCATCCGGTCCCTAAGAGCCGGGGGGATCGGATCGAGAAGATTCGCCGTCGTCACAAACATGATATTCGATAGGTCGACCGGCACCTCAAGATAGTGGTCGCTAAACTCGTTATTCTGCTCGGGGTCGAGCACCTCCAACAAGGCTGACGTCGGATCGCCCCGAAAATCGGCTCCAACCTTGTCGATCTCATCCATCATGAATACTGGGTTACGCACCCCGGACTGCACTATCGATTGAATGATCCGCCCAGGGAGCGCACCAACATATGTCCGACGATGACCACGGATCTCGGCTTCATCCCGGATGCCGCCCAGCGATACTCTGATGAACTTGCGGCTGAGGGATCGGGCGATAGATTTGCCGATCGACGTTTTACCTGTCCCCGGGGGGCCAGTAAAACAAAGTATCGGCCCACGCATCTTTTCGGTCAGCGTGTGGACAGCTAAGAACTCAAGAACCCGTTCTTTTACTTTCTCTAAGCCGTAATGATCTTCATCAAGAATTTTTTGGGCTGCTTTGAGATCGAGCTTCTCTTCGCTCTCCATCTTCCACGGCACCCCGATCAACCAGTCCAGGTAAGTGCGGATAACACTGGTCTCCGCGCCCGCCGCCGGCATCTTTTCCAAGCGCCCTAACTCTTTGATCGCCTTTTTCTCTACTTCTTCAGGCATCTCGGCTTCTTGTATCTTGGTGCGCAGCTCCTCGATCTCCGCCTGCTGTTCGTCGAGTCCACCAAGCTCTTTTTGGATCGCCTTCATCTGCTCGCGCAGGAAATATTCACGCTGGGTTTTGGTCATCTGCTCCTTGACGCGAGATTGAATGCGGCTGCCGATTTCCAGAATCTCAAGCTCCTTGCCCATAAACGACCCAACGAGTTCCAATCGTGCCTGGGGCTCGACCGCCTCAAGAATGCGCTGCTTCTCATCGGACCGCAGGTTTAGATGAAAAGCGATAAAATCCGCCAATCTCCCGGGCTCATCGATATTCATTGATGCCAGTAAGACTTCCTGGGGAATCGGCTTGCCTAGCCGAGCCGTCTGCTCGAACTGAGAAACCAGATTGCGCATAAGCGCCTCTGTTTCCAACTGCTCTCCCTCGACCTTTTCCACCACCGAAACTTTGACTTTGAAAAATGGATCAGTGTGGATGACATCCACTACCTTGATGCGGACAACCCCTTCTACCAGTGCCTTAGCCGTGCCATCCGGTAGTTTTAGCTCCTGCATAACAGTGGCGGCTGAGCCTATCTCATAGAGATCACCAATCTCCGGCTCCTGTGTTTCGGCTTCCTTTTGAGCCACCAGAGCGACAACATGGTCGGCCCGCATCGCCGCCTCGAGCGCCTTAATGGACCGCTCGCGACCGACAAAAAGCGGTACGACCAGATTGGGAAATATGATCAGATCGCGCAGGGGAATAAGCGGCAATTCCTCCGGAACTTCTACATTCTCATGCTTGTTGATGTCAGCCATCGAATATCTCCTCACTGACCGCTCGTTAGAGCAGGGACTCACTTTTGCGTCAACCAGAGCACTACGGACTTACCCTATTGCCGCTGATAATAAATACGGGCTAGCGATTTTTCGCTTGCCTCGCCTTTAATTTTAGCATGAATCTCAAGCAAGTTCGGGTCTGGTCGGTTACCATTCGTAAGGGCGCTTATTCTAATATAATATGGGACTTCAGGCCACTCACGGAGGCGGTGTTCATCAGAGGACTAAAGATACTTCTCGTGCTCGTTTTTCTGGCGGTACAGCCTCTATCTATAGCTAGAGCCGGAGAGATGCCGAAACTCAGCTTGACGCTAGAAAAAGCTCACTACACCGGTTCAGAAAACTTCTCTGTCACCGGCATGATCATTACCACTGACTCCCGATACGCCCGCAAAGCCAATCTGACCATAGCTATTATGCCGGCTTTGAAGCGCGGGGCGCCTATCTTCGGTCTACCTTGGGTTGCCCAAGAACCGTTAGCTGAGGAGAGCTGGCAACGAGAGCTGCCCATCGGACTGACTACGGTCGAATTAGAGCGCCACCTGGAAGGGCTCGAACTCCCCGACGGCGTCTATCCTCTCGACTTCACCGCCGAGCTTTCCAACGGACTCTCATTCAGTACTCGAGCTTTCTTGGTAATCCTGCGCCCCGACACCAAACGCCTCCCGGTCGCAGTCATGTGGAGTTTCTACCCGGGGGAACATCGTTTGCCGGATGGATCATTCCTCGAGGATCTTTCGAGTCTGGTCCAGGCCGCCCCGAGCGGGCGCGGCCCGCTACAGCGCCACCTAGACGCGATCGAATCCAACCCAGAGATGAAAGTAAATATCGCTGCCGGACCAACACTGGTCGAACAACTCACGGCGATGAGCGGCGGGTACATTGTCAGCGGACCCGACCCGTTCGAGGTGTCCAAAGATAGCTCGGCTGCCCAAGATTCAGCCGCCTGGCTTTCGCGTTTTAATAAGCTGGTCGAGGCCGGACAAATAGAATCCTTGACCGCCCCCTACGGAGAGGCGCCGCTCGCATTATTAGCCGCCGCCGGCTGGGAAGAGGACATACGAGGACAGATCGCCCTAGCGGCCCCGCCCGAGACCGACCAAGCGGGATTCTTTTTACCGGGGCTGACGCTAGACTCCTTCACGGCTCGTCGCCTGGCGGAAGCAGAGTTTGCCTACACCGTCATTTTGGAAGGAGAGTCCGATTCTACTCAGTCACCTAGAGTCCCCCTCAAGTTCGATCATGCACCTAACCACCTAACGATCTTTTCGGCCGATCCGGAGCTAGCTTCATGGGTGGCATCGGTTGCTCCCGGGCAAGCAGACAACCAGCTGACAGCCATCCTCGCCCAGCGATACTTGGAAGCCGAAGATGACGAGCTGGTCGTGGTAACCTCGAGCCGGAACACGCCCCCATCCAGTGAGTTAGCGGGCCGAATATATCAAACTATCTCTACTCTGTCGTGGATAGAGTCCGTCCCGCTTTCTAAGCGGTCGACGAGTGCGGTCAACACGGCCAGAGTGCGCCCGGCAGATAATGCCCGCCGGCCGCTGGGCGCGGCCTTTGACAGCCTTTCAGAGGCGCGACAGCTCTGGGTCGACTTCGCACAATCAGTGCCGGCCAAGAACTCCACTAAGCAGCGTCTCGACCGCTACCTCTTTCGCGCCGAATCACTGAACTCGATCATGGACGCGACCCCAAGAAACGGATCGGTCGGCGAACTCTATGCCGATGCTGTCGCAAACACTATCAGATCGGAATTGGCAAAAGTCAGGCTGGCACCGCCAAAAAATATCACCTTCTCGACCAAAAGAGGCAAAGTCCCCGTGGCCATCTATAACGGCGCCGGATATCCAATTAGGGCTCAGCTCGAGCTCAGTGGTCGAGATTTTTCCTTTCCCAATAAATCCCAGCAGAGCATCACCCTAAAGCCAAAGGAAAACCTGATCACCTATGACATCATCGCCGGGTTCACCGGCCTCAAAATCCTGGACATCCGCGTAGCCGTGGGAGAAATTGAGATTGCTAATGAAGGTGTCGAGGTCAGTGTGAGTAGTATGTTACGATATTTAGTAGTTGGCGGAAGCATCTTCGTGGTTCTTGGCCTGGGAGTGGTTGTTGCGATGAGGGGACGAAAAGAGTGAAATCAATTTTCGCCGGCGCCGCATTCAAGCTGTTGATCGCGACGGCGCTCTTGATCATCGTGATAAACGATGCCGGGAGCATCTTGTCCACCCGCTATGCCCTGCAAGAAAAAGCCCGCGAGATAGCCAAAACCGCCGACGACTACTATGCGATATCCAGGTCTGAGTCCAGGGCCCGCACCGAAGCGGAAACCAAAGCTACAGAGCTTGGGGCGATTCTGACAGAGTTTGATATTCTCAACCGGCGGTGGGTGAATCTGACGATTGAAGTTCCCAATCGCGCCACTTGGATAGCCCACCGGTTTACTGCTATCCAGCCTTATCTTGGGGCTCAATTAGAATATTCGAGAGATATGCACCAGTAAATATGAATAGAATCATAGTCATAGACACAAACGTACTGCTCACAGACCCATATGCTCTATTCGCCTATGCTGATGCGGAAATTATTGTGGCGCAAACAGTCCTGGCGGAACTCGACAAGATCAAGATGGGCCGGAGTGACTATGAGGTCAGATTCCGCGGCCGTGAAGTTTCTCGAACACTTTTCGACCTGTCGCAATACGGCTCTTTGCTCGAGGGGATCGAGCTGGATAATGGAGCTAAGGTCCGGGTCGCCCAGCACGACCCAAATAACTTTCCGCCAACGCTCAACCAGAAGAACGGCGATGACCGGATACTAGGAATCGCTTGGCGACTGCATGAAGAAGACGGATCGTTGCCGGTCACTCTGATCACTAACGATCTCAATATGCTCTTGAAAGCACAATCGCTCGGAATCGAAGTCCAGCGCCACGAGCAAGAATACCACCGGAGCCGCTGGAACCGTCTTTTTGCCCCACTCAAGAAACGCCGGTTTTCACTATCTTGGATACTAGTGCCGCTGGTCTTGATCGGTCTATTCATTTCGCTTTGGCTTCTAGATGTTCCCAGCCCGATCAGCCCGACCACCACAGCCACCACGTCGATCCCGGGCACCACGTCATTCACCCTGCAAGAAGCCCAGTTGATGGACGTACTCAAGAAGAATGACCAAAGTTACGCTGACTGGTTTCAGCTAGGCCAGCTCTACCTGGACTGGGCAGAACAGCTACAAAGCGAGACGGATTTTGAAGCCGCCCGCAACAAGCGACTGGCCGCCGTCGATACGTTCAAACACACTTTACAAATACAGCCCGACCATAGCGCCGCCAAGACCAGTCTGGGCACGGCCTACTTTTTCCTTGGAAACTTCGAAGAGGCCATTAGCCAGTATGTGCAATCGATCAATCAAAATCCCAATTATTCTCTGGCCCATTTCAACCTGGCATTCGTCCTTTTCAACCAGCGTGACTACAATGGCGCCGCTCAATATTTCCACGCGTACTTAGAGCGGGAGCCGTCAGGACCCAGAAGCGACTTTGCCCGCGAGCGGTTAAGCGACATCGACGCCCTTGAGCGTCAGGACACATAGCCGACCCGTCTCCTAGACCGACGGGGTCATTTCCTGTATCTTATGAGGTTACAGCAAGCATATATGGGTGACTTTTTGAAAAGGAAGTGGCGAACATGGCTGAAGGCATCATCGATTTAACAGACGGAAATTTTGCGACCGAGGTACTCGAATCAGATACCCCGGTGTTGGTTGATTTTTGGGCTCCGTGGTGCGGACCCTGCCGCGTAATGGCTCCGGTGATCGAAGGTTTTGCTAAGAAACATGCCGGGAAAGTAAAAGTAGGCAAGCTCAACGTAGATGAAAACCAAACTACGGCCGGCTCTCACGAAATACTGAGCATTCCAACATTTATCCTCTTCGTCAACGGCAAAGAAGCCAAGAAATTCGTCGGCGCCGTACCGGAAAAGAAGCTCGAAGAAGAGCTCTCCGAGTGGACTTAGGCGCCCGTCGTGTGTGAAGCAAAGGTCTATCTTGAAAAAGACGGCACTCGCGAGCTCCTGATGGAGGACGTTGTGTCTATCAAGCCTGTCGCCAAGGGCTTAAGCCTTATGGACATCATGGGACGAGAAAAACCTGTGGCCGCCTCAATTAAAGAAATCAAACTCCTGGAGCACGCCGTACTTCTCGAGCCACTGGGCTAGCGCATACCGAGCAAGGTTTTCAGATGCTTGGTCTGTCGGCGACTGACCGGCACCTCACTTGACTCTGGATCCCTCATCTTGAGCATATAAAGCCCCCCATAGAGAGCAGTCATCTCAGTAATCTGATCAAGGTTGACGACAAAACTGCGATGCGAGCGAAAAAACGACTTTGGCGACAAGCGGGCCTCGAAATCCTTGAGACGCAATGAACTGACGAACTTGCCTTTCTCACTATTAATAACTGTGAATTCCCCGTGGCTCTCAACAAAGAATATTTCTGCCGGAGACAGTAGGATCGTCTTAGATTGTCTAGTCACCGGGATACGGTCAAACAATTCCGTTTCTGAACTCGGCTGCTTGCCGCCGCTAACCGGAGTTTTAACCTTTTTTACTACCCGCTCAACCGCTCTCTTGAGGCGATCTTCAGATACAGGCTTAACTAAATAGTCCGCTGCCTCCATCTCAAATGCCTTGACGGCAAACTGACCGTAAGCTGTGGTGAAAATAATAGCCGGCTGAGTTTCCATATCTTTAACCTTCTCGGCCATCTCGAGTCCGTTCATTCCCGGCATATCGATATCAACGAAGGCAATATCGTAGGGAATACTGCTCATCAGTTTCAAGGCCTCATCAGCCGTACCGGCCTCACCGAGAACTTCGACTTCATCCAGCTTCTCTAATAGATAGCGCATCTCCGAACGGGCCGGGGCCTCGTCATCGACGATCAAAGCTTTAATTCTCAACAATTCCTCCCGGGGTCGGTATCCGGAGCGTCACCTCGGTACCTTGTCCCACCGTGCTATTAATATTCATCAAACCGGACGATCCATACAGGCTGCTTAGTCTTTCCTTGACATTGTTAAGCCCAATTCCCAAGCCACTCGAGCTATCACTGTCAAACTTTGACAGGCTCTCCGAGCCCATACCTACTCCGTCATCATATACTTGCACATACAAGTGAGCGCCTTCCAGTCTAGCAGCTAAACCTAGATGAAGGGGGCCGGACTTTGCCATCCCGTGCTTGACTGCGTTCTCGACCAGGGGCTGTAAGACCAGCGAGGGCAGCGTGGCCTTCCGGGCCTCTTCGTCGATATGCCAATCAATCTGTAGGCGCTCCCCAAAACGAGCCTGCTCGAAAACAAGGTAGGAGTTAACATAACGCAATTCTTCATCCAAGGTCGTAAACTGATTCTGCCTCTCCAGGGACTCGCGAAAAAACCCGGCGAATTGAATGATCAAGCGCCGCGCGGTCTGCGGATCAGTCCGACAAAGAGCGGCGATAGTGTTCAAAGTGTTGAAAAGAAAATGTGGATTGATTTGAGCCCGTAAAGCCTTGAGCTCGGAGTGGACCGCCAAGGCTTGTTGCTTGTCAAGCTCTGAGAGCTCTAGCTGGGTGCTAAGGAGAGTGCTCAGCCCGGTCGCCACGGCAATCCGGTTTTCAGAGAGCTTTTTCGAGGACAAATAGAGAAGCTCCAGTGTTCCCCGGACTTTCCCTTGCACCGAGAGGGGAACGGAAACCCCCGTCCATTTGCGACTACGACTGTCAGCACTCTTGCCCCCCTCCAGTGCCTGGAACGTCATGACCCCAGCCTGATCTCGCTCGTCGGTCCGAACGAGAAACATATCGTACATCATGCCAACCGCTTCCACGCCGACGGCTGCCAGTATCTGATTGCCGTCCACTACAACCACGGCATCGACATCACTGCGGTCAAAGATTATCTGGGCGACCTCGCGACCGGTCTCGCCGGTAAAGCCGCGGCGCAGATGAGGCAGGGTCTCATTGGCGATCGTCAACATCTGATGCGACTGCATCGCCCGGGCCCGCTCCGGGCCTTCGTGCCATTTATAGAGTAGGGTCAAAACAGCAACCAGGCTGATCCCGTAGATAACCCCAACTACGAGAAGGGCGGCGCCGTTGTTAAATGTAACGCGAAAAATACCGCTAACGAACAGGATGAAGAATATTAGGGCTGAGGCCCCAATTGTCAGCGCACCAAGCGCGATGTATGAGAAAGAAGAGGGCTGCTTGTTCGCCATATTGCCTCCGAGCTGCTAAAACATTATATCTGAAAGCGGCGTATTAGACCAACCTGGATAGCTCAAAGTAGCCTAGAGCCGTGGCCGCCAAAATAAGAACCAGCCCGAATAAGTGAGCCAGAGACTCGTTCTTCAAGCGGATAGCCGCCCGCGCCCCCAGATAAGTGCCGGGAACGGCACCGATGATCAACAACATAGCCAGGCCTAAATCGACATTACCCAGACTGTAGTGAACGAGCGCCGCCGGAACAGTAATTGCGCCGACGACGGAGATAGAAGTACCAAGGGCAGTCTTCATGTCAAGGCCCAGCCACAGGCTGAGGAAAGGGACCAGCATGAAACCTCCTCCAAGGCCCAGGACTCCGGAAACCACGCCAATCGCTGCGCCAACCACTGCCAGCCACCGCCGGCTAATATCCTTCTCCGCGACCTCCCTGGCTGCTCCTTTTCCGACCACGAAGCGCACGCCAAGCACTAGAATTATTCCAGCGGTCATCAGCAAGATCAAGTTGCCCCCGACCAACGGGGTCAAAAGCGCGCCAATGACCGAGCCAACGATACCGGCCGGTGCCAAGATACGCACTCGCGCCCACGAAACATATCCGCGCCGACCGTAGGAGACCGCGCCGACCAGTGATGCCGGGATATTGACGAGCATCGGCGTCCCGACAACAATCAGAGCCGGCTCTCCGAGAATCATCCTAACCGCCGGCTTGGTAATCAATCCACCCCCGAGCCCGAAGTGGCCGGAGAGAAACCCCGAAGCAAGTCCGATCAAGGCCTCAAGCATCGGCAGCCACCGCTCGTTCTGCCTCTGCCAAGGCCTCCGCCCCAGAGGCCTGACCATTGAGCTCCACAGCCGCCGCCCTGATCAGAAGACGTACTCCCACGTCTTCGGCTAACCAGAAAACAGTCGCTGCTACTTTCTCGCGGAGCCTCTCAAAGACCGCGGTCGCCGACCGCTCGCCCGTTTCAGGCAAGAGCAAGGCAAAAGTGTGCGGGCCACTTAACGCCAGAGTATCACTCTCCCGAGCCTGACCGGCCAATACCTGTGTTAAAAGGACAATGGCCCTATCGGAAGCGCGGCGCCCATAGCGAGTAATGATTTCGTCGATCTCCGCGATCCGGAAGGTCGCCAGCGTCAACTTCCTTGAATAGCGGACTGCCCGTTTCATCTCCTGATCCAGCGCCCGCTCCAACCCGACTCTGTTCAGCAGCCCGGTCAAGACATCAGCGTCTGCTGTTGGTTGGAACTGAGTGAGGGCAGACCGTAGGCGCTCGTTCTCTAGGGGCAGGCAGGCCGACCAATCAGAATACCCCCGGACTACAGCCGCCGCCTGCTCCTGACAAGTCTGGTAGCCACAGACCATACAATCGAGACGTGATTCACGCTCATTCAGACCAGCCCCCAAGAGCTGTTCCTCCAATTGACCCGAGGAAACCTCCCTGACGTGCGGCGGACGCACAGAGAAGCCGATTGCCTGAGCCAGATGACTCAAGGGCCGAAGCTGCTCATCGGAAAGACGGGGGCCGGTCCCGTTAAGGGCGGTCGCGCATTGACCGCACCCGTGAATGTCATGGAAAATCGCCTCGGAGTCTGCACCACTGCTCTGCGGCAGCTGATCGAGGAGCAATTGGGGATCAAAAGGAGCCGACTCTTGAGCCAACATCCCGGTATCAATCTTAATACCCCGCTCCTCCAGCATCAGCAATAATTGGGACATCGAGATGACAGCCACCGGTGCCTGATCGTCTCGGTCGACAACGGTCTTAGCCCCCAGGCACGAGGTGATCAGAACCACGTTCGGGCGCTTCGGATAGACTTCTCTCACGAGCCGGCTCTGAACCTCGGACTCGGTGGCCAACGGCACCAGTGCGTCAATCAGGTCTGGTCGAAACTGCTCGACCAAGTTGACCACTACTGGACACGAAGATCTGATCAACGGCCCGCTCTCGTGGAGCGCCCGCACTTCCCGGTACTGAAAATCCAGAAGTTGCCGCGCGGCCGAACCATCCTCAACCGCCAAGAAGCCAAGTGAAGTCAGCGCCTCCTGCCAAACCGTCCAACTCACGCCCGACCAAGCGGCTCGAACCTCCGGAGTCAAAACAGCAACTGCCGCGCCGCCCTCAAGGCATTCGGCTACCACTGCCGATTCATCGGTAGCCAACAGCGCATTCTGGGTGCAGACCGAGACACAAGCGCCACAAGCAATACAACGATCCATGTCGACCTCAAGGACGTCACTGGTGACCATGATAGCCTTAGGCGAGCAAATGCGAACGCAATGTCGGCAACGCCGGCAAGCACTGGTTTGGGTCTGAATAATCTGTGAGGCGGCCATCAAGTTAAAGTTGTTTTTGGATATCCAAAATAAGTATAGAGGACGGGGAGAGCAAAACCAAGGCAGGCTCACTCATGAAAAACCGCCTGATAGTTTGACTTGCGGCTGCTCGCACTGTACAGTTGAATACTGCCAGGAGCTCATCAAATGGGTCTTTGCGAAACAGATTATGGAGGCGTGAGTGGACGATCAAAAGACGCCCGGCGAGCTGCCCAACAACGCCACGGAAATTACGGAAAGTTGTTCTTTATTCATCTCCGACGAAACTGATTTTCCGATTGTAAGCATCGCCGGAGAAGTCGATCTTTCCAGTGCACCCACCGCATATTCCCTGCTCTGGCAGACTAGCAACGAGGGCAGCCGCTCCTTGATCATCAACCTTGAAGAACTTGAGTTTATGGACTCGTCCGGGCTGCAAGCCCTCTTGCGGTTGCGCGAGAAACTACGAGCTCGCAAGCAACGGGTCGTGCTGGTTGGAGGTAAGCCGCCCATTACGAAACTCTTTAAATTAACGGGCTTTGACCAGCTATTCGCGATCTTCCAAAGCGAACAAGAAGCTAAGGATGAGCTGAAGCTAAGCGCGTCTTCACCAGCCGCACCGCCTCAATAGGGCCAGAGGCCACCAAGGCCGCTTGCGCCACCAGATCAAGCCCCGCCAATTCAAAACTTTCCAGCAAGATAACTGGTCGGCCCAACTTAAGCGCCAGACCGATCTCACTCATCGTGCCGGCGCCACCACCAACGGCAATAACCCCGTCCGCGGCTTTAACTACCAGATAGTTGCGACCGTGACTGAACCCCGTGGGAATCGACACGCTCAGATAGCGACTCGCCTCTGTACGATCATCACCGGGAAGGATGCCGACGGACAACCCCTCGGCAGCCGCCGCCCCCCGGGCAGCCGCTTCCATTACACCGCCAAGGCCGCCACAGACCAGAACAAATCCAGCTCGGGCGATCTCTTCCCCGACTTGATAAGCCAACTCGGCCTCTCGAACGCTGGCCTCACTGGCTCCGATCACCGAGATATAGCCCCCCGGCCCGCCCTCACTCAATACCATGCAGATGTGGATTTATGTGAACCATCACATCCGCCACCTCCTCGATTTGCTCGGTGATCCGCAACTTAACCAGCTTGGAGATCTCATGCCCATCTTTGACAGTGAGGTCTGGATCAACATCGATCTTGATCTCTACAAACAAATTGGAACCTAGGCGCCGAGCGCGCGCCTGAGTATGCTCGACCCCTTGAGTCTCTTCGGCAACGGTCGTGATCCGCTCCATAATATCGTCTTCAGGGACACGATCCATCAACTCCCGGCCAGCTGTACCGGCCACATCATAAGCCAGTTTTAAAATGATCAGCGAGACCAGTCCGGCGGCGAGAGGATCCATGATCGGATACCCGGCACGCGCCCCAGCGATTCCCACCAGGGTAGCGATCGAGGTAATAGCATCTTTGCGGTGGTCCATGGCTCCGGCCATCAATAGCGTACTCCGGTGCTGCCGTGCCGAGCGAGAAACGACCTGATAAAGACCCTCTTTGACCACGATCACGACAATCACAGCGAACAGAGCTATCCCTCCCGGCGTGTCTGGCACACCGGCGCTGATCGAACTGATCGTTCTGGTCAAAATAATGATCCCCGCAGAAGCGATCATTACGGCAATCAAGCCGGTAGCAATAGATTCTGCCCGACCGTGCCCGTAGGGGTGATCCCAGTCGACCGGCTTTTGCGATATCCGCAAGCTGACCAAGACTACCGTCTGGGAGACCACGTCGCTCAGAGATTCGACCGCATCCGCCACCATGGCCTGACTGCGACCAAGAATCCCGGCAGCAAACTTGAAGATCGTCAAAAGCACGTTGCCGCCAATGCTCACCCATGAAAGCTGGATGATTTGACGAAACCGCTCTTCTTGCCCCCCGACAGTCATCGACCAACCGGCTACAGCCGGTGCTAGGGCAGCCGTCCCCGGACGACTAATGCCTCCGCGATCTGCACTGCGTTCAGGGCCGCTCCCTTGCGCAGATTGTCTGCAACTACCCAAATATTCAGGCCATTAGCAACCGAGTCGTCCCGACGAATCCGGCCCACATACGTCTCGTCGCTCCCCGCAGCGGCCAAGGGTGTTGGATAGACAGACTGCTCCGGGTTATCCAGTAGAGTAACTCCAGGGGCAGCTTCCAGCGCCTGCCTGGCCTCCGCCACATCGACCTCCCGCTCAAACTCGATATTGATCGATTCGCTGTGACCACTGACGATCGGCACGCGGACTGTTGTAGCAGTAATCGGCAGATCCGGCAGACCCATAATCTTCCGGGTCTCGGCGATCATCTTGATCTCTTCTTTTGAATATCCGGATTCGAGAAACACATCTATATGGGGAAAAAGATTGAAGGCGATCGGTTGAGCATAGACTTGCGCCTGTGGCTCCCGGTTCGCCAAGATATCGCGAGTCTGCTCCAGTAATTCATCAATGGCCTCGCGACCAGTACCGGAGACAGCCTGATAGGTCGAAACGACGACCCGCTTCATGGTCCACAAATCGTGCAGTGGCTTGAGCGCCATGACCATTTGGATTGTCGAACAGTTGGGGTTGGCAATAATACGGTCGTGACCATCGAGAGCGCCAGGATTGACTTCTGGAACCACCAGCGGCACCTTGGGGTCCATCCGCCAAGCACTGCTGTTGTCGATAACAACTGCCCCCGCATCTCGCGCGACTGGGGCGTAGTCGAGGCTGACAGCCCCACCGGCCGAAAACAAAGCAATGTCTATCCCCCTAAAAGAATCGCTGACCAGAGCCTGGACTTCCCGCTGGCCACCCTGCCAATCACGCCTCTGACCGACAGAACGAGCGGACGCCAACAATGTCAGCTCGCTCACTGGAAACCGGCGCTCCGCTAGAATCGAGCGCATCTCCTCGCCGACCAGACCGGTGGCCCCGACAATAGCGACTCTGTATTCGCGACTCACGCTACTATCCACCAGCTGAAGCCGACTCCTTTCCGAGTGCGAATCCAACGTGCAGCGCCTGTACTGCTCTGTTGACCTCATCTTGGGCAATCACACAGGATATTTTGATCGATGACGTGCTGATCATATCAATATTGATTTTCTCCTCGGCAAATATCTCAAACATGCGCGCCGCAATACCCGGATTGCTCTTCATGCCGGCGCCCACTAAGGAGACTTTCGCAATCAGCTCATCGCAGGACGAACCACGAGCGGCCAGTGTCTCAACTAATTTTTCCACTACCGCACGGCCACTAACCAGGTCTTCGCCGGGCACTGTAAAGGAAATATCGGTGATGCCCTCTTCGCTGACATTTTGAATGATCATGTCGACGTTGACGTGCTTGTCGGCCAGAGCCCGAAAGACGGTTGCCGCAATGCCCGGTCGATCGGGAACGCCGAAAATCGTTATTTTTGCTTCATCTGCATCATGGGTAACCGCGCTTACCATGGCCTTTTCCATTGACTCCTCCGCCTCTTTGATCAACGTTCCCTCGCCATCGTCAAAACTTGATTTTACCGCAACCAGGACGCCGTGGTTCCGAGCATACTCAACTGCTCGCAATTGCACTACCTTTGCGCCGGTCGCAGCCATCTCTAACATCTCATCATATGAGACATGATTGAGCCGGCAGGCATCTTTGACTAATCGCGGATCGGCAGTGTAGATGCCGGCAACATCTGTATATATCTCACAGAGTTCAGCCCCGATTGCCGCCGCAATCGCCACGGCCGTCGTGTCGGAACCGCCTCGCCCGAGCGTGGTGATGTCAAGCCCGTCGGTCACCCCTTGGAAGCCGGCAACTATCGCTATTTTGTCTTCTGCCAGAACTTCCTGAAGCCGAGCCGCACGAATGTTGACGATCTTAGCCTTAGTGTGGCTTCTATCGGTCTCGATTCCCACCTGGGCGCCGGTCAATGAGATAGCATCGCATCCTTGGCCGGCGATCGCCATACTTAACAGGGCGATCGATATCTGCTCACCGGTAGCGAGTAACATGTCCATCTCGCGCTCTGCCGGATTCGGGTTCAACTCGTAGGCCATACTGACAAGATCGTCCGTGGTGCCGCCAATAGCCGAAACCACCGCGACCACCTGATGGCCGGCCTGCTTGGTCGCGATTATCCGTCGGGCCACGTTAAGTATCCGCCGAGTATCGGCGACAGACGAACCGCCATATTTTTGTACAATCACAGACATATCAACTCGCCTGGCCCCGGCAGAATGACCAAGTAATTATTCGATCAGCAGAGCGAGATTACTCTACGCCGCAACGCGACATTAAACGCGTCCATTGGTCATCGATATCCTGCTGGACTTCAGCCAGCAATCCCTCGTTGCCAGGCGCAAAAAGGTGCTTATAACGACCCTGGGGCTTGAGCCAATCTTCGAGCGGCTTTGGCTCGCGTACCTTGACGGACAGCTTCCACTCCCCGTCCTCAATTTCATATAGCGGCCAGAACCGCGTCTGCACCCCGGCCTTAGCCATCTTGACCGTCATGTCTGACGGGAACCGCCAGCCTCTGGGACAAGGGCTCAGAATATTCAAGAATGCCGGACCATCCGCGGCAAAAGCTTTAGTTGCTTTAGCGTTTAGGTCTTTCCAGTTGCTAATCGAGGCCTGTGCCACATAGGGAATTCCATGAGCGGCCACGATAGCCGTTAAGTCTTTCCTTCTTTGCGGCTTGCCCGACTGAACCTTGCCAACCGGCGTAGTGGTCGTCCAAGCTCCTTTGGGCGTAGCGCTGGATCGCTGAATGCCGGTGTTCATATAGGCCCCGTTGTCGAGACAGACATAGACCATTTTGTGGCCCCGCTCGAGAGCCCCGCTCAATGACTGCAGTCCGATATCATACGTGGCCCCGTCGCCGCCAAAGGCGACAAAGCGCATCTCGTCCTTGACCTTACCCCGGCGGCGCAGCGCATTGTAGGCCGCCTCGACGCCACTCATCGTCGCCGCAGCGTTCTCGAAAGCGTTGTGGATATAGCTGCAATTCCAGGCTGTATATGGATAGACGCTGGTCGAAACTTCCAGACAACCCGTCGCGCAACACACAGCCACCGGAGCGTCTGCCGCCATTAACACCTGACGGACCCCGATCGAGTGTCCGCAGCCCGCGCAGAGTCGATGTCCGCCGGTAAGATAGTCTTCCTTGTGAGTCAGTTCTCGTAAACTTACCATCTTTGTCACCTACTCCTTCAACCCAAGATATCTGATGACCGAACCAACCGGTTCGCCCTCAGCTATCTGGCTCAGATCGTTATAAACTTGCTCAATATTGGCCAGGGAAACATCTCGACCACCAAGACCATAAATATAGTTGAGCACCGGTGTCCGCGGCTCATGATCATACAGTGCCGAGCGGACCTCCTGAAAAAGCGGGGCGCCGATCTGCCCCGGCGACAGCGAGCGGTCCATCGCCGCCACCGCTTTGACGCCTGCCAATTCTTTGGCAATCGCCTCGGCCGGAAATGGTCGAAAACTCCGCAATTTTAAGAGACCGGCACGGACTCCTGCCTCTCGCAGCTTGTCCACGACGACTCTGGTGGTTCCAGCGGTCGAACCAAGCACGATAATCGCTACTTCGGCATCATCGAGCTTGTAAGCCTCGTAGAGGCCGTACTCCCGACCGGATACTTGCCCATACTCCTGGCCGATCTCCTCAATAACCGACTGACTGCCAAGCATAGCCAGCTCCTGGTCGCGTCGGAACTCAAAGAAGAAACCATGGAGACCATCGAATGGTCCGACGGTAATGGGATTCTCTGGATCCAGCATGGTGATCGGGGCATCGAACTCGCCGACAAATTTTGCTGCATCGTCGTCATCTAACATATCAAGGCGGTCGATGGCGTGACTGATGATAAAACCATCGAGACAGACCATGACGGGCAGCTTCACCCGATGATCTTCGGCGATCCGGACAGCCAGCAATGTTGTATCGTATGCCTCCTGGGCATTCTCGCAAAACAATTGGATCCAGCCGGAATCCCTGGCCCCCATAGAGTCCTGGTGGTCGCAGTGGATATTGATAGGCCCAGACAAAGTTCTGTTGACGTTATGCATGATGATGGGAAGCCGGTACGATGAGGCAATATATAGCTCCTCCCACATCAAGGCCAGCCCTTGAGAAGCGGTCGCGGTGATTACCCTGGAACCCGCTGCCGAAGCACCGATGCAGGCGCTAAGAGCGCTGTGCTCACTCTCAACGGTCACGTACTCCGTATTAACCAGCCCATCGGCAACATAGGTGGAGAACTCCTCAACAATCGTCGTCTGCGGCGTAATCGGATAGGCCGCGACGACATCCGGATCTGCCTGCCGCATTGCCTGGGCGCAGGCCACGTTTCCAGTCAAAGCTACTGTCTTGGCCATTATTTCTCCTCCTCTTTCATTTCAATAGCATCCACAGGGCACTCTTCGGCACAAATGCCACAGCCCTTGCAATGGTCGTAGTCGATCCCCAGCATCTTTTCATCCTCGACCTCGATCGAAGTGTCGGGACAGAATACCCAGCAGATCATGCAGTGGGTACAACGGTCTTCGAACCACTCTGGTTTCTCGGAACGCCATCCACCCGTATTGTACTGATGAGCCGTGCCCCCCTCGGGGATCGTCACCCCAGCTGGATGGTCGCCGACCTTCCACTCTTTGATATTGCTAAAATCCCAGCTCACTCCGATCGCACCTCCGCATACGCCCGCTTAAGCGCCTCGACATTTCCCTCGATGATCTCCTCACTAAACTTTTTGCCAAATGAGGATCTAATATGATCGCCAACTTTTTCCACGTCCATGATACGGGTCGCCTTGAGCATCGCCCCGAGCATCGGCGTATTTGGAATCGCCCGGCCGATACAATCTACGGCTATCCTACTAGCATCTACCGTGAATATCTTTTGTTTTTCGATCTGGCGGGCCTCCCGAACTTCGGCCGGCGACATCTCTGTGTTAATGACCAGCACGCCATCGTCCGGCATGCCGTGGATTACATCTACGACCGCCAACAGTGTCGGATCCAAGACCGCAACGATCCCGGGGTTGGTAACGTTGCAGTGGATGTGGATAGGCTCCGGGCTGATTCGCGTAAACGCTTGAATCGGGGCGCCCATCCGCTCCGGCCCGTACTCCGGCGAAGCCTGAAAATACTGGTCGAGCTTGAGAGCGGCTTCCGCCATCAGCTTTGCGGCCGTAACGGCACCCTGACCTCCCCGTCCGTGCCATCTGATTTCAGTCAGATTCTCCATGATCACCTCATATTCTTCTAGCGCCCATATCGATCCTTGATGTTTTTTTCACAAAAAGAACCGTACTTGAACAAGCTACAACCTGGGCTGACTCTGAATCATTACTCAGCGCGCTTAAGCGCGTGAAAACCTTTGTACTATATAGTTTCCCTATTTTCAAGCAAAGTGGAAGCAGCTAATAATTATGTCACTCTTAACAACTTGAGAGCAAATTGAGGTATATGGGATACTAAGCTGCTCCACTTCTATGACAACTTTGTCGCGAGAGAAGCCAAGAGGATAATGGCAGAACATAATACTATTTGCGGAATCTGCCCTGCCGGTTGCTGGGTGCGCGTCGAGCTCGAAAATGGCCGACTCACTTCCGTCAAAGCCCAACCGGACCACCCACTGGGGATGATCTGCCGGCTCGGAGAAAGATCGCCGGAGATCGTCTATTCCTCAGACCGCCTGAAACAACCGCAAAAGCGAGTCGGACCTAAGGGCACATTCAACTTCCGCCCGATCAGCTGGGATGAAGCTTACGAAGAGATCGTCGCCAACCTGGAGAAGACAAAGACTGAGTTTGGTCCCGAAGCGACTGCCATCTATACCGGGCGAGGCAGCTTTGATCTGGCCATGTGTGATATTTTTCAACCTCAGGACACCGCTGTCTCTTCGGCTTCCAGCGTCCTCTTTCCATTTGGATCGCCCAATACTTTTGGCGTTGGGGCTCTCTGCTATGTCTCGTTCGCCATGATCGCACCCCACGTCACTATGGGCGGCATGCTGATCAACATGGATTCCGAGATAGAGGACGCCGAATTGATCGTTATCTGGGGAACTAATCCGGCGACGGACTGCCCACCTCTGGCTCACCACCAGATACTGGCGGCACAGAAGAATGGGGCCGAAGTCGTCGTCATCGACCCCAGACAGACCGCCACCGCCAAGGCCACTGGAGCGGACTGGATCCCGATACGCCCCGGGACAGACGGCGCCCTGGCCCTGAGCATGATCCAGGTCCTAATCGAGGAAGATCTCGTGGACGAGGACTTCATTGACGACTGGACCGTCGGATTCGATGACCTAAAGCAGTATGTTCAACATTTCACCCCAGAGGCAGCGGCGGAGATCACCACGGTACCGGCTGATACGATCCGACGACTGGCGCGACGCATCCACGGCGCGCGCGGAGCGGCTCCGGTCATGTATAGCGGTCTTGAGTACTCCGACGGCGGCGTCCAAGCCATCCGGGCCACCCAGATTCTTTGGGCACTCGCAGGCCAGCTCGATGTTCCGGGTGGCCGGGTTTTCAAAATGGACAGCAACTCCTTTCCTATCAATAAGAGCGGCTTGATACCAAACCCTGATGTCTCCAAAGCGATCGGTCGTGACCGCTTCCCGGTATACAGCCAATACCGCGGCGAATCCCATGCTATCTCCCTGCCGGAAGCCGTCCTGCAAGGGCGACCTTACCCGATCAAAAGCCTGATCGTGGTAGGCGGGTCCATCGTCACTGCCTGGCCGGAACCGGACACCTGGCGGCGGACGCTCGGCGAGTTGGACTTCTTGGTCACGATCGACCGACAACTGACGGCCGATGCCGCCTATGCCGATATCGTTTTGCCGGCCACTACCGGCTATGAGAACACCTCGTATATGGTGTACGGCCCGCTATTTAGGATCCGGGAGAAGCTGCTTGAGCCACAGGGAGAAGCACGCAATGACTTTTTCATCCTGGCTGAACTAGCCAAGCGTCTTGGCTATGGCGAGCTCTATCCGCAAAGTGAGGATGAGCTGCTTGACTACGTGCTGTCGCAGTCCGGGGAGACAGCGGCGTCGGTGCGAGCGGCCGGGGGAACAGCCCAAGTGCCGACGGTCATGATGCAATACAAAAAATGGGAAAAGGGGCTGCTGCGCACCGACGGACAGCCTGGTTTTAATACGCCCTCCGGCAAGTTTGAGATTGCCTCGACTACCCTGGAAGAACATGGCTATGATGCCCTACCTGTCTATACCGAGCCAAAAGAAGGACCGCTGACCCGGTCCGACTTGGCCGAAACGTTTCCGCTCGTCTTCAATTCTGGAGCACGAGTGACGACTGACTTCCGCTCCCAGCACCATGGGGTGCCCAGCTTAGCCGCCGAGTCCCCCGAACCGCTGGTGACAATGAACACCAAGGATGCCCGCAAGCGAGGCATCAAGCCCGGCGAGGAGGTCATCGTCGCCACCGAACGGGGGCGGGCTCGTTTTCGCGCCTATGTGACCGACGACATCATTGAAGGTTCGGTCGATGCCAATATGGGTGGCGGCGGACCGATCGGACCGCAGGCCTGGCAAGAATGTAATGTCAATGTCCTCACAGACTTGGGTCGATACGACCCGATATCAGGCTTTCCTGTCTATAAAGCACTCTTGTGCGAGGTGGAGCCGGTAGCTAGCCGAGTACCTAGTACCGTGGAAGAGATTTTAGCCGATGATCAAGAAGGACCGGCCCGTGAACAACCAGCTCAATTCCCCGCCAAAGTAGCTGAGCCGGCTCAGGAGCGCCGCCTAGTCTATTTCGACAACAACGCCACCACCGCCATCGATCCAACGGTCTTCACGGCCATGGAGCCGTTTCTCAAAAATGACTACGGTAATCCGTCGAGCATCCATGGATTGGGCTCGCAAGCGCGAGAGGCAGTCGAGTCAGCCCGGAGAGTTTTGGCCAGGTCTCTCAACACCACGGCCCGCCGAATCATTTTTACGGGTAGCGGCTCGGAAGCTGATAATCTTGCGATCAAAGGCGTGGCCCGGGCGCTGGCTGAGCAAGGACGCCATATAATTACTTCTGCCGTTGAGCATCCAGCAGTTCTGGCCGCCTGCCGCGCTCTGGAGGCTGACGGGTTCACAGTCACTTATCTGCCCGTAACAGACGAAGGCCTGGTCGAGCCGGCCAAATTAGAGGCGGCCTTTAGGCCCGAGACGATCCTGGTCTCAATCATGACCGCCAACAATGAAACCGGCACTTTACAGCCGATCGCCACTCTGGCGGCGATGGCTAAAGCCCGCCGCGTACTCTTTCATACCGATGCCGTCCAGGGATTCGGAAAAATCACCCTCGATGTCGAACAGCTGGGAGTCGATCTATTGTCGATATCAGCCCATAAGATACACGGCCCCAAGGGGGTCGGCGCCCTCTACGTCCGGCGCGGCACACCACTGGCTTCGCTAATCGGCGGCGGAAAACAGGAATCCGGCTTGCGGGCCGGGACAGAAAATGTCTCGGGCATTGTCGGTTTCGGAGCCGCCGCCGACCTCGCCTTGCGTCGCCTGCCTGATTGGGACGCTGCCTCCCGACTCCGTGACCGTCTCGAGAACCGGATACTGCCGCTCGTCCCAGGAGCCAAAATCAACGGCTCAACAGAGCAGCGGCTGCCGAACACCTTGAATCTGACTTTACCAGGGTTTCGCGGAGAGTCTGTTGTCTTCAAGCTTGACCGCCTGGGTATCGCCCTATCTTCCGGCTCGGCCTGTAAGTCCGGCTCACCAGATCCGTCACACGCCCTGATGGCTCTAGGATTGACAGAAGATGAAGCCCATTGCTCATTGCGCTTCTCGACTAGCGTCGATACGACCGAAGAGGAGATCGACTATGTCGCTCAAGCGCTGGAGCGGATGGTCGAGCAAGCGGCCGAATCAGTCAGGTTCATCCCATGCAGATGAACGGGAGCCACGCCTTTGCAGCCAGCGTGCTACGCGGACTCAGCCTTGACCCGCGGCGGCTGGAGTGCCGGTATATCTATGACGAATTCGGCAGCCGCCTCTTCGAGCAAATCTGCGAACAACCTGAGTACTACCTAACCCGGGCAGAGCGCACCATCCTGCTGGAAGCGGCGGACGAGATCGCCCGCCTCACGGGGCCGGCCGCCCTGATAGAATTCGGCTCCGGTAATTCTGCCAAAACACGCATATTATTAAACGCCTACGCCGAGCGATACGGTGGCGTCCGCTATATTCCTGTAGATATCAGCGACTCAATACTAGAGCACGCGGAAGCAGAGCTCGCCACGGCAGCCCCATTGGCCACAGTAGATTCCTTCCATGGCACTTATGATGATGCCTTCCATCTTTTTGATTCGTTTTCTCCGCTGGTATTCCTCTTCCTGGGGAGCAATGTGGGGAATCTGGATCCGGCAGAAGCAGCCGCCTTCTGGTCGGAGATCAGCTCCAATCTCTCCGTGGGAGACTTCTGTCTTCTGGGCGTAGACATCACACAAGACTCAGACGCGCTTCATGCCGCCTATAATGACGCGGCCGGATACAGCGCTAGGTTCACGAAAAATATCTTCTCCAGAATAAACCGTGAGCTCGGAGCTTCAATAGATATTGCGACTATAGAACACGTGGCTGCGTTTAGCGCCCCGCGCAATCAAGTGGAGATTTTCGCCAAATTCACTCAAGCGCAACAGATAGATATCGCTCCTTTGGGCCAGAGCGTGTCGATCGAGGCAAACGCCTTGGTTATGACCGAGATAAGCCGTAAATTCCGGATCGATGAGATCAGGCCCTATCTAGAACACTACCGGCTGGAGACCCGCCATGTCTTCAGTAATGACGGACAAAACTTCGCCTTGCTTCTCCTGGCCAAGACCGACTAAAGATCCCGGCGACCCTCGAGCGCCTTGCCAATGGTCATCTCGTCAGCATATTCGATATCGCCGCCAACGGGGATACCGCTGGCAATACGAGTGGTCTTGACTCCCAGCGGCTTAAGCAGCTTTGAAAGATACATCGCCGTCGCCTCACCCTCCATGTTGGGGTTGGTGGCGACGATGACTTCTCTAACCGGGGACTCCTTGAGGCGCTCCAGCAACTCGGCTATTTTGAGCTTTTCCGGACCCACCCCTTCCATCGGCGACACCGCGCCGCCAAGAACATGGTAAAGACCGTGATATTGCCCGGTTCGCTCAATGGCGATAATGTCTTTTGCTTGTTCGACGACACAGACAATCTCTTGTGAGCGACGGTTATCTACGCAAATATCACAGAGCTCAGCCCCGCTGATGTTAAAACAGCGCCGACATAATTTGATCTGTCTAACACCCATAATGGCGTTGGCCAGGGCCCTGGCCTCTTCGGGCTGGTCGAGGATGTGCAGCGCCAACCGCTGAGCGGTTTTAGCGCCAATGCTAGGCAGCTTCTGAAGCTCAGCGATCAGACTATCGAGTTGTTTAGGATAAACGGACATCGGACTTGGCTATTTCTGGGAGCGGCTTAGAGGCCCGGCAGGCCCAGACCGCCCAGACCACCGGTGAGCGCGCCCATCTTCTTGGCAGCCGTCTCTTGCGACTGACGTAACGCCTCGTTGACCGCTGCGACCACCATATCTTGAAGCAACTCCACGTCATCCGGATCAACCGCCTCTGGGTTGATCTCCACCCGCTTTAACTCTTGAGACCCGGTGACTACGGCCTTGATCATCCCGCCTCCGGCTGTAGCCTCGATCTCCTGTTCGGCTAGCTCCTCTTGCATGCGCGCCATGTCGGTCTGCATTTTCTGCATCTGCTTCATCATCTTAGCTCGGTTCACGTAGGTATCCCCCTTCTATTCAACAATCTCGGCTCCAAAGCTTTCTTTAAGTAGATCGATCATATCATCTTCGCCGCCGGGGCTAGGCGGAGCAGCCTTCTTGGCCTCGGTGGCCGGTCGGGTATTCTTCGGCCCCGAAGCGACTATCATGGAAAACGTCACCTTGACCCCCAGGACTTCCACTAGCGCCTCCCGAAACAACCCCGCATTAGGTTCTTTAGTTATCTCCTGCTGAGCAAAGTTTGATTTGGGCGGAAAGGCCACCACCAACTGACCGTCATCGATCGATTGCGGCTGACCCTCTATCAAGAACGCCCCGAGCGATAACTTCCTCCGCTTAGTAGCGGCCAATATTTCAGGCCAGGCAAGCTCAATCTCGGCCAGATCGAGTG
>CAXMSJ010000079.1:0-2620 GCA_964196305.1 uncultured Acidimicrobiia bacterium
CCTCGTACTTGGACCTTAACTATCTCGCCGATTTCCTTGACCAGGTCGTTGGCGGCTGCGGCTCCTTGCGCGCTGCCGAGACTCTGAAAGCCATCGATCTCGACCAAGATCATGGAGGTGCGGCTCCCGAAACGGTCGGCCCGTTTCTTTTCTTCGTTGAGACGGTCGATAAAGTAGTTGTAGGTGTGCAGGCCAGTCAGGTTATCGGTGATGGATTGTGAAGATGATTCTGGTCGTGGAGCCTGACATTGAGCAGCATACCAGCCGGAGGCGGCGGCCAGGACGATAATTAATCCCTGAAGAACACTATTTCCGACGGGTTGTGTCATCGTGTCGACTACGCTGGCGGTGATAAGCGCCGCGAGCAGGATGACCAGTATGATTGTCTTGTTATTCTTCATGACTTTCCGCTACTGATAGGGTCCTGTAAACTTGGTGGTATTCTAGCACAGTTGGCTTGTTTTGGGACCAACAGGCGGCCGCCTGGGAGGCGATACCCCTGACGACACTGACGGAAAAATTAAGCCGGACGTTTATCTTCTCTGATTTCAGTTCGGAGGAGCTAGAAGCGGCGGCGTCCTATTTTCAGGAGAAGCGCTACAAGAAAGGCGTTACCCTCTTTCACGAAGGGCAGCCGGGCATCGCTTTTTATCTGATCTCTTCGGGTCGGGTTAAGGTCTATAAGCTTAGTGAAGATGGGCGAGAACTGATCATCGGCATTTTCGGTGACGGAGCGATCTTTGGGGATGTGCCGGTCTTTGACGGCGGGCCCTACCCGGCGTCTGCAGCGACCTTGGTTGATACGGAAGTCGTCTACATGCTCCGGGATGATTTCGAGGAACTGATCACCGCTTATCCGGGGATATCACTAAAGATCGTGAGAGTTTTGGGCAAGCGTCTTCGCCAAGCGCTGGCGTCGGTGATGGATATTGCCATGAAGTCGGTTTCCCAGCGGCTGGCTTCACAGCTTTTGGGTTTGGCTAAGGAATACGGTCGCCAAGAGGGCGAGGAGACGGTCATTGATCTTCCCTTGACCAGGCAGGAGATTGCCGATTTGATTGGCGTTTCCCGCGAGACGGTCACCCGGGAGCTCTCCAAGTTCAGCCGAGCCGGTACTATCCGGCTGGAAGGCAAGCGCATCTATCTTGCCGATCGGCCTCGGCTCGAGTTCTGGGCCAAAATGTGACCAATGTCACAGTTTTTTGTGACGGTTGCTATATGGTCCGTCTCGCTCAGGTGATATCGTCTAGAAGTTGACCTGACGAGAAAGGAATTATTATGAGTGAAGAGAAGAATCAGTGTTTTTCCTGTGGTGCGAGCAGTGAAGATCGAGTTTTGCTTCAAGCTGAGGAAAATGGCGAAAAGAAATGGGTCTGCGTCCGGTGTCTGCCGCCGCTCATCCACGGCCAGTAATATAGGGGAGGAATATCATGTCCATTACAAAAGATATGACGATTGGTGAAGTTGTCGAGAATCACCCGGAGACGGTTGAGGTTTTTAACAAGCATGGAATGGGTTGCCTGGGTTGTCCGGCGACCGCGTTTGAAAATATTGAGCAGGGTGCCATTATGCACGGTATCGATGTTGAGGAACTGGTAGGCGATCTGAACAAAGCCGGCGTTGCCTAGATGCTTTTTCTGGAGATCGTTGTCACTTGGCTCCACATGGTGGCCGGTTTCACCTGGTTAGGCGGGCTGATTTTTGTCAATGTCGTGCTCAGCCCGGTTGTTCAACCAAAAGGCATCCCGCCGGAGTTCATCCGGATCATGGGGATGGAGCGCTTCAGGTATTTTGCCTGGGGGAGTATCGGGACGATCATTATTACCGGGATTCTTAACATGATTCGTGGGGCAGCTGAGTCCGGCGGGGATCCGAACCCGCTCTTCATCGGAGCGCTCCTGACCAAACTGGTGATTGTAGCAGTGATGATCATCTTGACTGTGGCTAATTCAGTTGTTTTACGTCGGCGCCTCGCCGACGCTAAGCCGACGCCCGGCGGTCCATCGGAGGAGATCAAGGCGATGGGGAATCGATTGGTGCTGATATCACGGATCAACTTGATCTTAGGAGTTTTGGTGCTCTTGATGGTCGCGGTGATGCGGGCCGCTCTTTAATAGAGCTAAAGGAAGTTTTGGCCATGAGTAATATGCAAGGATGCCCGGGAGCGGACAACGTCAAGATTCCCGAGTTGGAGATCGTCGAGTGCCCCAAATGCGGCGGTGACGTTGAGTTTTTCTCCCGCGATAAGAAATCCGTCTGCACAGAGTGCGGCGAAGTCGTCTTCAAGGAGGCCCAACCCTCCTGTATAGACTGGTGCCCTATGGCAGATAAATGTTTTCCAGAGCTGGCGGCCAAAAAAGCCGCTGGTAATGACGGCTGACCGGGTGCTTTGACGCCGGTCGCCCGCGTATATTCTCTATTGATCACGGCACCCTTGTTGTTGGGTGCCTTGATCATTGTCGGGGGACTTTTTTCCGGAGATAGCCGGCTGGGCTCGGTCTTTCCCCTCATCCTGATCGTCAATCATACGTTGCTTTTGACCTTGACGCTGGTGGCCGCCCGGGCCAACGGGCTGGGGCTGCGGGAACTTGGCTGGGGCTTAGGGTCTTCCCGGCCGCCT
>CAXMSJ010000080.1:0-6033 GCA_964196305.1 uncultured Acidimicrobiia bacterium
TGCTTCGTTCTTCTTTAGTGTTGCCGGAACACGAATTGGAGAGGGGTGGCACCAACAGCGGCGCTATCCCTATCTGTGGTTGATCGAACCCGCGGATATCTCTTTGAAACGGAAGGTTTTAGCTGGGCGACCCGAAGCGTCCGCTGATGGGTTAGCGGACTCGATACCTGCGGATGTGCCGGTGGATAGGTCGCAGCTGGTCGGCGGCGTCGCCTTAGGAAACGTGACGGCCCTGCTGGTCCTGCTCTTCTATGAATATCCGGCGGCCTTGATCGAATTCATCTGGGGTGATCACGTCTATTTTGTTTCTCGTCTGGCGGACGGTCTGATTATCGTGACCGGAGCTTTCGTTGCTGCCTACGTGGCCATGCTGGTCGCAAAGTCGCAGCCACGGGCGATGGGGCTGGCTGCCAATTTGATCATGTACCTGACCATCTTGGCGCTCTTCTTCCGCGCGGTGACGGGTGGAGACTTCTGGGGCGACTTCGGGGCCGTGATCCCCTTCATTCCAGTGGTCATCGTGGCTGGGCTCTTTGGCGCTCGGGCGGCCGAGGCGAGCCTCCAGGCGCGTCTGCCGGAAAAGGCTCGGTCGTGAGGAGAACGGGCCTCGGTGTTCGCAAATCTCTGGCGGTCATACTGCTGTCGGCGGCGTTGCTCGCAGCTACCTCTGCTTGGAGCCGGCCTCTCTTTGCGGCTGGCGCACCCCTAAGCAGGCCCCGCTTGGCCTACCTGCTGTCGTTGCCGGAGGCGTCGGCAAAGCTTCAGCGTAATCTTGAGCTAAGTGGACCACAGACCAGCGCGCTCGAAGCAGCCGTGCGGCGACAGCTGAGCCGGCAATCTAGGCTCAAGCGTCGCTCCGATAGTCTTCTGGCCGCCATCCCCGGTGACCCCGACAGGCGGAGGTTCACCTTGGCTGCTCGGGTTGAAGCCCGCCGCTTTAACCAGGAAGCAGCCAAGATCGACCAGGAAGCCGCAGCTGAGATTGTCGAGGTGCTCGGAGACGATCAAGAGGAGTTCTACGCTTGGGCCGAGGCCCTCTGGGAGCAGGAAGTCAAAGAACATGGTGTTCGCAGCGCCGCCTCAGGACTGGGCGCGCTGAAGTATAAAATCTTTGCCACCCAGTACATTGGTTTTTCCGACTATGAAGTTGCCTTGCCCGACAAGTATCTTAAGTTCGCAAACCTTGGCTGGCGGGAAGAAATACCGGCTGCGTTTCAAGATGATTATTCCGGGAGTGACTATACGGTTAATTTGGAGCGTGCGGGTGTGCTGGTCGAGGGAGTCAAGGTGCTCGACGTCGGACCCTGGAACCAAGACGACAATTACTGGAATACACCAAACGCTCCTATCCGGCCGAGCCGTCTTTTTACCGACCTGCCGCCGGGCATGCCGGAGTCGCAAGCAGCCTTCTTCGATGACTATAACGGCGGCTTAGACCAGTTTGGCCGGGAAGTTCTCAATCCTGCCGGGATCGACTTGACGCCGGCAGTCGCCGATGATTTAGGCTTGGGCTATCTGCAGAACGCTTGGATAGATGTGACCTATAATTGGGAGGCAGGCCGGTTTCGGGCGACGCGTCTTTCGGCCCCGGCTTATTCGACCGCTGTTTCCAAGACGCAAGATTTCCCAGTTAGCTGGTCCGGCGTCGATCCGGATTTTGTTGGCGGGCTGGCGGCCTATGATGTCCAGTATCGCCCGGCCAATGACCCGAACTGGACAGACTGGCAGCCGCAGACGACCAAGACCCAGGCTAAATTTTCCGCCACCCCTGGGCGCACATACTATTTCCGCGTCCGGGCCCGTTCGACGACCGCTGAGATCGGGAGTTGGACGGCGCCGCGCCGAACCATCGTTCCTTACGAGCAGAACCGGCTGATCCGTCGCCGCGTTGGTTTTAGCCGGACATTCACCGGGCCGAATTCCAGCTATTATTTGGATAAAGTGCGATATTCGACCACTCGCGGCACTTATATCTCCTACAAGTTTGAGGGCCGAAGCGTTGCGCTGATCTCAGCCGTAGGCCCCCGGCGCTCGAAAGCCAAAATCTATATCGATGGTCGCTACATCAAGACGATCGACAACTATGCGACCAAGACTCGGGCCCGCCGCTTGGTTTTCCATCACTCTTGGGGTCAGAGCGGCACCCATTACTTGAAAGTCGTCAATCTGGCGACTCCGGGCCGGGCGAGATTTGATATAGATGGGGTGGCTGTCGGGCGGTGACCAGCAGATGAAGACAGCGACCCCGAGGCTTTCAGCGTGTCTCATCGTCCGAGACGAGGAGGACTTCATCGAGACTTGTCTGGCGAGCCTGAAGCTCATTGCTGACGAGATAATCGTGGTTGATACCGGCTCAGCGGATCGGACCATGGAGATCGCCAAGCGATTCTCCGCCAAAGTCATCGAGTTTCCGTGGATTGGCGATTTCAGTGCCGCCCGTAACGTCGGCCTGGAGGCCGCTACGGGAGATTGGATCATCTTTCTTGATGCCGACGAGGAGCTGGTGGCTGAGGACATTCCCGAGGTTAAGCAACTTCTGTTGGACCAGGGCCAGCACGCCTATTATTTGAAAGTCATCAACCTGCTTGGCCAAAGTGAGGCAGGGGCTCGCCGGACGGAATTTCCCAGCGTGAGGCTGTTTAGGAATATTCCGCAATACCGGTTCCAAGGCCGGATTCACGAGAACCTGCAGCCCCCGCCCGGATACGATGAGGCGGCCCTATCGAATATTCGCATCATCCACCGCGGGTATCTCGACAAAGTCTTCGGTAAGCGGCAGAAGCTCAACCGGAATAAGCGGATGTTGGCTGCCGCCGGGGAACAGCACGACCCGGACTACGAGCGGTTGATTCTGGCCCAACACAATTTAAGCAGCGGGCAATACCAGGAGGCCCTAGCGATCTTTGAAGCGCTGTTTGACTCGATCGACGAAAAACACCAGGATGCAGTCGTTCGCGGGATCGTACTTTCCAGCCGTCAATTGGGAGAAGCGGATAAAGCGCTGGAATGGACCCAGCGGGGGCTGGCGCTCTTCCCCGACTATACAGATCTCGAACATCTCCGCGGGTCGATCCTGCTCGATCTTAAGCGCTACCGTGAGTCTATCGAGTCATTTACCGCGGTCATGGCTCTTGGGGATGCCCCCGGACGGTACCACCACGAACAGGGCATCGGCACCGTTGGCGCCTGGGAGGGACTGGCGTTTTGCTACTTAGGTCTGGGCCGGTATGATATCGCCTCGGCCGCTTTTAGCCGCGTGTTGGAATACGATGCGGGCCGGGAGTCCGCGGTTTTTTGGTTGGGGAGCATTCTCTTGAAGGCCGGCCATCCGTGGCCGGCTGTCCGCGACAATCTGCTAGCCGTGTGCCGGTCCGACGACCCTGGGGTGCAGCGGGTCCTGAAACGGTTGGAAGCGGGCGATCTGGCTGCCGTCACCAGCTGAACAGAGGCTGGCGGGCACTAGGTCGCGTCGGCTCATTATTTTTGGCGCAACCGGGTCAACCGGGCGAGCTTTGGTGGTCTCGGGTTTGCGCTATGGGCATCAAGTGTCGGCGTTCGTGCGTGATCGCGCCAAGCTAAACGACATCTTTGCGCCGGAAATATTGGAAATGATCCGGATCTGCGAGGGCGACGCCCTAGACGAGGACGCCGTGGGCCAGGCGATGGAAGGCCAAGAAGCTTGCGTCAATGTCGCCCAGCACCCCGCCGACCCAGCTATCTTCGAGGCGATCTGCCAAAACATCATTAGCCAAGCCGAGGTTAAGCTCGATTTGCCGCGTCGCCTCTGGCTTTTTGGTGGTCTGCCTGGTCTCGATGTGCCTCACACGAAGACGATGGGGGCGGATCTACCGGGGATGTCTCCCATCTTGCGCAGCCATAAAGTCAATTTCGAGCGGCTCCGGGCTTCCGGGCTTAATTGGTCTTTTATGTGCCCCGGCCCGATGACGTTCGCGCCTGAGCGGCGCTTTGGAGACCAGCTGCGGGTCACGACGGAGGAGATGCCCTACACGGTTGGTGCCTGGACGCGTTGGCTGCCTCGCCTGGCCCATTCACTCATCATGCTCCGACATCTTCCTGAAGTGACAGTTTCCTATGAAGATGTGGCCGATCTCGTTATCGCTCATCTCGAGCCGGAAGGTCCTTATTCTTTCAAGCGTGTCGGGGTAGCTGCCCCTAAGAAGTGATCTCGCGCACTTTCTTTTGGGCCAGCTTGTCTAAGTTATCGCGGGCGCGCAAGTATCGGCGCGGTACCGTCTGCATGTCCGCGCAGCGCTGGTAGTAGGCCAGCGCCTCATCCGTACGTCCGGACAACAGATACAGCTCGGCCAGGATGTAGACAAGGTCCCGGTAGTCGGGAAAGGCGGCCACGGCCTGCTCGCCGCATTTAAGTCCTTCATCATATCGTTCGGCGAATCCCAGGCACTCGCAGAGCTTTAGCGCTATATGGGCCTGATGGGCGGTAGCTTCAGCGGGCCTGAGAGACTCCGCCCTTTGGAATGAGGTCGCCGCATCACCGTATTCTTGAGAATTCATGAGCTCAGCGCCTAGATAAAAATGGAGCATGAAGTCGTCGGGGTGGACCGTCAGGGCCTGCTCTAAAAGGGAGACGTTCCGGTCGGACTTGGCGGATATCATCTCCGGGTCGACATAGCCCCAGTGGATGATCTGCAGCTTTGCCCACTGCGCCGGCTTGACGCTCTTTGGGTCCTTTGGCCTGGGCTCCTCGTGAATAATGCCTTCATATCGATACTTCTGGCCCCTAAATAGCCTGATAGCTCGGCTATTGACCGCCCCCTTATAGCTATCCGGTTTAGTTAGGCTAACCAGTTGGCAGTAGTAGGCATCGACTCCGGGCTCCGATAGCAGCCGTAAGAGCTGAGCTGGCTGCGCCTCATAGAGTTCTTCGTCGGCATCCAGCTGCAAAACCCAATCATTAGTGGCCAGGTCTAAGGCAAAGTTACGGGCTTCACTGAAATCATGCTGCCATTCGTGGTTAACGACTCGGGCGCCCGCTGCTTTAGCGATCTCGACGGTATTGTCGGACGAGCCGGTATCGACCACGATCATTTCATCGGCTACACCAGCGACACTCTTCAGTGCCCGGGCAATATTGGCTTCCTCGTTCTTGGCGATTATGCAGACTGATAGTTTTGACATCTCTTGTTGATTCTAGGGTCTTACGAAAAGTTGGCAAGTCTGCCGGGATGCTCGTGCTCACTACTTAACAAACATACGCGTATGTATGATATAGTCCTTTTATGAGGCGAACCCAGGAACAGGCTGAAAAGACCAGCAAAGAGGTGCTAGAGGCTGCTCTCAGTGTTTTTGGCCGGCGCGGTTATGCTGCGGCCACTCTTGCAGAGATCGCTGTTCAGGCTGGAGTCACCCGGGGTGCGATCTATCACCACTTTGCCAGCAAGGCCGGTCTTTACGCGGCTCTTGTCGATGACGCTTTCGCCCAAGCCCAGGCTTTGGCCCGGCTCGCCATAGACGAGGGCGGTACGGCAGTCGAGGTCGTTTCACGGCTGTTTATCTATCATGCCAGTCTGCTCGAGGACGATTTGCAATATCGCGCGGCGGTCTTGCTGACTCTCTCGGGCTTTGAGGGCGCTCCAGACACGGGGCACCTGCAGGCTAGGCGAGCCCGCGATCTAACTGATTTGAATGATGAGTTGGCCGAGTTTTTCCGGGCTGGCAAGGAACGGGGTAGCTTTCGGGCTGACCTCGACCCTCGGGCAGCCGCCCGGACGTTGCTGGCCCTAGAGAATGGGCTGGCGGGCTTGTGGTTGGCCGACACTGAGGCGTTTTCACTCAAGGAGAGCATCGGGGCTATGGTCGATGTCTTTCTAAATGGTCTAGTCTGACGATGATCCCCTAGGCGTTCAGCCATCTCCAGAAACGGCAAAACCCGCTTGCCAGCGGGTTTCACCAGAAGGTATATCTGCAGAACACTCGGATTTGGCCCTCAAAACACCCTCATCGCTCCGCTTGTTTGATAATACAAGAAATTGTTTCTGATAACAAGATATAGTG
>CAXMSJ010000081.1:0-34678 GCA_964196305.1 uncultured Acidimicrobiia bacterium
CCTTTGTGATTATGGAGTCTACCGCAGTGCGGCTGGGGCAGGAAGCAGCCGCGGCCCTGGTGGTCCTATGGATGCTGCTGATGACGGGCGGTTTTCACCTTGATGGCCTGGCGGACACTGTTGATGGTATCGCCGGTGGACGGACGCGGGGCGCCAGGCTCAAAATCATGCGCTCCGGATCCAGTGGCCCTATCGGCGTGGCCGCGGTGACCGTGCTGTTGCTTCTGAAATTCGGACTACTGTCAGGCTCAGGCTATGAGAGACTCTGGGCTGCTCTGTTGTTCAGTCCGGCCCTGGCGCGGTGGTCGATCGTCATGATGGCCTGGGGGTCGCCGCCAGTCCGTCGGGACGGCTTGGGGCATGTTTTTGCAGGGCGGATCCGGGGCGTGGATTTGCTGGTGGCGACCGGTTTTGTTGTTATACCGGTTCTCGCTCTGAACTATTTTTGGGGATATACTTATTTGGCCCCGGCGGTTACGGCTGTCCTGGTAAGCTGGGGCGGCATGGCGCTCTTTCGGAGGCTTCTCGGCGGTGTCTCCGGGGATACATTGGGCGCTACTGTTGAAGTTGGCGAGGTGGCCATTTTGACTGTCTTCTTTTTGGTGAGCTGATGAGCAGAAAAATTATTCTTGTGCGGCACATGGAAACTGTCTGGAACGAACAGCGCCGTTATATCGGCCGTACCGATCTACACCTCTCTGACCTGGGCGCGCGACACGCGCGATCGCTGGCGGAGAGCCTGAAGAACACTCTGTTATCTGGTGTGATCAGCAGCAACATGAAGCGAGCGCTCCAGACGGCGCAGGCTATTGCCGCGGGACGCGAGTTAACGTCTGTCATTGAGCCGGATCTGCGTGAGATCGACTTTGGCGAGTGGGAAGGCCTGGATTTTAACGAGATATCGACCGCCTATCCGGATCTCTCGGATATTTGGGTTGAGGATCCGTTCTCGGTACATATTCCGGGCGGTGAGTCGATGACCGGCTTCGTATCACGAGTAAAAGAATCCTGGTCGCGCATTCGAGTGGCAGCTCTGGCGGACGAGGGAGATTCCGACGGAGATCTTTTGATAGTCACACATGCCGGATGTATCAAGGTGATCCTGGGAGCGCTGATGGGGCTGGATGATCGCAAAGTTTGGGGAATCTACCAGGAGAAAGGCGCAGTCAATACAGTTGAGGTGGCGTTGACTGGCGACCGGGTTATCGAGATCAACGACATTGCTTATCGCGGTTAGAGCAGCGCTCAGGAAGTCGCTGACAGCTCAGCTTTGAGCTGCTAAAATCAGCTCATGGTTATCACTTATTTAGAAAGCGCGCTGGCGAAAACAGCGTCCAGCTGGGCGGCTAGCGTCGCCGGACTCGACCCTCTAGCTCAGGAGCTTTTGGTGGAGCCGAGCTGGAAGCTCTCGGGTGTTTTGCTCGGTACCGCTCTTTTGGGTGGCGCCATGATAGACGAGGGCGCGATGGCTTCATCTCGGGCGCTTGAATTTCTTGATCAGTCCCTGAGGTTGGGGCAGGCGAACATGGAAGATTCAGACAAATACATCGAAAGCAACCTGCTCATCACGGACTATCTATATGCTCGGGCTATAGATGAGGTGATCGCCATTGATGCCCCGCCTGTCATTGGTTATCTAGCTCGAGCTATCATGGCCACGGCTTCCGATAGGGCCGAGGGGGAGTTTGCCGATTATCGCCGACATTTGCTGGCGGCAGCGCTGGAGATCGGCTCTTTTCTTGGCGGGATCGAGGGGCCGCAGGCTGAGGCTGTAGCGGCGGCCGCGGTCGGTGCCGGGCAGCTCGGGGCGGGAGATTGGGCCAAGGCCTATCCGCCGGGGCCGGTTAGAGATTATCTTCGCCAGTCCTTGACGACGGCAGCCGGTTAATGCGTCTTTCCGGCCGACAGCGGCCCGTATCGGCGGGAATTATCAAGCGACTCGATGCTTTCGAGCCGCATTTCAAGACGGTTATCCGTCCCGCGCTGGGGCAAATTTCCGAGCCGGCTCTAAAAGCGATAGAAGCAGGCGGCAAGCGGCTCCGCCCGGCATTAGTGATGATTTCTGCTGATGTTGGCGGCGCGCTCGATGATCCGCGAGTTATGCAGGCGTGTGGCGCAGTCGAGTTGGTCCACTTGGCTTCGCTCGTCCATGACGATGTGCTTGATGCATCCAACACCAGGAGAGGGGTCAGCACGATCAATGCCGAATACGGCCAGAGGCGGGCGGTGATCATCGGCGACTACCTATTCGGACTGGCCTTTGATTTGCTTGCCAAGGGGAACAACAACGCTTTAATTGGGCCATTAGCTAAGGCGTCTGTCGAATTGAGCCGTGGGGAACTGCGGCAGCGGCAGACATTACGACGTCTCGATCAGACAGTCGATGACTACCTGGAGAAGACGTATGCCAAAACGGCCGCTCTGTTTGTAGCGGCTTGCATGATGGGGGCGAGGGCTGCCGGACTTGGACCGAAGGAAGAGGGCTTGCTTGAAGATTACGCCGGGAGCCTCGGTATGGCGTTTCAGATCTACGATGACATTCTAGATTTTACCGGCACCGAAGGAGAGCTCGGCAAGCCGGTCGGCAGTGATCTGCGGGAGGGCACGGTCACGTTGCCGATAATTTACACCTTGCTCTCTGGCGCACGTCAAAGTGTGCAGGCGGCGCTGGCCGAACCTTCGGCCGAGGCAGTGGCAAGGGCCGTGGCTGATGTTCAGGACTGCGGGGCAATAGACGAGGCTAAGAAAGTAGCGCGGGGATATGTCGAGCGGGCACAAGGGGCGGTTGTGGGGTTGCCGGCCAATCAAGCCCAGCGAGACATGATCTCTCTTGGCAATTTTGTGATCGACCGGTATCATTAGCGGTTATGCAACAACTTTTTAGTGCTAAGTGGGTAATCCCTGTAGATGGTCCGGCGATCAAAGGCGGCGCCGTAGTTGTCGAGGGCGATAAGATAATCGCTGTCGGTGATGCCGAAGAGTTAAGCACCCAGTTTGCGACCGCCAAGCGGCGGGACTTTGGGCGTTCTATCATTCTTCCAGGATTTGTGGACCTGCATACACACCTCGGATTTGCTGCGTTCCGTGGCGTCTGCGATGACCTTCCGTATGCTCAGTGGAAGATTCAGCAGTTGAATAAGAGCCGCAGTCTAAACGAGTCTGACTGGCTGATCTCAGCTCGTTTAGGGGCGATGGAGGCGGTTGAGTCAGGCATTACGACGATTGCCGATCTCACTCCGCGGGGGACTAATTTGCAGGCAGCGATAGAATTTGGCTTGCGGGGAATTGTTTTCTACGAGATGGCCGAGATGGATCGGACCAAAGTTCCGTCAACTCTAAAAGAGGCTGAACTCACGGTGGCGGGGTGGCGCGATCTGGCTGCCAACCACAAGATCGAGATCGGCATTGCCCCCCTGGCTCCACACGCGGCGTGTCCGCCCTTGATAAGGGGTTGTGCAGATTGGGCCCGTCGGGACGGCTTGAAGCTCTGCACTCATCTCGCCGGCTCTAAGGATGAATATGACTTCATTAAATATGGTTCATCCGAGCTGGCCGGGGCTTTCAGAGAGGCGATGGGATGGGGACACTTGCTGTGGCAGCCGATGGGGGTTAGCCCGGTAAAATATCTGCAGCACCAAGGGTTTTTCGACAATGATGTGCTGGCAGTCCACTGTGTTCACCTTGATGACGACGACATTCGGGTGCTCAGTGACTACGATGTCGCTGTAGCCCATTGTCCGAAGTGCAGCGCTAAGCTGGCCATGGGGACAGCGCCTCTGCGTGAGTTTTTGGAGCACGGCATGAGAGTTGGCCTGGGGACAGACAGTCCCGCTAGTAATAATATGATGGATTTCTTTGACGAGATGCGCATCGGGCTGTTGTTTCAGCGGGCTCGGAGTCATACGATCCGCCAGGCTGAAGCCCTAGCTTTTGTGCGTATGGCCACTTTGGGTGGGGCGGAGGCACTGGGGCTCGAAGACGTGACTGGTTCCCTGACGGTTGGCAAGGACGCCGACCTGGTCGTAGTGGATATGACGAAGAGCCATCAGCGCCCGTTATCGGATCCGTATTCGGCCCTGGTTTATACAGCAAACCAGGAAAACATCACTCTCACGATGGGGTCGGGAAAAATTCTCTATGACAGTGGAGCTGTCCCGGGCGTCGACAGCGAAGCCGTCATCAATGACGTTGAGCCGGTGCGCTTGAAATTGAGTAAATGAGCGAAACCGGTGTGGTTGTCGGGATACATGATGACCAGGCAATAGTCGAAATGGAAGCTTCCAGAGATTGTGAAGCGTGTGGTGCTTGCCGCTACACTTCGACAGGAAGAATGGTGGCGCCCGTTAGAAACACCCTCAATGCGGTAGTCGGTGACACAGTTAAGGTTGATATTGAGCCGGAAATGGTGGTGGCGGCCGCCATGATCGTATACATTCTGCCGATCGCGCTGTTTTTTGTTGGATATAGCCTTTTTATGTGGTTCGGGGACATCCTGGCGCTTAGCGGGGAGATGCCGGGAGTAGTGGGTGCACTTCTCTTTCTGATTGGCTCGTTCTTTGCCGTGAGGATAGTTGATCGACGGGTTCAGGTCACCCGGCGGTACGAGCCGAAAATGTATGATATAATCCGACGAAATCCAGCCGGGAGGTAATAACGTTGACAGACGACAAGTCAGAAGAGAGCGCGGAAGAATCCGGCTCAGACGAGGTTCAAGAGCAGTCAGTATCGCTGTTTTTGGCTATTGGTATGGTGGTGGGTGCTTTGATCGTCGGGCTCGTGGTCGGTTATATGGTGGCCCCGAAGGAGCAGACGACTCTTAGCGATCCGCTTGGCGGTGGCAGTGCGGCCCCATCACTCAGCCAGGAGCAGCTCGAGGGCGGAACGCTACCGAGCGGACACCCGGCGATCCCTGAGGGTGCAGCCCCGACAGGCGATACAACCAATACGACCGGTGCGGTCGATGGCGAAACGGTTGACGAAGCGACCAGCACTGATGCCGGTAGCGATAGTGGCGTTGATGCAGACACCGACGAAGGCGTAGACACGGACGATGCAGTTGAATCAGATGTTGATTCAGAACCAACTGATAGCGAGTAAACGGGGGCTTAATCACCACCGAGTGAGCAATCAAGATCTGACAGCACCACCCAAAGGGCCACCGTTTAGGTGGCCCTTTGTTCGTAAGGTAGCTGGCATGACTGAAGGAGCAGGGAAATGCCCGTGAATTGGAGCAAGAAACCGCTAGGGATCGGCAGCCTGCCTCATGTTGACCCGGAGCTTGCCTGCCGTTCGGTTCTGGAGTATTTTCCTGACAGCCCGTTTTGGCCGGAACTCCCGCGTCGCGATTGGCGGGAATCGATGGGTGTTGAGCAGATACGAGGTCTTCCCGGAGCAGTTATTGATGAGGCGGAGCAGCGAGTCTATTTTGATGTCTCCGGTGATCTCAGCCTCGAGCTCGGGCAGTTTTATGAGACATTCCTCGCTGAAAACCTCGAAGATTTTGCTGTTTCGACCGAGTACCTGCCTGGGCAGTCAATCATGGCACAGTTGCTAGAGGAGAGCGGTAAGCGACCGGCGCTTCTGAAAGGGCAGCTTACGGGCCCAACGACCCTGGGGCTGATGGTAAAGGATACCACCGGGCGGGCACTTCTCTACGACGAGCAGATTATGGATGTGCTGGTTAAGTCGACAAGACTGAAGGCCAAGTGGCTCGCGGCGGCGATGGCGCCATGGTGCGAACGACCGGCAATCTTCTTTGATGAACCAATGCTGCAGTCGATCGGCTCCGCCTCGATCCCGATCAATAAGGAGACAGCCATCGCCCGGCTCGCGGAGATAGTGGACGGACTAGACTGCTTGACTGGGGGGCACTGTTGCGGCAATACGGACTGGTCGATAATGATGGCGGCCGGTTTGGATGTGATCGCCTATGACGCCTGGAGCTTTGGAGACACTCTGGGGCTGTATGGTCGGGAGTTGGCGACATATATTAATAGCGGCGGAAATGTCGCCTGGGGGATAGTGCCGGCATCACCCGAAGGGGCGGCCGCGAAGGTCAAGGATTTAGTGGAGCGAGTAGAAATATTGATTGTCAAGACGGCCGCTGCTGCGGGCCTCGACCCCGACCAGTTACGCGAGCAGAGCTTCGTCACTCCCAGTTGTGGCCTGGGGAGCCTCTCCATTGATAATGCTGACACGATTCTGAGTAAAACTGCCCAGGTTGCCACCGCTCTTTGGGGCTAAGCCTAGGGTGCCACTAACCTAATAGTACGTTATCTGTTTACTAGTCGAGCCATCGGCGATATAATCTTGCCATGGTTGCCGATCAATTGGCGGCTCTGCGGAAAAAAGCCAGACTAGCCGGAGCCGGACTGAGATTTACTTATGAGCAGACTGTTGTCGTGCTGATTCTGGCATTGTTTGCGCTGGCCGGGGGCTTAATGACTGCCGAAGCGGCTCGACCCGTCCCGGTCACTAAGGTAGAAAAAAAGCCGGTGCCGCTGATCACGCCAGTGAAAAACAAGGCGCCTTCCCG
This sequence comes from uncultured Acidimicrobiia bacterium, assembly GCA_964196305.1. Classification (GTDB taxonomy): domain Bacteria; phylum Actinomycetota; class Aquicultoria; order CAJVYJ01; family JAUVQD01; genus DAOUYN01. The sequence continues at coordinate 6,536 of CAXMSJ010000081.1, forward strand.
GCGCATTCTTATTCATGTGGCCGGAGCGGTTGTCAGTCCCGGTCTACATCGATTGCCAAGTGGGTCGCGGGTGGCGGACGCTATAGAGGCAGCCGGCGGACCGCTCCTTGGGGACCATCTGGACAATCTTAATCTGGCGGCAAAGCTCGGCGATGGCCAGAAAATCGTAGTTGGTCCAGTGGAAATAGGGCTGACTGATCCTAGCGGTCTCACTGGGGCCAATCAGAGTCTTGTCGGGGCTGCGACAGTCAACATTAATACAGCCGGCCTCCTAGAGCTGCAGGCTCTCGATGGCGTCGGGCCGGTGCTGGCGACCCGGATCGTTTCTTGGCGAGGGAAGCACGGGCGCTTCCAAAGGGTCGGGCAGTTGCAGCAGGTGGCCGGGATCGGCCCTAAGAAGTTTGCGGGCTTAAGAGACCAAGTGGTAGCTGAATAGTGCTCCCGCTCAGTGTGCTGGTCGGTTCGCTGGCCGCCGGAGTTGCTGTTGGGGCTCGTTTTCAAGTACCGGTACTGGCTGCGGCCATCGCGTCGGTAATTTTGATTATTGTGGCCTTAAGGCGGACGGACTTTCTGGCGACGACCGTTCTGGCGGTTGCGTTCTTTCTTCTTGGACTGGTTTTGGTGACGCTTAACGGCGTCGACGAATCAAAAGTCGACCGCTGGGATAGCCGAGAGAGTGCGGTCAATCCAGCCTATCAGCGGATAGCGCGTGAGGTTGAGAAAATACTGCCGCGTGAAGATGCGGCTCAATATTTAGCCATAGTCTTTGGGGACCAGCGCCACATCGATCCCCGTGCCAAAGAGGATTTTCGACGGAGCGGTCTGCTGCACATCTTCGCCGCTTCAGGTTTTAATGTTACGCTCGCCGCCGGTTTTATGATGATCATCGCTAAGTGGTTGCGCGCGCCCAGGCAATTAGCGAGCGCTTTAGCTCTCCTAAGTATCGTGGGGTATTTTTGGCTTGTTGGGCCATCACCCTCGGTTTCCAGAGCGACGATCATGGCGATCTTCCTTTATGGTGCCGTCTACGCCGGACGCCGGGTAGACCCGGTGGCGTCGACTGCGGCAGCGGCGACCCTGATGCTCCTCACCGGGCCGCTCAACTTGTTTGATATTGGGTGGCAACTCTCCTTCGCCAGTCTGTTTGGTCTGTTATACATTTACCCCTGGCTTAATCAGTTTGTGCCGCGAGAAATTGAGACAATGGTGGCCCCTTTGACGCTGACGGCCGGCGCACAAGTCGGCGTGACTCCCGTGCTACTGTACCATTTTGGGCAGGTATCCATGGTGGCGATGATCGCCAACCCGCTGGTGACGGTGGCAGTAGCCGTCGTGACCACCTTGGGCTTGATGGCCTCCCTGGCGACATTTGCCTTTCCCGCACTGGCCCACCTACTGATGCTTATCGCCAGGCCACTTCTGATGTTGATCAGGGTGATTGCAAAATTTTTCGGCGATTGGCCGGGAGCAGTGGTCCAGTTGGAGCCGTCACTGGCTGCGGCTATTGGATTTATACTGCTAGCGGCAGTCATCTCCAGTTGGATGCGCCGGTCCTCTGTTAGGCTTTCTCTAGCCGGTCTGCTGTTGATAGTTCTGGCTCTGCCGGTCCTCGGGATTTGGATGTCGCTGGCCGCCGGCCGGACTAAGGCGCCGGTGATCGTGGATTTTTTGGACGTCGGACAAGGTGATTCAACTCTAATTCGCGTGGGCGCAGCGGTAATTCTGGTAGACGGCGGGGACGATTACAGGTTGCTCGATCGCGAACTGCGGGGGCGCGGCGTACGCCGACTCGACTTGCTGATTCTTTCTCACCCGCATGCTGACCATCTTGGGGCACTGGACGAGCTGATTGAGGATCGTCCGATAGGCCTGGTGCTCGAACCGGGCTTTCCTCATCCTACGGAAGCTTACAGGCGGTTCAAGGAGGCCGCTAGAAACAAGGATGTGCTTGTTGTCAGAGCGCGGGCAGGAGAAGAGTATGGCGTGGGACGGGTGCTCATCAAAGTGCTGTGGCCCCAGTCACGTTATATGCGTTTAACGAGTGCTGATGTTAACAATAACTCACTAGTCGTCAAAGTTGTCTATCGAGATTTTTCGCTTCTCCTCCCCGGGGACCTTGAGAAACCGGCGCTGGCGAAGCTGGTTTCATCGGGGGTAGATATCAGAGCAGACGTGCTTAAGGTGTCGCACCAGGGAGCGGAGAACGGCACCACAGTGGCTTTTCTCAGAAAAGTACGCCCCAAATACGCTGTTATCTCAGTGGGCGCCGGCAACCCTTATGGGCATCCGCACCGCGGGACTCTGGCCAGATTGCAGCAGTACGTGCCGGTCATCGCTCGTACCGATAGGGACGGCGATATAGTCGTTTCCAGTGACGGTCGAAGGATTGGTTTTGTGCCATAATATTCGCGTGGCTACGCCTGAATTGAAATCAGTCTATTTTATTTTTAGTCAGCATAAGCTGCTGCTGAGAGAGGCTTTGGCTCGGCTGGCGGAGATGATTGGCAGCGAGGGATCTGAGATCCTGGATGTAGTTAGCCTCCAGGCTCGGGACGACGGTGTAGATAGAGCGTTGGCAGAATGTCAGACCCTGTCATTTCTTGGCGGTCGCCGCCTGGTGGTCGTCGATGGTCCTCTCAGTTTCCCCGCCGACGCCCAGAAGAGACTAGCAGCGTATATTGAAAACCCGAACCCTCAGACCGTGCTGGTTCTGGCTCAGGAGACCGACGGTAGCCAGATGAAACGCCGTTTGGCCTCAAATAAGCTACTTAAGCTGTGCCGGGCTTCTGAGGCGGCGGATGTGGCTGAATACGAGGTACGGAGCGGCGTTGCCAGCTGGATCAAGGCCGCGTTCGCCGGTCGAGGCAAACAGGTTGAGCCGGCGGCCGTCAAGTATTTACAGCGCTGGGTGGGCACAGACCTGGACAATCTTAGCACTGAGGTGGCCAAGGTGGCTGATGCCGCCGGGGATAATAAGGTGGTCGATGTTGCTCTCTGTCGCCAAGTGGTGGTGACTCACGGGGAGGCAGAGGTCTATGATTTTATTGGTGCAGTGGTCGAGCGAGATAAGCAGAAAGCGCTGGTGTTACTGGAGCCGCTTCTGGAGCGGGAGTCTGAAGTCGGGAACACCTTTGCGCTGCTGGAGCGCCAGTTTCAATTGATTCTCAGAACAAAGATTGAGCAGCTTAAAGGCGAGTCGCTCGCTCGTCGCCTAGGCGTTAGTAAGGGTCAGGCATATTTTCTGGAAAAACAGAGCCGGCTGTTCTCGCCACCGGCACTAAAGAAAGCTCTCGGTATTTTGCTCGAAGCTGACTATTATAGAAAAAGTCGCCCAGTGCCACCGCGGATATTGTTAGAGCAGTTGACCGTCGACCTTTGCGGGCTGGGCCGCTAAATGAATAGGCTTCTTAAGAGAGCTTGTTGAAAGCTTTAGTCAACGCGGATTTTTTGTTCGCGGCGTTGTTCTTGTGAATCAGATTTTTCGACGCGGCACTGTCTAGGCACTTAATTGCCGCGGCTAGCGCGATCTTAGCAGCTTCTTTGTCGCCGCTCTCGACCGCTTTGTGAAAACCAGATAGACGTGTTTTCAAAACGGAGCGACCAGCCTTGTTGCGCTCGTGCTGTTTCTCTGCCGTTCTGATCCGCTTGATCTGTGATTTGATGTTTGCCATTTAACCTCTCCTGTTCAAAGCGTCAGAATCGTAGCATAAGTTGGTAGCTCTCGCAAGACAACACCTGCACCGTTCGGCTTTAGTGACGAGTTGCTATGATATTATTACGCGAATCTGCCGCCAGGCGCAGACCGTTGAGAGGAAGAAGTCTTTGGCAAGTAATAAGAGTTTGACGCGTTCTGCGGGCGTCATGTCTTTTGCTTCCGCCATCAGCCGGGTCACAGGATTACTTAATATCCTGGTGATCGCCTATGCTTTTGGTGCTCTCGACTACTTACAAGATTCATATAATTTGGCCAATATGATGCCGAACATGCTCTTTGAGTTGATCGCCGGCGGCATTTTGACCTCTATCTTTATGCCTGTGTTGATCGAGAGGATTCTGAAAGATCCTGACGATAGCTGGCGGTTGGCTTCCAATATCACCAATATTACCTTCATCTTTTTGGTCACTATTGCCACTCTTGGCACAATATTCTCTTACTACTTGATTCGCGCTCAGACCTTCATGGTCTCGACCCAGACCGTTAATATCGCTAACGTCGAGTTCTTTTTCCGGTTCTTTATCTGGGAGATAGTTTTCTACGGCTTAACGGCGATCTTCAATGGGATACTGCAGGCGCATCGCCGGTTTGCGGCTCCCGCTTATGCTCCGATATTCAACAATCTTGTGGTTATTGCCACCGTCCTCTTTTTATACATTCCGCTGAGCAAGACAAATCCGACGTTGGCTTTGACAGTGTTGGCGGCCGGAACTGCTCTAGGCATTGCCGCCATGGCGCTGATCCAGTTGCCCGCGCTTATTAAGCTCGGCTGGCGCCATCAGTTTGTTGTCGATTTTCGTGACCCGGCTATTAGGAAGCTTGGAGTTCTGGCTTGGCCGGTCTTGATTTATGTCGCTTCAAACCAAGTCCGCTTAACGGTCTCAAATGCATTGGCCTGGCAGTATGAGGGCGGCATATCTGCTTTTGTATATGCTTGGCGCTTTTTTCAGATGCCTCATGGTCTGTTAGCTGTGAGTATCTCAACCGTGCTTTTCCCGGCCCTTTCGGAACAGTCTGTCGCGGACGATATGAGCAGCTTTAAGCGCACCCTAGCCACGGCTATCACCGCTACCGCATTTGTGATGATTCCAGTCTCGCTCTATTTTGTGCTGCTAAGTGGGCCGACCGTTAACATGTTCACGGTCTTTTTTGGCGCTGCCGGAGCGGCTCGGATAGCGGGTGTGCTAACTTTCTTTGTAGTCGGGCTGCTGCCATTTTCATTATTCATGTTGCTCAACAGGGTCTTTTACGCGCTTCACGACAGCATTCTCCCCACGAAAGTCAACGCGCTTGGAGTGCCGCTCAATATTGCGCTAAATTTTTTGCTGGCACCCGTTCTCGGGGTGCCGGGGCTGGCATTGTCGCATAGTCTGACGTATTTATTTACGATGGCGCTGATGTTTCGGTCACTCCGGGTCAGGATTGGACCGCTAGGTGCGAGGTCCCTCATGACCTCGGTGGCAAAATTCGCCCTGATTTCCGTTCCAGTGGGGGTTATAATGTTTTTGCTGGCGGGTTGGCTTGGCGGGTTGGCTTGGCGGGTGCCGGAAGTTGGCCTGGCAGTCGTACTCATAGTCACTGCAGTGTTCGGGGCGACCGTCTATATTGGTCTTGCTGCCGCTATGGGTCTAGGCGAAGTTCGTTTCTTGCGCTTGCTTGTCGGCGGTCTGGGTAAGCGGAGCCGGGCGACAGAGCGCTAGACAGCAAACAAGTATCTTGAGCAGGAGGAATGGATGACGCAGTTACGGGTGAAACTAACGTTTCCGGAAAAGCTTATTAAAGAGCCGGTTATCTACAATTTAGGAAAAAACTTCAATATAGTTACCAATATCCGTCGGGCAAATGTCGAGCAGCGAGTCGGCTGGGTAGTTCTTGAGTTGGACGGAGTCGAGGCGGACCTGGAGGCGGGCCTCCGTTATGTCGATGAAGTCGGAGTCCAAGTTGAGCAGCTTGATGGCGGGATGGCTGGCTGAACGAACTTAGTCCACCACCCCGCCGCCGATCAAACTGTCTCCATCATAAAAAACAGCCGACTGTCCAGGGGCGACTGGTCCGAATGGGCGATCAAATTCAACTACTGCTTGGGTATCGCTGATTATGTGGACGGACGCACTTTCGAGCGGACCGTTATATCGGAGCATGATCTGGGCCTTGAAGGAAGTCTCAAGAGCATGGCCCGCTAGAAGGTTTACCTCCGAGACAGTCAGTCTTTTTACCCCGAGGGCAGCAGCAGGGCCGACGTGGACGGCATTTTGCTTCAGGTCTAGAGCGGTCACGTAAAGCGGTTGGGCTGCCGACACGCCTAATCCGCGTCTCTGCCCGATTGTGTAGTGAATCAACCCCCGATGTTCGCCGAGAAGCTGGCCATCGGCTCCAATGATCGGTCCTTTTTCGGGGCGAAACCCGGTCTCGCGGGTGACAAAGCCGGCATAATCGCCTTCGGGAACAAAACAAACGTCCTGTGATTCCGATTTCTCCGCCACCGGAAGACCGCTGGCCGCCGCCGCCGCGCGGACCTCTTTTTTGGTCAGGCTACCTAGAGGGGCTTTCAAGCTTGCCAGGAGACCGCTCGGTACCGACCAGAACATGTACGATTGATCTTTCTCGCGATCAATCGCCCGCTGGATCGAGAAACGGCCCGACCTGTCGGGGTCGACGATCCTAAGATAGTGACCGGTGGCTAGAGTCGCCGCACCCAGACGCCGGGCGGCCACGAGAAGGCGTCCCCAGCGAAGATGACGATTACAGTCAACACAGGGATTCGGCGTACGGGCATTCAAGTAGCTTTGACAGAACGGTTCGATCACTTCTGCGGCAAACTCGCGACGCATATCCAAAACGTAATGAGGGAAGCCGCCGGCAATGGCTACCGCGCGCGCATCTTCAAGGTCAGCAGGGGTACAACAGCTCGCTGTGCCGACATCACCATAGTCATGTAGGCGCTGGGTTAAACCGAGCAGCGACTCGCCCGCATCCAGTAGGCAAAAAGCAGCGGTTGAGCTATCCACGCCGCCACTCATCGCCACGGCAGTCCGTCCTGATTCCGGCAGTTTTACTGAGTCACGACTAAGATAAGATTCCAGCGCGGCAGAGAGTGCTGCCTCCGCCAGTTGTAGGCAAGACTGACGCTCCGCCGGCATTCCCACCAGCACTTTTCGAAAGTCAGCGACACAAAGAGTGGCCGCTTCGTAGATGGTCCGTCCGGGTAAGAGCGAGACGGAGGCCGCTGCTCCGGCGATCGCTCCCGGGCAGCCCGTCGCCAGGAAAGCAGCCTCAGAGATGATCGGTCCCGCAAACTTTAGCTCAATGCTGACGAGGTCGCCGCAACCACCGCCGGCGCGGCCAATGGTATCTGCGCCGGGGAGGGGGCCGACCTGCTCGGGCTCTAGAAAATATCGCGACCAATGCATGACAAAAAGTATATCAGGGAGCAGCGGAATAGATTAACATTATTCTTGAGGATAGATCCGCTTCATGAAGGAGTTTTGGTGAGGAATGCCGAGCCGGTTTTTGTCAGTGCATGTCTGACCGGCGAAAAATGTCGGTACGATGGCACTACCTACTCGACACCCGTAGCGCGGGCGCTTGTCGGTCATGGTCAAGCAGTGGTTTTCTGTCCGGAGCTGGCGGGAGACTTAGGTGTGCCTCGGCCGCGGGCCGAGATCGTCGGCGGAGACGGACGAGATGTGCTTGATGGGCGGGCACAAGTGTTGACAGTTGACGGGACCGATGTCACCTCGGCTTTTGTGGCGGCGGCTCGAGCGGCTGTGGCCGTAGCTCAAGCCTCCGGCTGCCGGCGCGCTTTGCTGAAATCACGGAGTCCATCGTGCGGTTTTGGCGTCATATTCGACGGTACTTTTTCTGGTAGAATAAAGCCCGGCATCGGGGTGGCTGCGGCTGCTTTGGCCGAGGTCGGAGTAGATATTGAGAGTAGCGACTAGAAGGGTTTCCATTTGAGTGAGAGACGAAAAGCCATCGGGCTTCTGTCTGGCGGGCTGGATAGCCGCCTGGCGGTCAAGATGCTTCAGGAACAGGACATTGAAATAATTGCCCTGAATTTTGTCACGCCGTTTTGTAACTGCACGGCCAAATCAAGCTGTAAAGCTGAAGCGCGTAAGGCTTCCGAAGAGTTCGGGATCGAACTGAAAGTGATCCCGCTTTATGAGGAATTCATGGTGGCTGTCAAGCACCCCAAATATGGGTATGGCAGCGGCATGAATCCCTGTCTGGACTGCCGGATCCTAATGTTCAACATGGCTCGGGAACACATGCACAAGCTGGGAGCCTCATTTGTGGTGACAGGAGAAGTTCTCGGGGAGAGACCGATGTCCCAACGTCTGGACGCAATCCGCATTATTGAGCGCGACAGTGGGTTGGCGGGCTTAATAGTCCGCCCGTTGTCGGCGCAGCTTTTTGAGCCGTCCATCCCCGAACAGAAAGGTTGGGTCGATCGAGAGAAGCTGATGGCTATTTCTGGCCGCTCCAGGAAGCCCCAGATGGCCTTGGCGGACGATCTCGACATGCATGATTATCCCTGTCCGGCCGGCGGTTGCCTGCTGACTGATAAACATTTTGCCGATAAGTTGCGCCGTCGATTAGCTAAAGATGATGATCCAGATAAAAATGATATCTTGCTGCTGAAGGTGGGGCGCCATTTTGAAGCGCCATCCGGCGGGCAGATTGTTATCGGGCGTAATGAGGCGGAGAACGAGCGTCTCGAGCAACTCAAAAAAGATACCGACTGGATTCTGGCCGCCTCGGAATGGCTGGGGCCGACGACCGTTGTCCGAGGTCCGCGTACCGGCCAGCCTGACCTGGAGATGGCAGCCCGGATGACCGCCGGTTATGGCAAAGGGGCTGAGGCTACTCAGGTCAACGTGGCTTGCCGTCGAGACAGCGGGAACAATAATGATGGTGAAGAATTGATCTTGGCGGTCGCCCCGGAGCGTGAGCCGGCGGCGGTTACCAGGTAAGCGAAGCGATGATGGAGGCAAACGTGGTAGAGGCAAGAGCTGAAATAGGGGTTTTCGGTGGTTCGGGATTCTACTCGTTCCTGGAAGATGTTGAGGAATTTGCGATCGAGACACCGTACGGCCCGCCAAGCGATCGAGTGATGGTCGGCGATATCGGTGGACGGCGGGTGGCTTTTATCCCTCGACACGGCCAAAAACATCAGCACCCACCGCATATGATCAACTACCGAGCGAATCTTTATGCTATGAAGGAGCTTGGCGTAGATCGGATCATCGGTCCTTGCGCCAGCGGATCACTTCAAGTGGGCGTCAGGCCCGGAGATTTTGTTTTGTGCGACCAGTTTGTCGATCGCACCAAGGGGCGAGTAGACACTTTTTTTGACGGCCCTATTTCCACGCATGTTAGTTCGGCCGAGCCTTACTGTGGGCAGATGCGAGAAATCGCCGGTCGAGTCGGGCGCGAACAAGGGTTAAACATGCATGAGAGCGGCACGGTGGTCGTGGTCCAGGGTCCCCGGTTTAGCACCAAAGCCGAGAGCAAGTGGTTTTCCGCCCAAGGCTGGCAGGTGATCAATATGACCCAGTACCCAGAAGCTTATCTCGCTCGCGAGCTGGAGATGTGCTATTTAAACGTTTCACTTATCACCGATTGGGATGTTGGTCTTGAGGGACACCCGGACGTTGAACCCGTCACCCTCGAAGAGGTCATCCAGACGTTCAATGACAATAACGTGAAGCTTCGAGAATTACTTTTCAGGCTGATTCCGGAACTGCCGGTCGAGAAGAGTTGCCGTTGCGATTCAGCCCTCGCCGGCGCTCGTTTTACAGTCTAGCCCACGCGTCCGCTAGAACTGAGTAATCTCACGGAAGAGTGCGAACCGTTCTTCTATCTCATCCAAGGTCAATCTAGCGATCCGCTCGGTCCCGAAGCCCTCGACGTTGTACGAGGCCATAACGCTGCCATAGATGATGGCTCGTCTGATATGTGGCTCTGTTATTTCACCGGCATTGGCCAAGTAGCCGAGAAATCCGCCGGCAAAACTGTCTCCAGCGCCGGTGGGGTCTTTTATCTCCTCGAGCGGGAAGGCGGGCGCCGCGAAGTGGCTATTGTTCATAAAGAGCAGCGCTCCGTGCTCACCTTTCTTAAAAATAACCGCCCGAGGACCCATGTCCAGTATTTTTCGAGACGATTCGATCAAGCTAAACGTATCGCAGAGCTCGCGGGCTTCTGAGTCATTCATCAAACAGAAATCTACATGCTTGATAAGTTCACGCAGGGCGTCAGGCTTGCGCTCGATCCAGAAGTTCATAGTGTCGCATACGCTGAACACGTCAGCACGTGCTTGATCAAGGACATTCTTTTGCAGGTCTGGATCAATATTTGCCAGGAACAGGAACGGGGCATCCCGATATGCCGCCGGGAGACGCGGCTGAAAGCTCTCAAAAACATTCAGTTTTGTATCTAAAGTGTGGGCGGTGTTGAGATCATACTCATAGTAGCCTTCCCAGCGAAAAGTTTCGCCGGCGACGGTTTCAAGTCCTGCTAGATCGATCGAGCGCTCCTCAAGAAAAGAGATATGCTCAGGCGGAAAGTCCTCTCCGACCACGGCCACCAAGCCGACATCAGTGAAGAATCTGGCCGATAGAGCAAAATGCGTGGCCGAACCGCCAAGAATCTCGACGCCGTCTCCAAACGGAGTCTTGATGGAATCGAGGGCTACGGACCCAACTACTACTATTTTCATCGTCACCTCGTATTGTTTGATTATTCTGCCTGGCAAGGATTAACATGCTCGACCGCCCCTTGTCAATAAAGTACCTGCTCTGTTCGTTGCCGTTGATTTTAAGGTACCCTTACCGGAGATAAGGAGGGCGAGGTCATGCAGAGCGATATTCGAATTGGAAAGATATTCGGCGTGGAGATATTTATCAGTTACAGCTGGTTCTTTATCTTTGGGCTGGTGACGTTTTCGCTGGCTTTTGGACTTTTTCCCGCTGAATTTCCGACCCACTCTTCCGGCAGCAATATGATTATCGCCTTGTTTGCGTCGGCTCTATTTTTCGCCTCTCTGCTTTTTCATGAGATGAGCCATTCGTTGGTGGCTAACCTGAACAACATTCCGATCAAGAAGATCACACTGTTTATCTTCGGGGGCATGTCCCACATGTCTGAGGAGCCCAAAGCACCGGGCGCAGAACTTAAAATGGCTCTGGCCGGCCCGGCTTCCAGCTTTGTCTTGGCCGGCGCCTTCTATCTGATCTTCCGCTTGATGGCCGGCGCGGGGCTGAGGAGCGAGTATTTTGCCGCATTTTCTTGGCTGGCGCAGATCAATCTATTTCTGGCGATCTTCAACCTGGCCCCTGGCTTTCCGCTCGATGGCGGGCGGGTGGTGCGCGCGGTGGTCTGGCGCATTTCAGGCAACTTCGAGCGGGCCACTAATGTGGCGGCACGGGCGGGTCAGGGCGTAGCTTTCGTGTTGATTGGTTTTGGAGTCCTGCTCTTCCTCGCGGGGGAGCTTGGTGGGCTGTGGTTGGTGATGATCGGGTGGTTCTTGAACCAGTCGGCTGCCGGCAGCTTTCGCCAAGTGATGATCGAACGGACGTTGGCCGATGTCACTGTAGCGGACATCATGAGTCATGAGGTTAAAACGGTCGGCCCCAAGACGACTTTGGCGGATCTTGTTGATCACTACTTTTTGCGTCATCGGTTCGGCCGGTTTCCAGTTCTTGAGGGCGAGGACCTACGCGGTATTGTCACCCTTCACGATGTTAAGGACATTGCCAGAGAGAGATGGCCGGTTGTCACAGTCGGTGAGATTATTGAGCCGCTGACTGAAGCAGAGCAAATAACCCCAGGGGAGCCCGCCGTACAGGCCTTAAAGCAGATGGCCAAGGAAGACATCGGCCATCTCCTGGTTTTTGACGAAAGTCGGCTGGTGGGCTTAGTCACCAAGACTGACATTATCGCCCTTATTCGTATTCGCGGAGAACTCGGAGCCTAAAGAGCCGTTTACGCTTTACGTAACAGATGTTACACTGTGTTTCCGAGAGCTGTACGACTTAGACCGCTTAGGCGGTTCGGGGTGAAGATGAAGAATATCCCGGAAGGTGTCTTTGAACGGCTGCCCGAATATCTGAATTGCCTATTGCAACTCCGAAACGAAGGCGTCAAGACAGTTTCCTCCAATGAAATAGGCAAGTTGACCGGGGTTAATGCGGCGGCGATCAGGCGGGACTTGATCTATTTTGGAAACTACGGGATCAAAGGTGTTGGCTACGCGATTGGGCCGATGATCACGGAGATCAAGAAGATTCTCGGCTCCGACCAACCGCACAAGATTGCTCTTGTTGGGGCGGGTAATTTGGGTTCCGCTATCGCTCACCATGCCGGACTGAAAAATCACGGCTTCAATATTTCGGCCATTTTCGAGGCCGACCTCAGTAAGATCGGGCAGACCCTTGACGGCGTCGAGATTGTCCATATCGACCAAGCTAATCAGATCATCAAGCAAGAGAAGATCGATTTCGCTATCATAGCCGTCCCGCCGGATTTCGCTCAAAATGTGACAGACAAGCTGGTTGAAGCGGGGGTTAGTGTAATTTTGAACTACACCTCGATGATCGTCAGGGCGCCCGATGATATACACGTACACAATAGCGACCCAGTTAAGGAACTTCTGGTGACGCTGCATAGTCTTTTACAGAAAGACAACCTGGTCCCCACTTAATGATGGCGCTGGAAGGGGTCGCCGGAGTAGTGCTAGCTGGTGGTCTGAGCACCAGGATCGGTCGGGACAAAGGGCAACTCGAGATCGGTGGCTCGCCCCAATGGTGCCGTCCCGTCGAGCGTCTGCAGGCGCTTTTCTCGGAGGTCGTTTATGCTACGAACGACCCAGGTTTTACTGCTCCACAGCATGACTTAACCGTCACTTTCGATGAAGTGCCGCATCAGGGCCCGCTGGGGGGTATCCTCTCTGCCTTTCGCGCGACGACTTCCGAGAGACTTTTCGTGGTCGCTTACGACATGCCGTTCATCCAAGCGGCGCTGGCTCGTTTTCTGGTTGAATTGGCCCCGGAGGCAGATGTGACCGTACCGGTTATCGGGGGCAAGTATGAGCCCCTGCACGCTGTTTATGGGCGCGGCTGTGAGGCAATAATTGAGAAGCAGCTGGCTGTCGGTCGTCGCCAGATCATCCACTTTTATCAGTCTGTGCGGGTGCGGGAAGTGAGTGAGGCAGAGCTGCGCGCTCACGACTCGGAGCTGATCTCTTTCTTCAACATAAATACCTGGAAAGATGTTGAGCAGGCTGAAGCTCTTCTCCGTGAGGGGCATTGATGACCGGCCGACGTAGTCCGGAGGCTGTTCCCGTCGAGCGTCCGTTTCGCCTCCTAATAAACGAGCGCGAGATTGTCACCCTCATGGCTACGCCAGAACTGTTAGAGGAGCTGGCAGTCGGCTGGTTGTGGGCCAATGATCTGATTGTCGGCCTGGATGATGTCATCCGAATCATGCCCGACATACCCAGGTCGCTCATTTGGGTCGAGATTAGGGGTCAGCTGCCGCAGACGCTTCACCGAACTGTCTCTTCTGGTTGCGGCGGTGGAGCTTTGATTGCCGATTTGTCCGCCAAGCTGCCCCAGGTGACGAGCACTCTTAAAGTGCCGAGCGAGCGATTATCACAGTTAATGGATGACTTCTTTGTTCGGTGCACTCTTTACCGGGAAACCGGCGGGGTTCATGGCGCGGCAGTAGCCTCCGCCAGTGAAATTCTCTTTGTCGCCGAAGACATCGGTCGCCATAATGCCGTTGATAAGGTTGTCGGGATGGTTCTCATGGCCGGCGACTCGCTGGCGGAGAAGGTGATCATGACGACCGGGCGCCTCTCAACCGAAATGATGGCAAAATCCGCCAAGGCTGCTTTTCCGATCGTCGCCTCTCGTACGGCGGCTACAGATCTGGCGATCGAGCTGGCAAAGGAAGCGGGGATTACGGTGGCCGGCTATGTTCGCAAGGGCGGCGCAGTTGTTTATACACACCCCGAGCGCTTGGTTTGATCTGTGGTATAATTTCCACGGCTGTATTAGAGATAAGTCATAGATTAGTCGCACTAGTAGTATTAAGTTGGCCAAGCAGAAGCGCAAAGTAGACCCGCTCTTCACGAGGCGGCGCCGAGCCGTCTTGATTGTGTTCTCCCTGTTTTTCATCGCTGCGTGGTTGGCTGCGCCATTAACAACCAGGATTAAACAGCATCAGGAACTGGCGGCACTGACTGAGCAACATGAGTCCGCCCGCCGGGAAAATCAACGTTTAAGACGAGAGATTGTTCGTCTCAAAGATGACCCTGACTACTGGGAAATACTTGCTCGCCGAGACCTCCAATATGTAAAGGGCGACGAAGAGGCCTATGTCGTGGTTGAACAACCGCTACCGGTCGCCCCAACACCAGCCGCTGAGCCCGAGCCGACAATTTGGGAGACCGTTTTGGTCAGGGTTAAAGATTTATCGGTGATGTTCTGATCCGATCTAGCTAACGACGGTCCAGATTAAGTTCGTTAAATTTCTGAGGACGCTCATCAAGGACGATCTTGATCTCCTGAAATTTATCATCTCGCAAGATGGTTAGCGTAATCTTTTCGCCGGCACGATACTGGTTAACCTCGTTCACCAGGGCTTCCATTGAGTCGATTCTCTCACCATTGATCTTAGTGATAATATCCCCCCCGACCTCACGGTAATCACCATCAATTAACATCTGACGGTCGGCTTCCTTAAGTCCGGCCGCACGCGCTGGTCCCGGATCGATGATTGAGACGATTATTGCCCCGGACTTAGTTTTGAGCCCAAGTTCTTCGGCGAGGTTCGAATCGACAGTAGCGCCGCTGATACCCAACCAGGGGCGTGATGTCTTACCGGTTTCCTTGATTTCCGCGAAAACGCGTTTAACTATCGAACTAGGGATGGCGAAGGCAATGCCGATATTACCGGCGCCGGTAGTGGCGATTTGCGATGTGACTCCGATTACTTTGCCGGTGGCCGTTAAGAGTGGTCCGCCACTGTTTCCCTGATTGACGGCCGCGTCGGTTTGGATGACTCCCCGTATCTCAATACCGTTGGGCGCGTTGATGACCCTGTTAAGGGCGCTGATGATGCCCCGACTCATGCTTCTATCGTACCCGAGGGGGTTGCCGATGGCGTAAACAGTCTGGCCGACGGCGGCGTTTTGCGAGTTAGCCAGGGCCAATATGCCGGTGTCGTGATCGGAGGTGTCAGTTTTCAGTACCGCCAGGTCGGTGCTCTGGTCGATCCCCACCAAGCTGGCCTTTTCTTCAGCCTGATCGGAAAACTGCACCGTGATCTCATCAGCTCCGCTGACAACATGCGCATTGGTGATGACATAGCCGTCGCTGGCCACAATAAAGCCGGAGCCTGAGGAGATCTGGTTCTCGGGAACAGGCAGACCGAAGAAGTTCTCATAAGTGTTTGTTACCGAAGCTTTGACATGGACAACGGCATTGCCGTATTGCTCGTAAACTTCTTGTGCACTAAGCACGGCTGGGTCGACCGACTCCTGTGGCAGCAGGGGACTGGCGGCACCTGGCAAATTAATATTTTCTGGTGCTAGTATGGGCGCCCCTGACGGTGGGGTCACAGTGAAGGCCCCATATACTATCAAGGCTCCCAGTATTCCCGAGAGCAAGCTGGTGAAGAAGATTCTCATTTAGTTACCTCGCGATTAACATGGCTTGGTACAATATATTAGAGTACGATGGAGCTCACGAGCAAGTGAAAAGCACGGTCGGCGCCGGAAAATCATAGAATATTCACAACCACTCCCGCTGCGCCCCGCACCAGGAAAGGAAGCGCGATGGCTGGTTTTAGTGATGACGACATCCGGGCCGTCCGGGAAAAGATCAGCATAGTTGACGTCATTGGGGACCGCGTTAGATTAAAGAAATCCGGGCGCACCTACAAGGGTCTCTGCCCATTTCATAACGAGAAGACTCCATCATTCCATGTTGACCCAGCCAAGCAGCTGTATCATTGTTTTGGTTGTGGTGTCGGCGGTGACGCCTACTCTTTCTTGCAGTCTGCCGAAGGCCTCGATTTTGCTGAGTCAGTGGAGACGTTGGCCCGTCGGGTCGGACATACGTTGACCGAGAGCAATTCTCGTCAGCCTGGCAGGAAGACTAGACTTCTCCAGGCCTGCGAGGCAGCCACCATCTTTTACCAAAAAGCGCTTCGCTCCGAGCGGGGCACAGGAGCTCGGGACTACATTAAGTCAAGGGGTTTGGCCGAGCTCGCGGTCGAGTATAAGTTAGGGTACTCGCCTGATTGGTCGTCACTCGTGGATTATCTCAGGCAGGCCAACGTGCGCGAGGAAGAAATGCAAGCTGCCGGCCTAACGGCTCGTTCAGGTAAAGGCACGCTCTATGATCGACTAAGGGGTCGGGTAATTTTTCCGATTCTCGACAACCAGGGCCGCCCGATTGCTTTTGGTGGCCGTGTTCTGGATGATTCGACCCCGAAATATCTGAATTCGCCGGAGACTCCGATCTACCACAAGGGAGCGGTTCTCTATGGTTTGAGTCAGGCCAAGAATGATTTCTTACGCACCGAGTCAGCCCTGGTCGTTGAGGGCTATACGGACCTGTTAGCTCTGGCTGGAGCCGGAGTTAAGAACGTGGTCGCGACTCTGGGAACTGCGTTTACCGAGGACCACTTGCGTCTGCTGGGCCGGTTCGTCAACCGGGTCATGCTGGTTTTCGATGGCGACGAAGCTGGACTCAAGGCAGCGGAGCGGACCTCGGAATATCTAAACCTGCAGAGGCTTCCCGGTCGCGAGGTTTTGGATGGATTGATCGACAACGTGGAGACTGAACTGCTGGTCGCAGTCCTTCCGGCCGCGCTCGACCCGGCGGACTACATCGCTAAATACGGAGCAGTTTCCTTCTCAAGTTTGATAAGTGAGGCCAGGCCCCTGGGCCTATTTCTGCTCGACCGAGTGGTCGAACGGAGCGGCACTGGCGAGACCGCTAAACTCAAGGCTGCAGCCCAGGCAGCCCCTTTGATAGCCGGGCTCTCCAGTGCTGTCGCAAAAGAGGAATACATGCGCTATCTCGGGGAAAAGCTAAATGTTTCCTTCGAGGCCATGACGGCTGTCATCACACAGGCGGGGCGGTCGGGTCGCCGAAGGGCGGCGCCGCAGCCCCCGCTCATGCCTAAGCGAGCGACGGGGCCCGAGCGGGAGTTGGTCAAGGCGGTACTCAAGGAGCCTGGCCGTGTTGGAGCTCTGGGCGACATGGATCTCGAGGCGTGGCCGGACGAGCGCTTAGCCAGGCTGGCGCAAGCCATGATCGACAGTGTGTCAGAGAAAGGCGATGAGATTGGAGACATGATCCACCAGCTTGACTCCGCATTAAGCAAACTTCTTTCCGAGCTGTCGCTGGAGCCTATTGGTGGCGTCGACCTGGAAACTCACTTCATGGAAGTATATTTAAAGTGCAAGGAAACCGACCTGGATAGACACATTGAGTGCCAAAAAAAAGCGTTAGAGCAGACGGACAGTACCGATAAGAGGTATGATGAACTTTTTGAAGAACTGGTTGCGATGGAATATAAGAGACGTGAGTTACGGAACAATATAATAGATGGAGGAACTTTGTGGGTCAGGAAGTAAAGGAACTGGAGCTACCGCAAGTCCAGAAACTGATCACTAAAGGCAACAAGAACGGAGCGCTAAACACTGAGGAGATCGCGAACGCGCTGAAGAAAGTCGATTTGTCTGTCAAGCAGGTGGAGAATATCTACAAAGAGCTTGAAACTCAGGGCATTAGCGTAGTCGAAGAGAAAAAGCCGGCCAAAAGCAAGAAGAAAGCCGCTGGCACCGCGTCGAAGTCGAAGTCGACCACTCCGGCTGCTAAGAAAAAAGCCGGGGCGAAGGCAGGCAAGAAGGGTATAGACTTCTCAATCAAGACAGTCACTAGTGACCCAGTACGGATGTATCTCAAAGAGATCGGGAAGGTCTCACTACTGAACGCTGCCCAGGAGGTCGAGTTAGCCAAGGCGATAGAGGCAGGCGAGGAGGCCATTGCGGTCCTCGAGGACGACTCTGATCTTGATAAGAAAGGAAAGCGACGCTGGCAGCGGGTGGAGCGCGAGGGGATGGTCGCTAAGCGGAAATTAGTAGAGGCCAACCTGAGACTTGTCGTCAGTATTGCCAAGCGGTATGTCGGTCGCGGCATGCTCTTTCTTGATCTGATCCAAGAGGGCAATCTGGGGCTGATTCGAGCAGTCGAAAAGTTTGACTACCGGAAAGGCTATAAATTTAGCACCTATGCCACGTGGTGGATCCGCCAGGCGATCACCCGGGCTATTGCCGACCAGGCGCGGACGATCCGGATCCCGGTACACATGGTCGAGACGATCAACAAGCTTATTCGGGTGCAGCGTCAACTTTTGCAGGAGCATGGCCGGGAACCGACCCCCGAAGAGATCGGCGATCAAATGGAGCTGACGCCCGAAAAAGTCAGAGAAATATTAAAAATATCTCAAGAGCCAGTGTCCTTGGAGACCCCAATAGGGGAGGAAGAGGACTCGCAGCTAGGTGATTTTATTGAGGATCAAGAGGCGGTGGTGCCGGCCGATGCCGCTTCGTTTTCTCTTCTCCAGCAGCAGTTGCGCAGCATCTTGGATACCCTGACTGATCGCGAGCGCAAGGTCATTGAGCTGCGGTTTGGTCTAAAAGATGGCCACCCGCGCACCTTGGAAGAAGTCGGCAAAGTTTTCGGTGTTACTCGTGAGCGCATCCGGCAGATAGAATCAAAAACGCTCTCCAAGCTTCGCCATCCGAGTCGTAGCGCCAAGCTCAAAGATTATTTAGAATAACCTCTCACTAAAAACGTCTGTTCTATTGTCAAGCAGCTTTCGTACCGGTATAATGGCAAACGTCCTGGTCAACACCTTTGGAGGAAAAGGGGGAATCTCATGGCACTGCCAAATCTCTCCGATGAAGAACGGCGAGCAGCCTTAAAGAAAGCGGCTGAGGCAAGACAAGCACGAGCGGAGCTTAAGAAGGAACTAAAAAGTGGCTCCGTTTCACTCAAGGACTTGCTCAACAGGTCTGACGATCCGATCGTAGGTCGCATGAAAGTCGGCAACTTGCTAGAGTCGCTTCCGGGCGTCGGCAAAGCGCGCGCGACCAAAAAAATGGAAGAGCTGGATATCAGCCCGACCCGGCGCGTTCAAGGGTTAGGTGCAAACCAAAGAGCTAATCTGCTCAGAGAGTTTGCCTAACAAGATATCTCTTCCAAATAAAGGTAGACTAATAGTCTTGTCCGGGCCTTCTGGGGTCGGTAAAGGGACTCTTGTGGGGAGCATCCTCAAGAGAGTCCCTAACCTTTTTTATAGCACTTCAGCCACAACCCGGTTGGCCCGACCGGGGGAGCGCGACAAGGTTGATTACTTCTTTAAAACTAAAGAAGAGTTCAAAAAGGATGTCTCTGCCGGCGCTTTTTTGGAGTGGGCTAAGGTCTACGATGATTATTACGGTACGCCGCTTCGCCCGATAGTGGCAGCGCTAAAAGGGGGAGCGATTGTCATCCTGGAGATAGATGTTCAGGGGGCTATGCAAGTAAAAGAGCAACTGGCTGACGAAGCTGTCTATATTTTTATTGCACCGCCATCCGTCGATGAGCTGCGACGGCGGTTGGGAGAGCGCAATACTGAGGAGGCCGCCCAGATCGATCAGCGCCTTGATACGGCGATCAGGGAGTTGCAGTATAAAGAAGAGTATGACAAGGTCATCGTCAATGATGATCTCGATAAGGCTGCCGATCAGTTAGCTGAAGCGCTGGTGGCCGCTCGGAGGTGAATTATGTACCCAAATGTAAGTAAACTGGTCGAAGACTTCGATAGCCGTTATTCGTTAGTTCTTCTAGCGGCTAAGCGGGCTCGACAGATCAATGATTATTTCAACAGCATTAAACGACACGAGTTGACGGACGTTCCCGGGCCTGAACTCGACCAGATCAGCGAGAAGCCGCTGACGATCGCGTACCGTGAGATCGCTCAAGGTAAGATTGGCTATGAGAGACCGGATGAGGCCGGCATCGCCGGCTGAGTTGTCGGCGACCGGCAAGCGAGTAGCGCTAGCTGTTAGCGGTAGTATTGCTGCCTACAAGGCGGCAGAGTTAGCGCGTGGTTTAATTAAGAGTGGACTTGAGGTTCAGGCAATCCTCTCGCATTCTGCGACTAACTTCATCGGGCCGGCCACTTTTTCCGGCATTACCGGCCACGAGCCGGTTTTAGACTTGTCAGGAGCAGGATTCGCCCATCTTGACCTCGTTCGCGATCTCGATCTTCTTGTTATTGCCCCTGCCACTGCCAATATCATCGGAAAATTGGCTGCCGGGATTGCTGATTGCCCGATATCAACAATCGTTCTGGCGGCACAGTGTCCTGTCATTATCTGTCCGGCAATGAACGAAAGCATGTGGTTGGCGGCAGCCAATCAGCGGAATATTTCTACGTTGCAGGCACTTGGTTATGAACTGATTGGTCCGGGCCGGGGTGACCTTGCCTGTGGCGACACAGGTGTGGGGCGGTTGGCCGATGTTGATGAGATCAAGACGGCTGTTGTTAACCGCTTGGCCATGGCGGAGCGGTTCTTAGGGAAGCACTTTGTGGTTACTGCCGGCCCTACCCGCGAATACCTTGATCCCGTGCGTTTTCTCTCTAATCCGGCCACCGGTAAGGCAGGCTATGCCTTGGCGGATGAGCTCGCTCGTCGCGGTGGCGAGACAGTCTTGATAAGTGGCCCTACCCATCTCCGACCGAGTGGTCTTGTGCGGTTCGTCTCAGTTGAGTCAGCTCTTGAGATGCATGATGCGGCGCAGCAGTATTTTAGCGATACGGACGCACTAGTGATGACGGCTGCCGTTTCGGACCACAGGTTTCAAAAGACGGCTACAAGCAAGTATAGCAAGGGCGACCTCCCCCTCGAACTTGATCTAGAGCAGAACCCAGATATCCTGGCCGAACTAGGGAAGACTAAAGCCGACCATCAGGTGCTAGTTGGCTTCGCTGCCCAGACCGAGGACCTGTTAGCAGCCGGAAGACGAAAATTGGACGCCAAGAATCTCGACATGATCGTTTGCACAAAAGTTGGTTTCGGGGAAGGCTTCGCTGTCGATGATATTGAGGCCCTGATCGTCAGGGCCGAGGGGGAGCAAGACCTGGGGAGAATCACTAAGCGTGAGCTGGCCGTCAAGGTAGCCGACGTTCTTGAGGGATTGCTAAGCTAAGAAAGAAGCGCCGCGGCAAGGGTACAATATGGATATGGTGAAAGTTTAGTGAGTTCAATAGCTGGACAACAATTCTTCTGCTCGTGGAGCGGAGGGAAGGATTCTTGTTTTGCGCTGTATCAAGCCATTGTCCGGGGTGGTTTGCCGAAAGCCCTGTTCACCATGATGGACGAGGGCGGAGAGGTTTCTCGTTCGCACGGCCTATCGCGCTCGTTGTTGGAAGCGCAGTCTCAGCGATTGGGAATTCCGATTATCTTTGGGTCAGCCACTTGGGGCCAGTACGAGGAGGTCTTCATAGATGCCCTACGGAGCTTCTCCGGGAGCGGACTGGAGTCAGGCGTATTTGGAGATATAGATGTTGACCCACATCGCGAGTGGGTTGAGAGGGTCTGTGACTCAGCTGGTGTCCACCCTTACCAGCCACTCTGGCAACGACCACGGCGGGAACTACTGACTGACTTCATTGATCATGGATTTAAAGCGACGGTAGTCGTTGTCAGAAAAGACAGGCTGGATACCGGGTTTCTGGGACAAGAGATAAATCACCAGACGATTGCAGAAATGGAAGAGGCTGGGATTGATGCATCCGGCGAGCTAGGAGAGTATCACACGATGGTGACGGCCGGTCCGATATTTTCATCAAGCTTGCAGACGGAAGTCACCGGGCGAAACCAGGTCGGGGACTATGCGTTTCTGGAGGTAGCGGGAGCTTAAATGGCGGCTGGAGTAGCGAGCCGGCGCGCTTTGATAAAGAACACGCTTGTGATATAGTCGGCTCAGACGAAGAGACGACTTGGCTGAAGTGGGGTTATGCCCACTTTTTTTTAGGTATTAGTTTTGGAAACGCCTGAAATTATTGACAGAGTAAAAGCGGTGGTGGAGCCGCTACTGGAGGCCGAGGGACTCGAGGTCGTTGAGGTCGAATATCGGCGTGAGCCGATTGGCATGGTTTTACGTATCTTCATAGATACACCAGGAGGCATAAACCTCGATGTCTGTTCAAGAGCTAGCGCAGTTATCGATATGGCGCTGGATGAGGGCGGCTTAATAGAGTCGGCCTATCATCTTGAGGTATCGTCTCCGGGGCTGGAGAGGCGTTTGGCTAAGCCGGCACATTTTCAGCGTTTTGCCGGCGAGATCGCTCAAATTCGACTGACCGACCAGGAGCGGGGACGGAAGAAGTTCACCGGCGTGATAATGGCGGCGGATGATGAGAGCGTAACACTCGAAGTCGACGGAGTGCGGCATCGGTTAGAGTACGGTCGGATCGCTAGAGCAAGCTTGAAATATACCGACTGGTAGGAAGGCGAAAGAGCATGAATAAAGAGTTAATAGAAGCTCTTCGGCAGATAGAGCGTGAAAAGAAAATAGATGCAAGCACTATCCTGGAGGCGCTCCAGGCGGCGTTGGTGGCCGTCTATAAGCGGAATTATGGAGACGATCAGGAAGTTGATGTGCAGATCGATCCGGAAACCGGAGAGCTAAGCGTCTTTGTTCTGGAAGTGGATGAGGAAGGCCAGGAGCTGAGTCGGGTGCAGCAAGAGGTAACTTCGAGCGATTTCGGGCGACTGGCTGCGCAGACCGCCAAGCAGGTTATCTTGCAGCGTATCAGAGAAGTCGAGCGGGAGATGATGTTTGACGAGTATGCCGGGCGAGAGGGCGATATCGTTACCGGCCTCGTTCAGCAGTCAGACTCCAGGTACTTGCTGGTCAATTTGGGGCGGGTTGAGGCGTTGTTACCCAGTATTGAGCAGGTCCCGTCTGAGCGCTATGACCACGGGATGCGGCTCAAAGCCTACATCGTAGAGGTCCGGCGGACATCTAAGGATCCGCAGATCATTGTCTCTCGGTCCCATCCAGGGTTGTTGCGGCGGCTTTTTGAGCTTGAAGTGCCCGAGATATACGATGGGTTTGTCGAGATCAAGTCGGTGGCGCGTGAACCAGGATATCGCTCGAAGATCGCGGTTATTTCCGTGGAGGGCGGTGTCGATCCTGTCGGCGCCTGTGTGGGTCCCAAGGGGAGCCGGGTGCGGATGGTTGTCTCAGAATTGCGGGGCGAAAAGATTGACGTGGTCCAGTACAACGAGGACATGAAGCTATTTGTGGCGAATGCCTTGGCGCCGGCGAAGGTCAAGGAAGTTCTGATAAATGAGAGCCTAAAGACTGCGACAGTCATTGTTCCCGACGGCCAACTTTCTTTGGCTATTGGCAAAGAAGGTCAGAATGCGCGGTTGGCTGCGAAGCTGACCGGATGGCGGATAGACATTAAAAGCGAGACGCAAGTGGCCGATGAGCTGTTGTCTGCCTCGACTGAGACAGATGAGGCAGAGCAGTGTGCGGCTATTAAGGCGGATGGGACTCGGTGCACCAAGAAAGCTAAACCAGACAGTCGTTATTGTGGTCTGGCAGCTCATCAGAAGCAAGGTGAGATTGCCTAGCACTAGAGCGTGTATAGGCTGTGGAGCGCGTAAGGATAAGACGGACTTAGTCCGGATGACTCGCGGACCGAAGGCCGGATATGGGTCGATTCAGATTGACCGGTCGGGCCGGGCTCCAGGGAGAGGAGCGTATCTCTGCCCCTCGCTAGACTGTCTTGGCGAGGCGGACCGGAAGAGGCGTTTCGAGAGGGCCTTTAGGGCCAAAGTAGTACCGGAGCTTGAACGACTAAGAGCTGAAATTGAGAATTTCGATAGATAGAGGGTATAGATTGTGCCAAAAGTAAGAGTACACCAGCTAGCTAAAGAGCTGAATCTGACGAATGACAAGATCATCGAGCATCTCACGAAGCGCGGTGTGACAGTCAAGAATCATTTTCAAGCGGTTGACGAATCGACGGCCGAGTCGATACGAAGGGCAGTCCTTCGAGAAGACGAGCGGGTCAAGGCGCGGAAAGCGGGCAAGAGCGCCCCGAAAGCTGAGACAAAACCGGCTGCCAAAAAGTCTGCTGCCAAGTCAAAAGCAAAGGAATCTCCGACCGAGCCGGAAGTGTCTCCTGTTGAGTCTGAGCTGGAGTCAGAGGCCGAGGCTGAAACTGAGGCTGAAACTGAGGTAGAAACCGAGGTTGAGGCCGAGGAAACAGTGGCGCCGATACTCGGAGTGGTCGAGCTGCCTGAAGGAGCTACGGTCAAAGAGTTTGCCGAGGCTATCGGGCGTGAGCCGAACGATATAATCAAGGTGCTCATCAAGATGGGTGAGATGTTGACGATCAACCAGGTCATCAGTGACACGGCCAGAGGACTGCTCGCCGATGAGCTCGGAATAGAGGTCGAAGTTGTTTCCTCAGGCGTTGAGTCTGCGGAGGAGTATGTTGATGATGAGTCTCAATTGGTGGTGCGGCCCCCGGTAGTGACTATCATGGGCCATGTCGATCACGGAAAGACGTCCTTGCTGGAGGCCGTGAGAGAAACCGACATCATCTCGGGTGAGGCAGGTGGCATCACTCAGCACATCGGGGCGTATACAGTGCAGCATGGAGATAAGCGCATTACTGTTATTGATACACCTGGTCATGAGGCGTTCACAGCTATGCGAGCTCGTGGTGCCAGTGTTACCGACATCGCTATTTTGGTCGTGGCTGCGGATGACGGGGTTATGCCTCAGACAGTGGAGGCTATCGAGCACGCCAAGGCAGCGAACGTGCCGCTTTTGGTGGCGATCAACAAGATAGATAAGCCCGGGGCGGACCCAGAGAAGATAAAACAGAGCCTAACAGAGTATGAATTGGTCCCCGAGGAATGGGGGGGCGATACCGTTTTCGTCGAGGTATCGGCTAAGATGAAAACCAATATCAACGATATGCTTGATATGATTCTGCTCACAGCGGAGATGCGTGAGCTAAAGGCGAACCCATTCGCGGCGGCTCGCGGAGTCGTTGTCGAAGCTAAGCTTGATCGTGGACGAGGTCCAGTGGCGACAGTCTTGGTGCAGCGGGGGACTTTGACCCCGGGCGATCCGGTGGTCATTGGGGCGTCGTATGGCAAGGTCCGGGCACTCTTTGATGACCACGGCGAGCGCATTGAAAAAGCCGGCCCGGGTGTGCCGGTTGAGATCCTCGGCTTGTCGTCAGTGCCGAGTGCTGGAGAGAGCTTCAAGGTTGTGGTCGACGAGCGCGAGGCCAGAAGCATCGCCGAAGAGCGAGCTCTTAAACGTCGCCAAGTCGCCCAGATGCGCCCCCATGTCACCCTCGACGATCTATTCGAGCGACTCCAGGAGGGAGAAGTTCAGGAGCTTAAAATCGTTCTCAAAGGCGATGTCCAGGGCTCAGTCGAGGCGTTGCAGGAATCTTTAGAAAAGCTCGATCACGAGGAAGTAAAAATTGTCGTGATCCGCAAAGCAGTTGGAGCGATCTCGGAATCAGACGTGATGCTGGCTGCTGCTTCAGACGCCATCATCATCGGCTTTAATGTCCGGCCTGAGGCAAAAGCCAAAGCGATGGCGGAAAAAGAGCACGTAGATGTGCGGACCTATCGTGTCATTTACCAGGTCGTTGACGATATCAAGTC
Source organism: uncultured Acidimicrobiia bacterium (assembly GCA_964196305.1). GTDB lineage: Bacteria > Actinomycetota > Aquicultoria > CAJVYJ01 > JAUVQD01 > DAOUYN01. Next base: position 32,029 of record CAXMSJ010000081.1, read on the forward strand.
TGCTTTAGTGGGCATGTTGAAGCCGGAGTTTAAGGAAGTCGATGTCGGTCGGGTTGAGGTCAGAGAGGTCTTCAAGGTGCCAAAGCTCGGCTTTATCGCTGGTTGTTATGTCAGCGAGGGCGAGATAGAGCGGGGCTCTCTGGTTCGGTTGGTCCGTGACGGAGTGGTGGTTTACGAAGGGACGATAACTTCGCTACGCCGGTTTAAGGACGACGTGAAGCAGGTCAAAAGCGGTTACGAGTGCGGAATCGGTTTAGAGAATTTTACGGACGTTAAGGCAGGAGATATCGTCGAGGCTTACAAGAAAGTCGAAGTTCCGCGCGAATATTGAGTATGAGCAATAGGACCACTAGGGTAGCTAGAAATATCCAGCAGGAATTGGGCTGGATGCTCGAGAAAGGGGAGATCAAGGATCCCCGTATCGGGTTTGTGACGGTGACTGGCGTCGACCTCTCTCCCGATCTGCGCCAGTGTCGAGTCTACTTCAGCCTGATGGGCAGTAAGCACCGGCGAGATGAGGCATCCAAGGGCTTGCAGAGTGCTGCGGGGTTTATTAGCACTGAGATCGGGCGCCGGTTGCAGTTAAAATATGCTCCGATAATCGAGTTCAAGTACGATCCCACCGTGGAGACCGGCGCGCGCATATCCAAGGTCCTACATGATCTACAACAGGAAAGATCAGAAGACGACTAGCATGATGTCAGATAAAAGCCGCGTCATTGAAGCCATCGGCGCCGGCGAGTCTTTCATTGTCGCTCCTCATGTCCAACCCGACGGAGATGCTATCGGCGCGGCTCTTGGGCTCACCTTTCTCTTGGAGGAACTAGGGAAGACAGCGGTTATAGCGATGGATCCGGCCATGGTGCAGGCGAAATATCAATGGTTGCCTGGCGTGGATAGAGTGGCTCAACCAAAACGGCTCAAGGCAGATACATTGATTGCTGTGGACGTGGCAACCGAGGATCGGCTTGGAGATAACAAGGCGGCGCTAGCAGCAGTCGAAACCGTTATCAATATCGACCATCATCCGGACAATTCACATTTCGGGCAGATCAACTGGGTTGAGCCGACCGCTACATCCGCCAGCCAAATGGTCCTCGATATTTGGCAGGGGCTTGACCGTCGCCCGAGCGTTGACGCCGCGGTGTGCATCTATACCGGAATGTTGACCGATACTGGTAACTGGCAGTACTCAAATACTACAGGGGAGGCACTGCGAGCCGCTGCAGACTTACTGGATATTGGCGTCAAGCCGAATGTATTATTTAGTCACCTATATGAGAGCAACTCGATAGGTTGGCTGCGCTTGATGGGGCTGGGGCTAACTTCAACCGTGCTCGACACGGACTTGCGCTTTGCTTACGTGGTCATCACTAGAACCGATCTTGAGGCGGCCGGCGCTCTCTCAAATGAGGTTGACTCCTTGGTGGATTCGCTCCGTTCACTGGAGGCTGTTGATTCCGTTCTTGTCATTAAGGAGGCGGAATCCGGAGAGTTTAAAGGGAGCGCCCGGTCTCGCGGCCTGATAGATGTCAGCGAGATGGCGCGTTTGTTTGGCGGCGGCGGACACCACAATGCTGCCGGTTTCACCACGATTGTTGCTCCGTCTCGAATCATTGCTAAAGTCAAGAAGTGGCTCAAAAAAACGGCATCCTCTTAGTAGACAAACCCGCTGGTCTGACGTCGCACGATGTAGTCAATGTTGTCAGGCGACTGTCCGGGCAACGCCGGGTGGGCCACACCGGGACGCTCGATCCGAGCGCTACCGGTCTGCTTGTCCTGGTCTTAGGGAAGGCCACGCGACTCTCTTCCTGGTTGACGGGTTATGACAAGAATTACACTGGTGTGATTCGCTTCGGTATTGCTACTGACACGTTAGACGCCGATGGGCTGGAAACAGAGCGGGCGGCCTGTCACTTCACGGCCAGTGAGCTAGAGTCAGCTCTCAAGACTCTGATCGGGGAGATCATCCAAGTGCCGCCGAAGTATTCCGCTATCAAAGTGGGCGGTCGGCCGGCGTATAAACTGGCTCGCGCTGGAGCAGACCCAAAGATGCCGCAGCGGACTGTGCGGGTCGAAAGCTTTACAGTCACTGATCTGATCGCCGGGGAGCATCCCGCTGCCCACTTTCAAGTTAAGTGCTCGTCAGGGACCTATGTCCGCACCTTAGCGGCTGATCTTGGCAAGGCACTTGGCTGTCCGGCCCATCTGGAGTCCTTGCGGCGCACCCGGGTCGGACGATTTACTGTCGCTGATAGCTTTACGGTTGAAGAACTACAGAAAAAGGGCGTTGACACCGAGGAGGTACCGCTCACTGCCATGACGGACGCCCTGGAGATGCCGGAGTATGCGGCCTCGGACGATGAGGTGCAGTTGATCTTAACCGGGCGGGCCGTATCTGGCGCGGGCGTGTCTGAAGCATCGCTCGACGGAACCGTGATAAAAATGGTAGCTGCTGGTGATGGTGGACTACTGGGGTTGGGAAAAGTAACGGCCGGCACAATTAAACCTTTCCTGGTGGTGCGCGAGGTTTGACCATATGATAAGATGTCGCAGTAGGGAACGAATAAAGATGCTGATAACAGCGTCGCCGCACACTAGGTTGTCCGCTTCACCGGCGGTTTCTTGGTTGCAGGCTTTATGGATAGAG